>NZ_CAJXJX010000026.1 GCF_913055775.1 uncultured Demequina sp. | reverse complement strand
TCGCAACCGACGATCGCGGTGCAGACATCGAGGTCACCGAGATCCGGCCGCTGGCCTTTGCCTGAGGCCGTTCAGCAATAGGTGCCGCGCAGCTCCTCCGGCACGGCTTCCATCTGCTGGGTGAAGCCCTTGACGTGCAGCTCGTAGACCACGGCGTCCTCCCACGCGATGCGGGGGTGCGGGGTCTGCCATGAGCCGCCGGGCTCCACGGTCACGACGGAGCGCGGCATCAGGGGAGCGGTGTCCGTGCCGTCGCGGTTGGACAGCAACGCGCTCGCACCCGGGGCGTTCATGGGCGTCACCTCGCCCGCGAACCCTCGTGCATACGGGTCCATGAGCAGCTTGGCCGGGTTGTAGCGGTGCCCCTTCTTGGGCTGCCACGGGCCATTGGCGCGGAACCCGTACTTCTGGCCTTCAGCGATGCCCGGCACGAACGCGTGCCAGACCCCGGCCTTGGGGCCGAACAGCGGGATGCGTGTCTCCGTGTCCTCGTCGTCGAACAGGCACAGGTCCACCGCAGTCGCGTGACCGGCATAGACGGCGACGTTCGCGCCGCCTTCGGTCAGGTGGACGCCCAGACGGTGGGCCAGGAGTGAGGGAGTGACGCCTTCCAGGGACATGCCCCCATTGTGCCGGTTCCGTGTGTCGCAGTGATGTCGCGCGCGTGTCGATCCAGGCGGTGTCGCGCCGGGGTGAGGGCCGCGCGCACCGCGACTACGCTGGAACCCATGCGCATCCTGGTCACCGTCAAGCACACGCCAGACCTGCAGTCGCAGCGCTCCTTCACCGAAGGCGCCGTGACCCGCACTGCCGAGGACGGCTCGATGAACGAGCTCGACGAGAACGCCGTCGAGGCCGCTCTTCAGCTGATCGAGGCAGCGGGCGAGGGTGAGGTCTACGCCCTCACCGTGGGAGGGGCCGATGCGGTGGCCGCCGTCCGCAAGGCCCTTCAGTTGGGCGCGCATCACGCCATCCACGTGAGCGACGAGGCGATCGCTGGCTCAGACGTGTTCGGCACCGCAACCGTGATCGCCGCCGCCGTGCGCAAGGTCCACGCGGAGGCGCCCCTCGACCTGGTCGTCACCGGCATGGCGGCGCTCGACGGCCTCACGTCGATGCTGCCCACGGCGCTCGCGGCCGAGCTCGACTGGTCACAGCTCACCCTTGCCTCGGGACTGACCGTCGCGGACGGCGAGGCCACGATCATCCGTCACCTGCCGGACGCGCGGGAGACGGTCTCGGCGCCCCTGCCGGCGGTGGTCTCCGTCACGGACGAGGCGAACACGCCCCGCTATCCCAACTTCAAGCTGATCATGGCCGCACGCAAGGCGCCTGTCGCCACCTGGAGTCTCGCAGAACTGGACCTTGACCCGTCAGCCGTGGGCGCATCGGCCGCCCGCACCACCGTCGTGGACGCGTCCGAGCGTCCGCCGCGCGCCAACCGCCAGGTCGTCACCGACACGGGCGACGGGGGCACCGCGCTCGCCGACTTCCTCGTCGAGAGGGGGCTCGTATGAGCGTCGCCGTCCTGATCGAGCACCACGGCGGGCAGATCTCCCGCCCGTCGTTCGAGGCACTGACCCTGGCCCGCACGCTGGGCACTCCGGTGGCGGTGTGGCTGGGGGAGGAACCGCCGGCCGATGCGGTGGCACAGCTGGGCGAGTACGGTGCGGCGGAGGTGAGGGTCGCCGCGATCGGCGACGACGCACGGCTGCCCGCCAAGGCCGCGACGGCTGTCGCCGCAGCGAGCGCGGACTCGAGCGTGCTGCTGGTCATCTCGACGTTCGTCAACAAGGAGATCGTGACCCGCGTGGCGATGTCGACGGGCGCGGGAGTGGTGGTCGACGCCGCTGGGGCAGAGCTTGTCGACGGTCGCGTCGAGACGACTCAGACGGTGTTCGCCGCGACCTGGGATGTCCGCACGCGCATCGAGACGGACCGCGCGATCGTGGGCATTCGACCGAACACCACCCAGGCCGCCCCGGCTCCGACTGCGGGTGACGCGACGGTGGTGGGCGTCGACGTTCCGCTCCCCGAGACGCGCGAGCGGCTCGCTTCGGTCGAGGCAGTGCCCGAGGAGGACGGCGTGCCCCTCGCGGAGGCGCCTGTGGTGGTCTCCGGCGGTCGCGGCACCGGCGGCGACTACACGCTCATCCGCGAGTTCGCGGACCTGCTCGGTGGTGCGGTGGGTGCCTCGCGCGACGCCACCGACGAGGGGTGGATCAGCCACGAGCACATGGTCGGGCAGACGGGTACCACGGTGACGCCGGCGCTCTACGTCGCGTGCGGCATCTCCGGCGCGGTGCATCATCGGGGCGGCATGCAGGCCTCGGGCACGATCGTCGCGATCAACCTGGATCCGGACGCGCCCATCTTCGAGATCAGCGACTTCGGCGTGGTGGGCTCACTCTTCGACGTGATCCCGCAGGCGATCGAGCGCATCAAGCAGAGCCGCGAGAGCTAACGAGCAGAGCCGTGGACGGAAGGCGCTTCGAGGAGTCGATGGCGGAGGCGGTCCGGGCCCAGTCTCGCGATACAGGGGGACTGCCGAAGGAATGGTCGCGCCGGACCAAGGTGCGGGTGCTGGTCGGCGCAGCGTTGTCGCCGGTCATGATCCTCGCGTTGCTCGTCGTGGCCGGCGTGTTCCTGTTCCTCGTCTTCTTGGCCCTGGCCTTCGTGGGCGAATTCGTGGTGCGGCCCATCGACCAACACTTCAACTCTCACGAGTTCGCTCCCGGCACGTGGGAGACACGAAGTGGTGAGCACTGGATCACCATGCGAGTCGATGGCACCGGTGACTTCCGCATGCCTCCTGACGAACTCTTTGGCGATCCCACCTGTGCGAATCCCGACGGAAGTGAGACGGGGACGTTCGCGTGGACGTTCGAACCCGTGGGCGACGGCTCGACCATGGGGACGTTGTTGTGGGAGCAGGGCCCGGATGACATTCAGAACGGGTCGTGCCGCCTGCCCTACCTCCATGAAGAGGACAGTCTCCGTCACTACGACTGGCACGAGCTCAGCGTCTCGACGGGCGACCCCGACTACATCGACGTAAACCTGCGCAAGGTGCTGCCAGCGGAGTGAACGGTCTGCTCGCCGCGATCAGCGCGTATCGACCGAGGCGCCCAACTCCTCCCACTGCTCGATCTCAGCGGCGAGCGCCTGAGCCTTGGCGCGCCCCTGCGTGATGGCGTGGCGACCGGCGAGCAGGTGGAGCGGCGGCTCGTCCATCTCCGTGATCTGCAGCAGTGCCCGCGCGAGGGCATGTGGATCGCCCGGCTGGTTGCCGGGAAGGCTGTCGATACGCTCCCAATACGGGTCCATGACCGGGGCGTAGTCCGCCATCCCCTCGTGGACCTTGCCGCCTGAAGGGATCCACTGCGACTGGACGGGGCCGGGTTCGACGATCGAGACCTTGATGCCCAGGTGCGCGACCTCCTTGGCGAGCGCCTCCATGTAGCCCGAGGCCGCCCATTTGGACGCGCAGTAGAACCCGAGGCCAGCTGAGCCGCGCACGCCCGCGATCGACGAGATCGTGATGACGTGGCCG
Organism: uncultured Demequina sp.; assembly: GCF_913055775.1. Lineage (GTDB taxonomy): Bacteria > Actinomycetota > Actinomycetes > Actinomycetales > Demequinaceae > Demequina. Next base: position 21,106 of record NZ_CAJXJX010000026.1, on the reverse strand, counting down.
CGGCGGCGCTCCCGCAGATGCGGCAGGAATGCCGCGGTGACATCGGCGACGCCCCAGAAGTTCGCGTCCATCATCGCGCGCACAGCGTCCTGGTCCGATTCCTCGATGGTCGCGAAGTAGCCCACGCCGGCGTTGTTGACCACCACATCGACGCCGCCTGTGATCCGCTGCGCCTGCTCCACGGCGCTCGCGATCGCGTCGCGGTCGGTGACGTCCAGCGCGAGCGCCAAGACGCGATCAGGGTGCGCGGACACGAGGTCGTCCAGGCTCCGTGGCTGGCGGGCGGTCGCGACCACAGTGTGGCCGGCGGCGATGGCAGCCTCCGCGGTGGCGCGACCGATGCCGGTCGAGCATCCGGTGATGAACCACGTGGCCATGGGTCCTCCTCGGGTGGGGTTCCACCTCACGGTACCGGGCCTGCGTCAGGGGAACCGGGGGCGATGGTCCCGTGGTGGCAACATGCTCGACACGCAGGTTTCATCCAGTGTTTTCCTGGCCGACGTGCGGGAACCCCTGGTTCCCCCTAGCGTGGGAGCGAACCGGACATACCAGGGAGAATCCATGCATCGTCGCGTCACCGCCTCCGCTCTGACACTCGCGCTGGGGGTGGCGACCATCTCGGCGCTCCCTGCCTCTGCTGCGACCTCGGACCTGATCTTCTCGGAGTACGTCGAGGGCTCTGGCTACAACAAGGCCGTGGAGATCTACAACGGCACCGGGGCGGACGTCGATCTGTCCGACTACTCGATCGAGGCCTACCACAATGGGCGCGTTCTGGGCGACGGACCCTCGTACACGACGGAGCTCGACGGCACTCTGGCGGCGGGGGACGTGCTGGTCGTGGTGACTGCGGACTCTCGCGCGGTCGATGCGTTGACGGACCTCGCGGACGTGTTCGCAACCGGCATCCAGTTCAACGGCGACGACGCCCTCATCCTGAGGAACGGAGCGGCCGTGGCGGACTCGTTCGGCCAGGTGGGGGTCGACCCGGGCTCGCAGTGGCCCGGCGGGAGCCAGAATGACACCCTTGTACGCCAGGCGACCGTGTGCGCCGGCGACACCGACCCGCTGGACGCGTTCGACGCGTCCGTGGAGTGGGACGTTCTCCCCGAGGACACGTTCGAGGGTCTTGGCTCCCACACCGCGACGTGCGACGGCGGTCCGGTCGAGGACGCGGCTCCTGCGGTCTCGTCGATTTCGCCGGCGGACGGGGCGGTCGCGGTGCCGGAGGACGCGACCATCACCGTGACCTTCTCGGAGCCGGTCGACCTGGCTGCGGACGCGATCGCTCTCGAGTGCTCGGAGGCCGGCACGGTCGACGCCGCACTGTCGGGCGGTCCCACGTCGTACGTCGTCACGCCGCCCACTCCCTTCGCGGGAGGCGACGAGTGCACCGTGACCGTGACCGCATCGGCCGTCACGGACGTCGACACGGACGACCCGCCGGACGCGATGGCGGCGGACCTCACGTCGTCCTTCACCGTCTACGAGGAGATCTCGGAGCCCATCGGCGTGATCCAGGGCTCGGGAGCGGCCTCGCCCTACGTGGGCCAGACCGTCACAGTCGCGGGCATCGTGGTCGGCGACTACGAGGGACCGGCTCCCACGCTGCGCGGCTTCGCCATCCAATCCGCCGACGGCGAGACCGACGGCGACCCCGCCACCTCGGACGCCATCTTCGTCTTCAACGGCAGCAATGACAGCGTTGAGCTCGGCGATCGAGTGGTCGTCACTGCCGAGGTCGAGGAGCGCTTCGGTCAGACCCAGCTGGGCTACCCCGACCAGTTGCAGGTGGTCTCGTCGGGAGAGTCCGTGGCACCCACACCGGTCGAGCTGCCGCTGCCGAGTCAGGACTCTCTCGAGCGCTACGAAAGCATGCTCGTGACGTTCCCGCAGGAGCTCTTCGTCACGGAGTTCTATGAGCTGGCGCGCTTCGGCGAGATCTCACTGTCGGTCGACGGCAAGCTGGACCAGCCCACCGCCGTGGCCGAGCCGGGGTCGGAGGCGAATGCCCTCCAGGCCGCCAACGACCTGGCTCGCATCCAGCTCGACGACGCCTCGTTCGAGCAGAATCCGGACCCGATCATCTACGGTGGCGGCTCGGATCCGCTGACTGCGGCCAACCCGCTGCGCGGCGGTGACTCGATCACGGGCATGACCGGCGTCATGACGTACACCTGGGACGGCGAGTACTCCAACTCGACGATGTGGCGCGTGCGCCCGGCCAGCCCGGACGTGCACCCCGGCGAGTTCGTCTCGAACAACCCGCGGCCGACCGAGGCGCCCGACGTGGGCGGCTCCCTCAAGGTCGCGAGCTTCAACGTGCTCAACTACTTCCTCTCGATTCAGTACACGGATGACGTGTGCGGGCCGGTGGGCTATGAGCAGGACTGCCGCGGCGCGGACGCGCCGTTCGAGGATCAGGGTCTGCCCGTCGACATCGAGGTGACGCGTCAGACCGACAAGCTGGTCGCGGCGCTGCTCGAGCTCGACGCGGACGTGATCGGCATCATGGAGATGGAGAACACCCCGGGCGTCGAGCCGCTCGGCCGCCTGGCCGAGGAGCTCAACGCGGCGGAGGGCACGGACACGTGGACCTACGTCGACACCGGAGTGGTGGGCACGGACGTCATCCGCGTCGGTGTGCTCTACGACAGCGCCGCGGTCACCGAGGTGGGTGACATCGCCACACTCGACTCGAGCGTCGACCCGCGCTTCGACGACGACCGCAACCGCCCGTCCGTCGCGCAGTCGTTCGAAGAGGTGGGCAGCGGCGAGACCTTCACCGTGGTGGTCAACCACTGGAAGTCGAAGGGCTGCAGCGGCTCGACGGGCGCAGACGCCGATCAGGGCGACGGCGCTGGTTGCTGGAACGAGACCCGCGCCGCGGGTGCCGAAGCTCTCGTCGACTGGATCGGCACCTACCCCACGGGGGTCGAGGACGATGACGTGATGATCATCGGCGACCTCAACTCGTACGCCCAGGAGGACCCGATCGACGTGCTGCGCGACGCGGGCTACGTGGATATGGCTGAGGACTACTCCTACGTGTTCGACGGCCAGTGGGGTTCGCTCGACTACGTGTTCGCCTCCAGCTCGATGGCGGCTCAGGTCACCGACTCCGCGCACGTGCACATCAACGCGGACGAGGTCTCGGCGCTCGACTACAACATCGACTACAAGTCGGTGGGGCAGCTCGAGTACCTGTACGCGCCGGACATGTACCGCACCTCGGACCACGATCCCGTGCTCGTGGGGCTCGACCTCTACACCCCGCCGCCGCCGTGCTCGGTCGAGTACACGGTCCACGGCGAGTGGCCCGGCGGCTTCATCTCGCAGATCTGGATCACCAACACCACGGACCGCCCGATCTGGGGGTGGGAGCTCGGGTGGGACTTCGCCGGCGACGAGAAGGTGTCGAGCCTGTGGGGCGGCCGCTACTCGCAGGACGGCGCCAGCGTCACAGTCGACAACCGGCTGTGGAACGGCCTCATCTGGCCCGGGCGCTCGGTGACGGTGGGCTTCCTCGGCTCGACCGCGGAGGGCGCCATTCCGATCGACGAGTTCACGGTCAACGGAGCGGCCTGCGCGGTGGGGTAGCGGCGCTGATCGTGCAACGACACGCCGCGGGCGCGTCAGCCAGGCGGCATGCGCGTGGCGGGGTCGACCGGCAGCAGCGGGTCGGCCTCGCCGGCGTAGCCGGCGTTGCCGACCGCCTCAACCGCCGCATCGGCTGACCGGTAGCGCTGGAAGAACGACACCGATGCGGCCATGCCCACCTCGTGCGCCATGACCCAGACCGCATCGAAGCGGCCCTCCTCAACCGCGACGTACCCGTCGAAGCACACGACCACGCGCGGCGCGCTCGAAGCGTGGACGTGCCCGCGCGCGTGCACGATGCCCTCCTCGAGCGATCCGCTGGGGAAGCGAGTGAGGCTGCGACGGCCCTCCGAGTCCTCCTCCACCGCGAAGGGGATCACGGGTCCGTGGCCGGCGGACGCGATGCCGTGGTCCAGCGCGAGCAGCGCGAGCGCGTGGAGCTGGTCGGAACCGGGGATCTCAGCCATCGTGCCAGCGTAACGACGGACCCGTGGCCCGTGGTCGTCGCGCGCGGCTGCGACCCGCTCCGTACACTGACCGCATGCCGCGTCACTACCTGGACCACGCCGCGACCACGCCCATGCTCGACCGCGCCCGCGAGGCCTACGTCGACGAGCTCTCGCGCGTGGGCAATCCCTCCGCCCTGCACACCTCGGGGAGGCTCGCGAGGTCCGTCGTCGAAGACGCCCGGGAGCGCATGGCTGCTGCTCTGGGGGCGCACGCGACCGAGGTCATCTGGACCTCCGGTGGCACCGAGGCGGACAACGTCGCCATCAAGGGCCTGTTCTGGGCACGTCACGGAGCGGACCCGCGACGCACCCGCATCGTCACCACCGCGATCGAGCACCACGCCGGACTCGATCCCGCGCACTGGCTCGAGGCGGAGCACGGCGCCACCGTCGTGGTGCTGCCGGTCGGCTCGGACGGGCGCGTGGACCTCGACGCGTTGCGCGCGGAGGTCGCCGAGAACTTCGACCAGATCGCGCTGGTCTCCGTCATGTGGGCGAACAACGAGGTGGGCGCGATCCAGCCGATGCGCGAGATCGTCAACATCGCCACCGAGCACGACATCCCCGTGCACGCCGATGCCGTGCAGGCCGTCGGCCACGTCCCCGTCGACTTCCGCGGGGCAGGGCTGGCAACGATGGCGGTCAGTGCTCACAAGTTCGGCGGGCCCGTCGGGGTGGGGGTGCTGGCGGCGCGGCGCGACCTGACGATCACGCCGCTCACCCACGGCGGCGGCCAGGAGCGCAAGGTGCGGTCCGGCACGCTCAACGCGGCCGGCTTCCACGCCGCGTCGATCGCGGCTGAGGAGGCCGTCGCGACCCTCGACGCCGAGGCGCAGCGGCTGGGTGCGCTGCAGCGCCAGCTCATCGACCGCATTCGTCACGCCATTCCGGAGGCGCGGCTCTCGGGCCCCGAGCCAGGGCCGCAACGCCTCCCCGGCAATGTGCACTTCGTGTTCCCGGGTTGCGCCGCGGAGGCCATGATGTTCGTGCTGGACTCTCACGGCGTGGAGGCATCGAACGGCTCGGCGTGCTCGGCAGGGGTTGCCCAGGCCAGCCACGTGCTGATCGCGATGGGACGTGCCGAGCGCGACGCCGCCTCCACCATGCGCTTCTCGTTGGGACACACGACGACTCAGGACGACCTCGACGCGCTCATGCGCGCGCTTCCGGAGGCGGTCGACAAGGCGCGCAGGGTTGCCGGCACCTTCGACTCGGCGACGTTCGGGTAGACCCGTGCGGATCGTCCTCGCCGGCGCCACTGGCGTCATCGGCGTGCGGTTGGTTCCGCTGCTGACCGCCGCAGGGCACGACGTCGTGGGCTTCACGCGCACGCCGTCCAAAGTGGCGTCGATCGAGGAGGCCGGCGCGACCGGCATGACAGTCGACATTCTCGACGCGTCCGCGACGCGGGACGCCGTGACCGCCGCGGCCCCCGATCTGGTGCTGCATCAGGTCACGGACCTGCCGGACTCCGTGGCGGGCCTGATCTTCAAGATGAAGGCGCTGGGCCGGGTGCGCACCCTGGGCACCGACAACCTGGTTGCCGCGGCGCGGGCCGCCGAGGCCCACGTGGTCGCCCAGTCGGTCGCGTTCACGGTGCCCGGGCCCGCGAGGCGTCCGGTCGAATACCTCGAGAGCGCGGTGCTGGGCGCGCGGGGCCTGGTGCTGCGCTACGGCCAGTTCTACGGACCGGGGACCTGGAGCGACGCGCCCAAGGGCGACCGTGCGCTGCACATTGACACCGCCGCCCAGGCGACGGTCGACGTCCTCAGCGAGCCCTCCGGCGTCCTCGAGATCCTCGACTCCGGCGTGACGCGCGTCGCCTGACCCGTGCTCGCTCGAGTGTGGGGGACGGCTCGGCAGGCTCTGGCGTGGGCCCCTCACGTCTGGAAGCATCGGGTCATGCGCACGCCACTGGATCGCCTCGCCAACCTGCGCGACCTCGCCGACGCCGCACCCGAGCTCCGGGCGGGCATCGCCTACCGTTCCGACGCGCCGCTGTCCGGGGACCAGGTCCCCACCACGGTCGAGGCGTGGCCCCCGGCGACCGTCGTCGACCTGCGCAGCCATGGCGAGAAGGATCGCGGTCATCCCCTGGGGAGGGGTGTGCGCGTGGTCGAGGTCGATATCCTCTCGGCCGCGGATCCCACGGGAGCCGCGATGGCGCGGATCGCGTCGCTCCAGGACCTGTACGCCCTGATGATCGCTCCAGCCGCGGCCGCCGGCCTCACCCGCGTGGTGGCGGAGGTCGCACGCGAGGAGGCGCCTGTGCTCTTCCACTGCTCGGCAGGCAAGGACCGCACCGGCGTCTCGGCGGCGCTGATCCTCGCGCTGGTGGGCATCGAGCGCGAGCTCATCGCGGCGGACTATCACCGCACCGCCGAGCACATGCCGGCCGTCATCGGGCGCCTGATGGGCGGGACTCCTCGGCACGTGGGGGACACCCCGCTGGCGAAGGTGCCACGCGAGGTGCTCGAGGCGCCGGAGTCCGCGATCGAGAGCGTCCTCGATGCGTGGGACGCCCACGACGGCGGCGTCGAGGGCTGGTACCTCGCTCATGGCGGCGACCCGGAGGTCCTGGTGGCGCTGCGGGCCCGGCTGCTCGCGTAGCCCTGCCTGTATCGCTCACCCAGCCCGCGCATCGGCCCTCCGCACCCGCGCGTGCGCGCTGGCAGTCACTGAGTGCCGAGATCGCGCGATTTTAGGCACTCAGCGACTGCCAGGAAGCAACGACTCGAGATCCGCGTACCATGGTCGGGTCCTGAAACGAGGTGACTGATGCGCATCCTGGCGGCCCTGTCCGGCGGAGTCGACTCCGCCGTCGCTGCCGCGCGCGCTCTGGACGCCGGTCACGACGTCGTGGGCGTGCACATGGCGCTCAGCCGCAACCGTGACGAGTTCAGGTCCGGTTCGCGGGGCTGCTGCTCGATCGAGGACAGCAACGACGCCCGCCGCGCCGCGGACAAGCTGGGCATCCCGTACTACGTGTGGGATCTGTCCGACGAGTTCCACGACACCGTGGTGAAGGACTTCCTCGACGAGTACGCCGCCGGTCGCACCCCCAACCCCTGCGTGCGCTGCAACGAGCACATCAAGTTCGACACGCTGCTTGAGCGGGCCCAGCTGCTGGGCTTCGACGCGGTCTGCACGGGCCACTACGCGCGGATCGAGCTGCGCGAGGACGGCGTCCGCGAGCTGCACCGCGCCGCGGATCCGGACAAGGACCAGTCGTATGTGCTGGCCGTCATGGGTCCGGAAAAGCTCGCGCGGTCGATGTTCCCCCTGGGCACCGCGGCGTCCAAGGCGGACGTCCGCGCGGAGGCCGCCGAGCGCAGCCTCGGGGTGTCGAACAAGCCCGACTCATACGACATCTGCTTCGTGGCCGACGGCGACACCCAGGGCTTCCTGCAGCGCTCGCTGGGGGAGCGGCCCGGTGAGATCGTGGACGAGTCCGGTGCCGTCGTGGGCGAGCACCAGGGCGCCTATGCGTTCACGGTGGGACAGCGTCGCGGCCTGGGCATCGGACGCCCGGCCGCGGACGGCGCGCCCCGCTACGTGACGAGTGTGGACACCTCGCGCAACGTCGTCACCGTGGGGCCGGAGACGCTCCTGTCCGTGACGACCCTCGAGGGCGAGGACGTCGTGTGGATCGCGCCGGACGTCCCGGCGGACACGCCGCGCCGATGCGAGGCGCAGGTCCGCGCGCACGGCACCCCGGTGCCGGGCACCGTGGTGAGGGCCGATGCGCGCATGACCGTCGAGCTCGACGAGCCGATGCGTGGGGTCGCCTCGGGTCAGTCGCTCGTGGTCTATGACGGCACCCGGGTGCTGGGGCAGGCGACCATCGCGTCGCGTGCCGTCTGACGCCGCGGCGCTGGCGTCAGCCTGCTGCTGGCGTCAGGTCGGTGTCATGAACCAGGAAGATCTCGCCCCACTCGCCCAGGTCGCAGGCCTCGGGGATGTCGAGCCGATCGATGTCGCCGGACGGTTCGACGAAGCCCCCGGCTGCCGCGACCGCGTCGCCTGACGAGAACTCGAGGCCGTCGAACGTCAGCACGTCATCCTCGCTGCGCCACGACGCGAACTCGCGCGGCATTGCGGCGACCGTGGGCTCGGCGTCGTCGCTCACGATGTAGAGGCAGCCGTCCGTGAGCAGGAGCTCGCCCTCGAGCAGCGCCTCCATGCCCTCGTCGCCGGTCCAGTTGTAGCGTGCGACGGGGCTGTCCTCATGGTCCAGGTCGCCGATGGCCGACGTGCACCCGGCGAGTGCCAGGGTGGCGGCGAACGCGGCGGCAGCGGTCTTCATGTCCTCAGCGTACGACCAGGTGTCGGGCGCGAAGAAGACCCCGGGGCATGGGGCCCCGGGGTCTTCGACCGGCGACTGCTAGCCGCGGCTCCGTCGACGCAGAGCCAACAGTGCACCTCCTGAGAGCAGCAGCGCGAAGGCTGCGCTCGCGATCCACAGCGTGCTGTCATCCGTGCCCGTGTGGGAGAGGTGGTCGTGGCCGGCCACGGTCGTCGTCGGGGTGTCGGTGGACGGTGTCAGGGTTGGCCTCGGAACCCGCTCGACGTGGTGGAGTGCGGAAGGCGTCCGACCCGTCACGGTCGCCGAGGGCGTGTGTGACACGACGTGGCTTGACGTCACCAGGGTAGGCACGGTGATGGGCGTGGGGGTCGCCTGCGGTGTTGCCTGCGGCGTCGCAGTGGGAACCTGCATGGGTGTGCGTTGGGCAATCTGCGGCGTCGCCTGCGGCACCGGGATGGTGGTCGGCGTCGCTTGAGGCGTCGCCTGCGGTGTCGCGGTGGGCACCTGGTGCGGCGTCAGCTGCGGCGTCGCGTGGGGCACGACGAGGGGATCCGGCGTCGACTGCGTCATGGGCGTGGGCGTCACAGTCGGCGTTGGCTGAGCGAGCGGGGGCTCGACCACAGGCTGGGCCTGGGGAACTGGCGCGTTGGTGAAGGTGCACTCGACGCGGTCGAGGCCCGCGAGCTCGATGCTCACGCCGTTGTCCGTGTAGGTGAGCCGGCTGGTGCCGTCGCGCGAGGTGCACGTGGGGTGTCCGTCGACGAGCATCCAGTCGGGGTCGTCGGACTCCGTGATGGTCCACGCGGGGTCGGTCGCACTCACGGCACCACGGATGAAGGTCTCGGAGCCGGAACGGCCAGCGGACGCGTCGAGGGTGAAGTCGTTGACCCCATTGCCGTCGGTGTCGCCGTAGGGGACGGTGCCGGTGAAAACGGCGTGGCTGGTGTCGGTCGCACCGGGCGTGACCTCCTTGTGCACCACGATCTCTCCTGCGGTGGGCGGCGGCTGGACCGCGTAGTAGAAGCAGAAGACGTGCTCGGCGTTGCGCGGGAAGGCGATGTACTCGACGTTGTCACCGTTGAGTGCATCGACGGCGCAGCGCAGGGCCCCGTAGCCGAGTTCGTCCCGCTTCCCGTTCAGCGGCGCCGACGGGCTGCCTCCCTGGATCCACAGGTTGCGACCACCGTTCGTGGCGCGCGACACCTGCTCGGGGGTGAGCGCGATCGTCGTCGCGCCCTCGATGGTGTCGCCCGTGGGGTTGCCGTGGGAGTCGAGCCACGGAGTCGAGTCCTCGGTGGTGATCAACCCCGGGTAGGCGCCGGTCACCGTGGACAGCTGGAGGGTCGCGGCCGTCTTGCCGGTGTAGCCCTCGCCCAGAGTGAAGCCCCAGTCGGACAGCGGCTGGCAGTTCGGGCTTCCGCTGATCTCGGTCTGGGCGTCGACCTGGCCGCTGCGCGCGTAGGGAGTGTCCGGTCCGAGGTCGCGCAGTGACTCCATGATGTCGTTGCGCGCCTTGTTGGCCGTGATGTCGGCGTAGGTGGGGCACACCCTCGCGACAAGAGTGACGAGGTGCTCGCCGGCGGCAGACGCCGGTGCGGCGGCGCCGATCGCGCTGAGTGACAGCGTCGCGACGGTGAGCACCGGCACGGCGATGGCAGTACTGATGATCTTCGTGAGACTCGCGGACGCCTTGGTCGCGACGGGGGACATGAGATTTCCTTCCGGTGGGACTGATGACGGCCCGGGGGCCGCGCCGTTGAGGAAGGTCGTCTGTGCCCAACCTATGAGCGGACGAATCGTTTCGACTGGGACGTTTGTCCTCGCATGCAACAAATCCCCCGCGAGGCCGATGCCGAATCAGGGGGGTCTCAGGGTGTGGCGGAGTTCATGCGCCCAAGCCCGGGGGTCAACAGCGCCCAGGCGCGCTCGGCGATCTCGTGGCGACGGTCGCGCGGCGCGCGGCCGATCGCCGCCGCCACCATGCCTACAGCGAGCATCAAGTCGTCTGCCGTGATGCCGGGCGCAACCTCACCGGTCTTCTCTGCCTCAGCCCACTTGCTCGCCAGCACCGCACGAAGGCGAGAGTCGAACTGACTGACCCGCGCATCGGCCCTCGAGAGCGCGATGGTGTCGATGAAGGCCGCAGCCGCTTCGGCCTGGTAGGTGATGAGGTCGACCAAGTCGCGCAGCGTTGAACCAGGGCGCGCGGCGAGCGCCTCGATCTCCACGAGGTTCTCCTCGAAGACCGCCACCGCGAGCGAGATTCGATCAGGGAAGTGGCGGTAGAGGCTGCCCTGGCCCACGCCCGCCAGCTTGGCCACGGCGGACAACGGTGCGTCGATGCCACGCTCGTCGAAGACCGCGCGCGCGGCCGCTATCAGTGCGGCGCGATTGGCAGGCCCCGCTGCAGGGCCGCGATTGGTCTTCGGGACCTTGGTCATGTGCCTACACTAGTTACCGGACAGAGTTGTCCGGTCGAAAGTGCAACATGGGAGGCGCACAGATGGCACAGCAGAAGTGGGACGAGGAGGTCGACCTTCTGGTCGCCGGCTCAGGAGCGGCGGCGCTGAGCGCTGCGATTGCGGGAGCGGACGCCGGACTGAACGTCCTCGTCGTCGAGAGCACCGACAAGTGGGGCGGCACCACCGCGATCAGTGGCGGGGGCCTGTGGATGCCCAACCACCCCGACATGGGCAAGCTGGGCAAGGAGGACTCGCCGGAGAAGGTCCGCGAGTACATGGACGTGACCATCGGCGACGTGGGGCCCGCCTCGAGCGACGAGCGCCGCGACGCGTACATCGCCAACGTGCCCGTGGTCTACAACGAATGGAAGCGGCTGGGTGTCACCTGGGCCCTCAGCGCGGACTACCCGGACTACTACCCGGACAAGCCCGGCGGCATGGATGGCGGTCGCGCGATAGAGACCGAGCCCTTCGACGCCAAGCGCCTGGGCAGCTGGCACGACTCGTCGCGCGCAATGCTCCCCGCGCCGCTCAAGACCGACGACGTCTGGCTGCTCACTCGGGCCTGGTCCTCCGGCGCGGGCTTCATACGTGGAGCGCAGTTCGTGGGCCGCACCCTCAAGGGAGTCCTGTCGGGCAAGAAGCTCGTCGGGCTCGGCGGCGCGTACGCCGGTCACCTCATGGCGACCGCCCGGAAGCTGGGAGTCGAGGTGCGCCTGCGCACGCCGATCGCGGAGGTCATCAAGGACAAGAAGGGTGTCGTCGTCGGTGCCGTGGTGGACACCCCGGCGGGCCCCCGTCGCATCGGCGTGACCGCCGGAGTGGTGCTCGGCACCGGCGGCTTCGCACGCAACGCCGAGTGGCGCGAGAAGTACCACGGCGTGCGCGGCTACACCTCGGCGCCGGAGGGCGACAACGGCTCCGGCATCCAGGTGGGCATCGACGCTGGTGCTGATGTCGCGCTCATGGATGACGCCTGGTGGGGCGCCTCGGTGCTCATGCCTGACGGCGAGGCACAGTTCAGCGTCAACGAGCGCTCGGACCCGTTCTCGATCATGGTGGACCAGTCCGGCCAGCGCTTCGTCAACGAGTCCGCGAGCTACATCGACGTGGGCCACGCGATTCTCGAACGGGACAAGGCCGTGGGCGCGATCCCGTGCTGGATGATCACCGAGCGACGCCACCAGCGTCGCTATCTCAACAACGCCGCCATCCAGGGCCTGTCCAAGCTCAAGAAGGCCGGTACGGTGGTGGAGGCGGACACCATCGAGGAGCTCGCCTGGAAGCTGGGCATGGACGACGACACTCTGAAGGCGACGGTCGAGCGTTTCAACGGCTTCTGCGCCACCGGCGTGGACGAGGACTTCGACCGCGGACGGACCGCGTACGACAACTACTACGGTGACCCGTCCCTCAAGAATCCCAACCTGGGCCCCATCGAGAAGGGCCCGTTCCGCGCCTTCAAGATGGTCCCCGGCGACCTGGGCACCAAGGGTGGCCTGCTCACGGACGAGCACGCACGCGTGCTCGACAAGGCAGGCAAGCCCATCGAAGGCCTCTACGCGGCAGGCAACACCACCGCATCCGTGATGGGCCGCACGTACCCGGGTGCGGGCTCGACCATCGGGCCCGCCACGGTGTTCGGGTACCTGGGCGGCAAGCACGCCGCCGCCCGCATCCAGCAGTCAGCGACCACGACGGTCGTCAAGTAGCAGGAGGGAACAGCAGTGTTCGGAAAGAAGAAGGGCGATGACGCAGTCGCACCGGAGACCACCGCGTCCGACGCGGCAGAGGGATCGACCGGGCTCTCCGGCGACACCAAGATCAAGGATTGGCTCGCCCACCCGCAGGGCGGCCCGATCCTGCGGAAGATGCTCGCCGAGGCTGGCCAGGACGAGTCGCAGCTCAAGCCGGTGCGCAACTTCGCCATGAAGCGGCTCATCCCGATGTCGAAGGGCCAGTTCTCCGAGGAGAAGATCGCCGAGCTCGTCGCGATGGCCGAGGCCTACGACCCCACGACCGCACCGGAAGGCGACGCCCCTGCGCCGCCGGCCGCCGCATCGGCCCCCGAGGACGACGAGATCGAGCTGCCCGACTTCGTCGAGAAGGTGACGGAAGGCCGCTTCGCTGGCAAGACGGTCATCGTCACCGGCGCGGGTTCGGGCATCGGTCGAGCGACGGCCTCGCGCATCGTCCGCGAGGGCGGGCGCGTGGTCGCGGTGGACATCAACGAGGAGGGACTGGACGCGTTCGTCACCGAGCACGAGGGCGGCGACGTAGTGAAGGTGGTCGCGAACGTCACCAAGCAAGAGGATGTGGACGCCGTCGTGGCCGCCGCAGGCGACCGGATCGACGGTCTCGCGAACATCGCCGGGATCATGGACAACATGACCCCGCTGCACGAGGTGTCCGACGAGGTCTGGGACCGCGTCATGGCCGTCAACGCGACGGGCCTGTTCAAGCTCTCGCGCGCCGTGATCCCGACCATGCTCGCGGCGAACGCCGGCTCGATCGTGAACATCACGTCCGAGGCGGGCATCCGCGGCTCGGCGGCCGGGCTGGCGTACACGGCCTCCAAGCACGCCGTCGTGGGCATCACGAAGTCGAGCGCGTTCATCTATGGCCCGCAGGGCCTGCGCATCAACGCGGTTGCTCCTGGACCGGTCATCACGGGCATCCAGGCGAGCTTCGACTCGCCCATGGCGGCCGCACGGATCCAGAAGGCCATGGCGGTGCTGCCCACGCCTGTGGGCCCCGAGTCGCTCGCGGCCTCGATCACGTTCCTGCTCTCCGACGACGGCCACAATGTCAACGGCGTGATCCTGCCGTCCGACGGCGGCTGGTCCGCCGTCTGACGGTCTGAGACATGACGAAGGCCGGGTCCGCCGTGGAGGCGGGCCCGGCCTTCGCTTGTCTGCGCCTACGCGCTCGCGACCTGGATGCGGCGAGGCTTGGCGGACTCGGACTTGGGGACCGAGACCGTCAGCAGGCCGTCCTTGTAGGACGCCTCGATGCGATCGGGGTCGACCCGGTCGGGCATCCGCACCGCGCGGTGGAACGTGCCGAAGCGGCGCTCGATGCGCTTGAAGCCTTCGGCGTTGGCGTCGGAGTAGAAGTCGCGCTGACCGGCGATGGTGAGCACGTTCTCCTCGATCGAGACGTCGACCTGGTCGGGCGAGACGCCCGGCAGCTCGACGTGCAGCGTGAAGCCGTCCTCGGTCTCCTCGACGTCGAGCGCGGGGCTGAAGGCGCCCGCGAGCGACGCGTCCGAGTCGCCCAAGAACTGGCGGACCATCCGGTTGAAGTCGTCCTGCCACAGCGACTGAGCCGCCGCCGGTGCCGTCTGACGAATGACCTCCCGTGCCATGGTGAACCTCCTGAAAGTGTCGTGTCACCGCCTCGCGGCGGTGTCGGACTCAAAGTTGAGCCGATGCCACTCATGTTAAGACTTGAGCGAGGTGCGCGCAAGTCTTGTGGCGGGCGGTCGCTGATGGTGATCGGGGCGCCCCGCGTGGCACGCGCATGGCCTCGCGATCCGCTCAACACACGCGAGGGACAGGTGGGGCAGGTCGGACAGGAGTGGCAGCTCATGGGTCCCGTGGGTCCCCTGCGTCACCGCCGTGTGTTGGGCGGCGCGCCGGGCCGGGGTGGAGGGCTGCAGCCGGGCGCCTAGAGCCCCGTGGCTCCCGCGAGCTCGCCCGGGACCGGTCGGGAGTGGTGCCCGATGATCGTCACCGCCACGGTGATGGCGGCGCTCAGCAGCATCCCGGCCGCGATGTGCACCTGGAGGAGCAGCGCGCCTGCGCAGGCTCCCGCGCCGATGAGCAGGATCGCTCCCATGCGGCGGCGCCAGAAGTTCAGTCCCTCGCCGCCGGCTGCCGAGTCTGCCGCGAGCCCGGTGATGGTCGACGTCACCACGACGGTCGTCACGTCCTTGACGGCGATGTGCCGCGCGACCGCGGCCTGCAGGCCCATCGCTGCACCGAGCGCCGCCGTGATCGACAGCGCAAGCGGGTGCGGCGGCTCGGTCTCGAAGAACGCGACGCCTGCGGCCGCGATCAGCACGCCCGCGACGATCGAGAACAGCACCGTGGTCTTGTGCGACCACCCGGCGTCAAAGCTGCGCAGGGTCCGACCGCCCACGGCGGCGCCGACCATGAATCCCACGAGCGCGATCACGGGGCCCAGCACGGGAAGACCGTCGACGCCCGTGAGACCCATGCCCAGGATCACGACGTTGCCGGTCATGTTGCCCGTGAAGACACGGTCGAGGCCCAGGTAGCCCACCGCATCGATGACGCCGGTCGAGAACGTCAGCGCGAGCATCAGCCCCAGGTGAGTCTTGCCGATGTCACGGCGCAGGCGCTCGCTCAACTGTTCCTCCCGTGCTCGGCGCCGGGGTGCGCCGGTAGTCTCGAACCAGAGTAGGGCACGCACCAGGGAGGAGACCGGCACGTGGGAGATTTCGACGGCACGCTGCGGCGCGGCGAGAGGGTGCCGGACGGGCTGCCATACGTTCCGGTCACGGCCAGCACTGTCACGTGGGGTCGGCTGCCGTGCAGGGCCGATGCGCCGGTCCTGCAGGTGGCGTCCGGCACCACGGTGGTGGTGGACACGCTGTCGCACGAGGGTCTGCTGCCGGACCAGGGGAGCGACCCGGTCGGCTTCTTCGGCGGGCACGGGGTGGAGGCCGATGCGGTGCTCGCCGAGGCGGCCGAACTCGCCTCGAGCGGCGCTCGCGATCCGCGGGCCGACGGGCCGCATGTGGTCACGGGCCCCATCGCCGTCGAAGGCGCGCGCCCGGGAGACCTGCTCGCCGTCGACATCGTCGAGCTCACTCCGCGCGTGCCGTACGGCGTGATCTCCAACCGGCACGGCCGGGGCGCCCTGCCCGGCGAGATGCCGGCCGGGCCAGACAACGTGAGTGTCTTCGCGCGCATTGGCCCGGACGCCGATGGCACCTGGCGCGGGTGGCTGCCAGCGCGCGAGGGAGGGCCCAACGCGGCGGGCTTCCCGCTTGCGCCGTTCCTGGGCATCACGGGTGTCGCCACGGCGACGGACCAGCGTGCCCACTCGGTGCCGCCGGGTCCGCACGGCGGCAACATCGACGTGAAGGAGCTCGTCGCCGGCACGCGGGTGTACCTGCCGGTTCAGGTGGAGGGCGCGCTGTTCTACGCCGGGGACCCGCACTTCGCGCAGGGCGACGGAGAGGTGGCGCTGACCGCGCTGGAGGCGTCCCTGCGGGCCACGCTGCGCTTGACCGTGGTGCCCGAGCGCGAGGCGGTGCGCGCGTTCGGCGCTCTGGCGGGTCCACTGGGTGAGTCCGCTGACTATCTGATCCCCACCGGCATGGACGAGGACCTCGACGAGGCCATGCGCGCGTGCGTCCGCCAGGCCGTGTCGATCCTCGCCGCCCGCTACGGCATGGATGCGCACCTGGCCTATGCCTACCTCTCCGCAGCGACGGACTTCCGCATCTCCCAGGTCGTGGACATCGTGCAGGGCGTCCACGCCATGATCCGCACCTCCGATTTCGAGGCGATTCCCCATGACCGTGCCTGAGCACCCCGACATCGACGCGGCGCGCGACCTTCAAGCCGTGCTGCAGCTCCCCGAGGGAGTCGAGCCCCCACCGCAGCTGCTCGACGCGTTCTGGGCCTACGAGGCGGCCCTCATGGCCGACGACCTCGAGAGGCTTGGGCACTTCTTCGGCACCGGTCCGGAGGTCATGCGCGGCGATGCGGCCGGTCTGCTCGTGGGGCGCGAGCGCATCGACGCTTTCCGCACCGGCCGCGGCGGCGCACCCGCGCGCACGGTCCTCGAGATCCAGGTGCGACCCATCACGGAGACCCATGCCTACGTCACGTCGGTCAATGCCCCGGACGCCGGGGGCCGCGGGCTCGTCACGCAGCTGTGGGAGCGGGCAGGCACCGAGGAGCACACTCCCGGCGGGTGGATCATCACCGCGGCTCAGGTCAAGGCCCCGCCGCCTGCCTTGGACGCGCGCATCTGGCGCGTGCTGGGCGCGCCGCTGCTCCCCGCCGCCGCAGACGGCCCCCTCGCGGGTGTGAGCGTCGCGGTCAAGGACGTCTTCGCGGTCGCCGGGCATGCCACGGGCGGGGGAGTGCCGGCGTACCTCGCGGAGGGGGAGTTGTCGCCGGCGTCAGCCGATGCGGTCACGCGGCTTCTCGACGCCGGCGCGGCGGTGCAGGGCATCGCTCAGACGGATCAGTTCGCGTATTCGATCGCCGGACGCAACGCGGCATACGGAACGCCGCCCAACGTCGCCGCGATCGGGCGCATCCCGGGAGGATCATCCTCCGGCCCCGCGAGCGCGGTCGCGAGCGGCCAGGCGGTGCTGGGTCTCGGCACGGACACCGCTGGATCGATCCGCGTGCCCGCCTCCTACCAAGGGCTCTGGGGGCTGCGACCCACCCACGGCGCGGTCTCGCTCGACGGTGCCCTGCCGCTCGCGCCCGCCTACGACACTCCTGGCTGGCTCGCGCGGGACGGTCAGACCGTGCTCGCCGCCGTGCGGGCCTCGGTGGACCCTGAGGCGCAGCGTGGCGTGAGCCGTGACTCCGCCGTCGTGTGCGCCGCGCTGTTCGAGGCCGCCGATCCTGAGGTCCGGATGGGCCTCGCCGGCGTCATCGATGCCCTGGCCGACCGCCAGGTGTTCACGTCCCTCGAGGCCGTGGACCTGCCCGCACCTGCCGACCTGTTCGAGATCTTCCGCTACACGCAGTCGGCGGAGGCGGCCCGCTCGTGGCAGCCGTGGATCGACGAGCACCCGGGCGCGCTCGCCGAGGACATCGCCGAGCGCTTCGCGTGGGCGGCGTCCGTGACCGCGGACCAGGAGGCAGCCGCGTTGGAGGCCAAGGCCGCGGCGCGAGCGGCGATCGACGCGACGCTGGGCGACCGCATCCTGCTGCTGCCCTCGGCCAGCTCGATCGCCCCCGAGCTCACCGCCGGTCCGGATCGCCTCCAGGCGGTGCGCGAGGCCACGCTCGGCCTCACGGCGGTCGCCGGCATCACCGGCCGCCCCGCGCTATCCGTGCCTCTGCTCGAGCTCGACGGCGGGCCTGCCGGCCTGTGCCTGGTGGGCCCTCGGGGCGCGGATCTCGCCCTGGTCGAGACCGGTCTTGCCTGGGTGGCTGCGCTGGACTGAGCATGAGCGCGCGACCCAGCCCGCGCATCGGCCCACCGGACACCGGGCCCGCGCCGAAATGCCTGCGTAACTCACGCACGGCATGATGGTCCAGTGACCGTTCCCGGACCCGTCAACCCGCCGCCGCGGCTCCTCATGGGGCCCGGCCCCATCACCGCTGACCCGCGCGTGCTGCGCGCGATGTCCTCGCAGCTCGTGGGGCAGTACGACCCGTGGATGACGGACGCCATGAACGAGGTCATGGCGCTGTATCGCCAGGTGTTCATCACGGACAACCGGCAGACCATGCTCGTGGATGGCACCTCGCGCGCGGGCATCGAGGCCGCGCTGGTGTCACTGCTCGAGCCTGGCGATCGGGTGCTGGTGCCCATCTTCGGGCGCTTTGGCCACCTGCTCGCGGAGATCTGCCGCCGCGCGGGCGCCGACGTCCACACGATCGAGACCGAGTGGGG
This sequence comes from uncultured Demequina sp., assembly GCF_913055775.1. Classification (GTDB taxonomy): domain Bacteria; phylum Actinomycetota; class Actinomycetes; order Actinomycetales; family Demequinaceae; genus Demequina. Next base: position 2,609 of record NZ_CAJXJX010000026.1, on the reverse strand, counting down.
GCAGGTCTTCACCGAGGAGGCCATCGAGGCGGCGCTGAGCGACGTCCAGCCCAAGGTGCTCGCGGTGGTGCACGGCGACACGTCGACGACGGTCGCGCAGCCGCTCGAGGGCCTGGGCGAGATCTGCGAGCGCCACGGCGCGCTGCTGTACGTGGACGCGACCGCGAGCCTGGGCGGCAACGAGTTTCGCACCGACGAGTGGGGCATCGACGTCGTGACCGCTGGGCTGCAGAAGTGCCTGGGAGGGCCGTCCGGATCAGCACCCGTGACGTTCTCCGCGAAGGCGGCTGCGGTGATCGAGGCGCGCAAGTCCGTCGAGGAGGGCATCCGAGCGGAGGGTGACCCCGTCAGCGCGCACCCCATCCGGTCGAACTACCTCGACATGGCTCAGATCTTCGACTACTGGTCCGAGCGGCGCCTGAACCACCACACCGAGGCGACCACGATGCTCTATGGCGCCCGCGAGTGCGCCCGCATCCTGCTCGAGGAGGGGCTCGACGCGTCGTGGCAGCGGCACGGGCTGCACGGCCGCGCGATGCTCGCGGGCACCACGGCGCTGAACCTGCGGCCGTTCGGCGCGCTCGCGTACAAGATGACCAACGTCGTGGGCGTCGAGATTCCGGACGGCGTGAACGGCGACGGGGTGCGCGCGGCAATGCTCGAGGACTTCGGGATCGAGATCGGCACCAGCTTTGGGCCGCTCCACGGGCGGGTGTGGCGCATCGGCACCATGGGCTACAACGCGAGGGCCGATGCCGTGCTCACCACCCTCGCGGCGCTGGAGGCGGTCCTGCGCAGGGCAGGGCACGCGGCGCCCGCCGGCGCGGGCGTGGACGCCGCGTACGAGGTCTACGGGTCGGTCGCGTGAGCGCGTTTGACGCCGCCGAGGTGCTCGAGCGCTGTGACGTGCTCGCGACCCACACGGCCGCCAACGACGGCATCGAGCGCACCTACCTGACGCCCGAGCACGCCCGCACCAACTGGACCGTGGGCGAGTGGATGGACGATGCCGGGCTGACGGCCTGGCAGGACGCGGCCGGCAACCAGCGGGGGTCCTTGCCGGGGCCAACTTCTGGGTCACCTGTCCTGCTTCTCGGATCGCACCTGGACACCGTGCCGGGGGCCGGCCGGTATGACGGCATCCTGGGGGTGCTCATGGCGATCGCGGTCATGGGGCGCCTTCGCGACCGCGGGGTGACGCTGCCGTTCGGCATCGAGGTGCTGGGATTCGGCGACGAGGAGGGAACGCGGTTCGGGCGCACTCTGCTCGGGTCCTGCGCCGTAGCCGGGAGGTGGGACGACGCTTGGTGGTCGCTGCGCGGGCCCAACGGCGTGACGCTGCACGACGCCTTCCGGGCGTTCGGGCTGGATCCCGACAGCGTGGGCGAGGCGTCGATGGTGGGGCAGCCGATCATCGGCTATCTCGAGGCGCACATCGAGCAGGGGCCGCTGCTGCAGGACGCGGACCGCGCGCTCGGAGTGGTCGAGGGCATCATGGGCGCGCGCCGCTTCGAACTCCGGATGACGGGCGAGGCCGGGCACGCGGGCGGGATGCCGTACGGGCGCCGGCGCGACGCGCTGCTGGGCGCATCCGAGGTCGTGACCGCTGTCGAGGAGCTCGCGCGCGACGCCGGGGCGATCGGGACGGTGGGCCGGCTCCAGGCGCACCCCGGTGCGATGAACGTCATCCCTGGTCGGGTGGACTTCTCGCTCGACCTGCGCGCGGAGACCGACGGGCTGCGCGATCGCGTGTGGCGCGAGATCGAGGAGAAGGCGCTCAAGGCTGCGGCCGCACGCAACCTGGCCTTCGACGTGTCCGAGCTCCACGCTGCGCGCGCGACGTCCGTGGCGGCTGCGCTCGCGGCGGCCGTGGAAGCCGGCATTCGCTCCACGGGCGACCCCGAACCGATGCGCCTGATGTCGAAGGCCGGCCACGACGCCATGGCCATCGCGGACCTGTGCGACTACGCGATGCTCTTCATCCGCTGCAAGGACGGCATCTCGCACCATCGTGACGAGGCGGTGCGAGAGGACGACGTCGCGGTCGCGCTCGACGCCTTCGAGGCGGCGGTGCTGGCCGTGGCGGCTGCCCAGGTCTGACCGCCCGCTTCTCGCGACCACCCCGCTTGTGCGTCCTAGCAGTCCATGAGTGCTCGTTTGCGCCCGTTTTGAGCACTCAGGACCTCCCAGGACGCAACGGTCCGCGGAGGTGCCGCCCAAGGCTCACTGGACCCGTGCATCGGCGCTAGCGTCGGAGCATGAGCGCACGCCCCTTCCGCCAAGTCGACGTCTTCGGCACTGACCCGTACACCGGCAACCCGGTCGCCGTCATCCTCGGCGCCGACGGGCTGACCACGGAGGAGATGGCCGCGATCTCAGCCTGGACCAACCTGTCTGAATGCACCTTCGTGCTCGAACCCACGAAGCCGGAGGCCGACTACCGGGTGCGCATCTTCTCCCTCACGAACGAACTGCCGTTCGCCGGGCACCCGACGCTCGGCACCGCCCGCGCGTGGCTCGACGCGGGTGGCGTGCCGGAGGCCTCCGGCGTGGTGATTCAACAGTGCGGTGCCGGGCTGGTGCCGGTCAGGCTCGATGGCGACGAGTTC
>NZ_CAJXJX010000025.1 GCF_913055775.1 uncultured Demequina sp. | reverse complement strand
CCCTTCTGGAGAAGTACCAAAAATGAAGTTCGCCGCTTTCGCGCTCGCCGCTTCCACCCTCGCCCTGGCAGCGTGCACGTCGGATTCCGGTGACGAGGAGACCAGCGAGTCTCCCGCCGCGGAGGAGACGTCGGAGGCTGCGTCCGGTTCGAACGACGACACCATCTACCTGTCGATCGGTGAGGACGAGTGGGACGGCTACAACGAGCTGACTCCCGACACCTACTCGTCGTACAACTCGCTGGTCAACGAGCGCGTGCGCCAGACGTTCACGTACTTCGACGAGAACGCCGGCATCCAGGTCAACGAGGACTTCGGCAACGTCGAGCTCATCTCCGAGGACCCGATGATCGTCGAGTACACGATCCACGAGGACGCTGTCTGGTCCGACGGTGAGCCCATCAAGTACGAGGACGTGCTCCTCACCTGGGCAGCGCAGTCGCTGACCGTCGAGGGCGAGGACGGACCCGTCGCGCTCTTCAACCACGTGAGCGGCCTTGACTACGGCGACCGCGTCGCCGATGGCCCGCAGGGCGAGCCCGGCGGCAAGACCTTCACCATCGAGTACGCCGACCCGTACCCGGACTACATGCTGACCACGGTCGTCGACTTCCCGGCGCACATCGCGGCCGAGCAGGGTGGCATCACCCTCGAGGAGATGGTCACGGCCATCGAGGCTGGCGACACCGACACCCTCGCGCCCGTCGCCGAGTTCTGGAACACCGGCTGGCTCTCGCCCGTCGCTGGTGAGCTGCCCGACCCGGCCATCGCTCTGTCCTCGGGCCCGTACACCTACGGCTCGTGGGAGGCTGGTCAGTCGATCACGCTCGTCCCGAACGAGAACTACTGGGGCGACGCTCCTGCCACCGGCAACCTCGTCATCCGCTTCGCGGCGGCCGACACCCACGTGCAGGCGCTGCAGAACGGTGACCTCAACGTCATCGAGCCGCAGGCCACGGTCGACACCCTCGACCAGCTTGCCGCCATCGGCGACGCCGTCACCGTCGGCACCTTCGACACGCTCGTGTGGGAGCACCTCGACTTCAACTTCGCCGAGGGCACCACGTTCGCCGACAGCCTCGAGCTGCGTGAGGCGTTCGCCATGTGCGTTCCGCGTCAGCTGATCGTCGACAACCTGATCGCCCCGACCGCACCTGAGGCTCAGGTCATGAACGCCCGTGAGCGCCTGCCGTTCCAGGAGGGCTACGAGGACCTCGTGTCCGCCTCCTACGACGGTCGCTACGACGAGGTCGACATCGAGGGCGCTGCTGCGAAGATCGCCGACTCCGGCGTCGACACGCCCGTCCAGGTCCGCCTGGGCTACAACACCCCGAACCCGCGTCGTACCGACGTCGCGGCGCTGATCAAGGACTCGTGCGACCAGGCCGGCTTCGAGATCATCGACAACGGCTCGACCGAGTTCTTCTCGGCCGACCTCGGCTCGGGCAACTGGGACATCGCGATGTTCGCGTGGTCGGGCTCCGGCCAGATCACCTCGGGTCAGAACATCTACGCGACGGACCGTCCGCAGAACTTCGGTGTGTACTCGAACGACACCGTCGACGCTGCTTGGGACACCCTCACGGCGACTCTCGACTCGGACGCTCAGTTCGAGCAGCTGGTCACCATCGAGGCCGAGCTGTGGGACTCGCTGTTCGGCATCCCGCTGTTCGCGCACCCCGGTGTCGCGGCTTGGGACTCGTCGATCCAGAACGTGATCCCCAACCCGGCGCAGTCGGGTATCGCGTGGAATGCTGAGGACTGGGTCCGCTAACCTGGATCATCTAGCTCAGCACGCGCCGGTGGGGTGGGGCTTCGCGGCCCCACCCCACCGGTCACACGTGAGGTGACTGCAGACATCGCCGTCGAACGCGCGGCGTCGCGAGCAGTCAGCTTGCTGTCCAAGAGGAAGTCTTTTCATGACGCGCTACATCCTCAGGCGCCTGGCGATCTCCTTCGGGGTCCTGCTCGTCGGTTCGTTCCTGATGTACATCCTGACGATCAACTCGGGCGACCCGCTCGAAGACCTTCGTCAGTCGACTGCGAACAACCGTGAGGTCCTCATCGAGGGCCGTATCGCCACGATGGGGCTTGATAATCCCTGGTACGAGAGGTACTGGGATTGGCTGACCGGCGTCGCCGGCTGCTTCACCGGCAACTGCGACCTCGGCACTGACCGCTCCGGAACTGACGTACTGTCGATGCTCGGTCAGTCCGCGAGCGCCACGCTGCGACTCGTCACGATCGCCACCTTCGCTGCGATCATCATCGGCATCATCGTCGGTATCCTCACCGCGATCCGTCAGTACTCCGGCTTCGACTACGTCGTGACGTTCCTGACCTTCCTGTTCTTCTCGCTGCCCGTGTTCTGGGCCGCAGTGCTCCTCAAGGAGTATGGCGCCATCCGGTTCAACGACTGGATAGCGGATCCACAGATATCGCCTCTGCAAGCGGTGATAGTCGGAGTGGTCCTGGGCTTCATCCTCCAAGGTGTGATGGGCGGCCCGATGAAGCGCCGCCTCTTCACCGCTGGCTCGACCGCGGCCTTCGCGATCATCGCGCTCCTGTACTTCACCTACGTCGGATGGTGGCGTAGCCCGGCACTCGGTCCGGTGATCGTGATCCTGGTGTCCGTTGCCTTCGCGGTCGGACTGACTGCTCTCATCAGCGGCCTGGGCAACCGGAAGGTTCTCTACTCGACGCTCGCCACGGTGGCCGTGGGCTCCGTCCTGTACTTCGCGCTCGACCCGCTGCTCGAGGAGCCCAACTGGTGGCTGCTGTTCGGGCTGCTGGCGTCGGCCGTGGTCGTCGGCCTCGTCGCCGGCTACTTCCTGGGCGGCTACTCGCGGGGACAGGCAATGGGCCTTGCCGCCGTCACCGCGGTCTTCATGGCGGGCATGACGTTCACGGATCACCTCGTGTACGCGTGGGGGGGCTTCCTCGAACTGAAGTCCCGCCCCATCTCCACGATCGGCGCGTCCACCCCCAACTTCCAGGGCGACTTCTGGGAGACCACTCTCGACTGGGGCACGCAGCTGATCCTGCCGTCGATCCTGCTGACCCTCGTGTCGGTCGCGACCTACTCCCGGTACACGCGCTCCTCGATGCTCGAGACCATGAACCAGGACTACGTCAGGACCGCGCGGTCCAAGGGCCTGTCCGAGCGCACCGTGATCACCAAGCACGCGTTCCGCAATGCTCTGATCCCCATCACGACCATCGTGGCGCTGGACTTCGCCGCCCTGATCGGTGGCGCGGTCATCACGGAGACGGTGTTCGGCTGGCGAGGCATGGGAGCGATGTTCCGGGAGGGACTGGCAAACGTCGACCCCGACCCGGTGATGGCGTTCTTCCTCGTCACCGGTACGGCCGCGGTCATCATGAACCTCCTCGCGGACCTCGCGTACGCGTCCCTCGACCCGCGGATCAGGAGGTAGTGGCATGAGCATCGCCATCACCGCCGCCGCGCAGAACGGAGTCACTCATGAGTGAGGACAGGCGCGACTCGGCCATGCAGGGCTCTCCTGAGCCGCTGCCGCACGCGGGATCCGAGATCGACGATCCCCAGTTCACGGACAAGTCCTACAGCCAGGGCCAGCTGGTTCGCCGGCGCTTCTTCCGCCACAAGGGAGCCATCGCCGGTCTCGCGGTGCTGATCTTCATCACGCTGCTCGCGTTCACGTCGATCGGCATCGGGGGCATCTCCGGCTGGTGGGACAAGGACTTCACGTCCACCGGCACCGTTCTCAACGGCGGCAAGCCCACGATCGGCTGGTTCTACCTGGGCGAGCACCCGTTCGGCCAGGACTCCACCGGACGCGATTACTTCGCGCGAGTGATGCGCGGCACGCAGGTGTCGCTGATCATCGCCTTCGTGGTGGGTATCGCGTCCACCATGATCGGCACCGTGATCGGCGCGGTCGCCGGATACTTCCGCGGCTGGGCCGAGAGCCTGCTGATGCGTGTCACCGACCTGTTCATCATCATTCCGCTGCTGGTCTTCGCGGCCGTCCTGGGACGCATCGCGGGCGACTCCGGCATCTTCGTGTTCGCCCTGGTGCTCGCGGCCGTCACCTGGACGGGCCTCGCGCGACTGGTGCGTGGTGAAGTGCTGTCGCTGCGCGAGCGCGAGTTCGTCTCCGCCGCCCGCGCCATCGGCACCGGCAATTGGCGCATCATCCTGCGCCACATCTTGCCCAACACCGTGGGTGTCATCATCGTGGCCACGACGTTCGCGATCGCGTCGGCGATCCTCCTCGAGACGGCGCTGTCGTACCTGGGCTTCGGAGTCCAGCCGCCGGACATCTCGCTGGGCTCGCTCATCAGTGAATACCAGACCGCGTTCACGTCGCGTCCGTGGCTGTTCTGGTTCCCGGGTGTCTTCATCCTCGCGATCGCGCTCAGCGTGAACTTCATCGGCGATGGTCTGCGGGACGCGTTCGACCCGCGCCAGGGCAAGGACGGTTGATCATGACGACTGTAGAGAACTCCACGCCCCAGCCGATCGACGACGGAACGGTCCTGTCCTTCAGCGGCCTCGACGTCAAGTTCAACACCGAGTTCGGCAAGGTCCACGCGGTCAAGGGCATCTCGCTGGAGGTGCGTCCCGGCGAGGTGCTCGCGCTGGTCGGCGAGTCCGGCTCCGGCAAGTCCGTGACCTCGACGTCTGCGCTGGGCCTGCTGCCTCGCAACGCGACGGTTAACGGCGCGATCAACGTCGCCGGCAACAGCGTCGACACGATGGGGGACCGAGCCCTGCGCAAGATGCGCGGCGACGACGTCGCCATGGTCTTCCAGGAGCCGATGACAGCGCTGAACCCCGTGCTCAGCGTGCGCACGCAGATGGTCGAGGCTCTCGAGCTCCACGGCAAGGCATACGGCAAGGCCGCGGACGCCCGTGCGATCGAACTGCTGGCGATGGTCGGCATCCCTGACCCGGAGAAGCGGCTGTACCAGTACCCGCACGAGTTCTCGGGTGGTCAGCGCCAGCGCATCGTCATCGCGATGGCGCTCTCGTGCGACCCCAAGGTGATCATCGCTGACGAGCCCACGACGGCTCTTGACGTCACCGTCCAGGCCGAGATTCTCGACCTGCTGCGCTCCCTCAAGGACGAACTCAACACCGGCATCCTGCTCATCACCCACTCGATGGGCGTCGTGGCGGACATGGCGGACCGCGTGGCCGTCATGTACAAGGGCGACATCGTCGAGCAGGGCACTGCACGCGAGGTGCTCACCCAGCCCCAGCACGACTACACCAAGCGTCTCCTCGACGCCGTGCCTCGTCTGGGCTCGCGCGGTGAGACCGCTCCTGTGGTCCAGGGTGAGGGCCCCAAGGCCCTCGAGGTCAACGACCTTGTCGTGGAGTACCACCGCCAGGGCAAGGAGCCCTTCCGCGCCGTCGACAGCGTCTCGCTGAGTGTCAAGCGCGGCGAGATCGTGGGTCTCGTGGGTGAGTCGGGATCCGGCAAGTCCACGATCGCGCGCTGCGCACTGGGCCTCATCCCGGCCGCTTCCGGCGAGGTCGCGATCCTCGGTGAAGACATCACGAAGATGAGGCGCAAGCCGCTCAAGGCGCTGCGCAAGCGCGTCGGCGTGGTCTTCCAGGACCCGGCCAGCTCGCTCAACCCGCGCCTGCCCGTGGGTGACTGCATCGCCGAGCCCATGGACGTGCACAAGATCGGCACGAGCAAGTCGCGCCGCGACAAGGTGGCCGAGCTGCTGGACGCCGTGGAACTCCCGCGCGACGTGGCCAACCGGTACCCGCACGAGCTCTCGGGCGGCCAGCGCCAGCGCGTGTCCATCGCGCGCGCGCTCAGCCTGGATCCCGAGCTCCTCGTGGCCGACGAGCCGACCTCTGCCCTCGACGTCTCCGTCCAGGCCTCGGTCCTCAAGATGTTCACGCATCTCCAGGAGCAGTACAACTTCGGCTGCCTATTCGTGAGCCACGACCTCGCGGTGATCGACATGCTCGCCGACCACGTCGTGGTGCTCAAGGACGGCAAGGTCGTCGAGCAGGGTGCGCGCCACCAGGTGCTCGCCGACCCGCAGCAGGAGTACACCAAGCGACTGCTCATGGCCGCGCCGGTGCCGGACCCGGAGGAGCAGCGCCAGCGTCGACTCGAGCGCTACGACTTCATGAAGGAGATCGGCGAAGAGGACCACGGCCTGCACCTCGACGAGGCGCCCGACCGCAAGGACCTCATGGGCGGTTCAGCGGGCGGAGAGGGCCAGATGCCTCCGGGAGTGTCCGGCGGCAACTAGCGCATCGGTGCCCGGTCGCGGCGCCGATGCGGTGGCGCCTCAGGCGCTGCTGCTGCGGCTCCGCTCGGCGTCAGCGTCCTCGTCTTCGTCCTCGAGTTCCTCGGGACGGCGGATCACCGGCTGCTGGGGCGGCATCGCCCACCCGAGCGCGCCCGGAATCAGTGGGATGACGGCCTCGCCCTCATCGTCGGAGGGCGGGTCGCCCGCGATGGGTGACGGTGCGGGCAGGATCTTCTCCGAGGCCAACTCCTGCGCCATCTCGGCCTCGCCGGGGTTGAAGATCGACCCGAGTTCGCTCATGGAGTGACACTACGCCTGCGGAAGGGCCCTCGCCACGGTGCCCACCGCATCGGCCCTCCGCCTGCCCGCGCCCTCGCACTGCCCGCCCCCCAACACACGGCTGTTGCTCATGAGTCCACAGTGCCGGGTGTGCGACCTCAGGAGCCGCAGGGGCGCCTTCCGTCACACGTGTGTGGTGTGAGGCACGCGACGCCGCGAGACGGGCAGACATGGCCGATGCGCAGTTCGCGCGGGCGGGCAACTAGACTGGTCTGCCGTGGCTCTCACTATCGGAATCGTCGGACTGCCCAACGTCGGAAAGTCCACCCTCTTCAACGCTCTCACCCGCGCCGAGGTGCTCGCCGCGAACTACCCGTTCGCGACCATCGAGCCCAACGTGGGCGTGGTCCCGCTGCCGGACGCGCGGCTCGGCAAGCTCGCCGAGGTCTTCGGATCGGAGCGCGAGGTCCCCGCGACAGTGTCGTTCGTCGACATCGCGGGCATCGTCAAGGGCGCCTCCGAGGGCGAGGGTCTGGGCAACGCGTTCCTCGCGAACATCCGCGAGGCCGATGCGATCTGTCAGGTGACGCGCGCGTTCGACGACTCGGACGTGACCCGCGTCGAGGGGTCGACGGACGAGGCCGGCGACCTCGAGACCATCAGCACTGAGCTGATCCTCGCGGACCTGCAGACGATCGAGAAGGTGCTGCCGCGGCTCGACAAGGAGGTCAAGGCCAAGAAGGCCTCGCCCGACTTCCTCGCCGCCGTGAGCCAGGCGAAGGAGATCCTCGAGGCCGGCCAGACACTCTATGCGGGCGCCGCCGCAGCAGGTCTCGATACAGCGGATCTGCGCGAGCTGAACCTGCTCACCACCAAGCCCTTCATCTACGTCTTCAACACCGACGACGCCGGCCTCATGGACGAGGACAAGAAGGCGCGGCTCGAGGCGCTCGTCGCGCCCGCGAAGGCGATCTTCCTCGACGCCAAGTTCGAGTCGGAGCTGATCGAGCTCGACGAGGACGAGGCCCGCGAGATGCTCGAGTCCACGGGCCAGACCGAGTCTGGCCTGGACCAGCTCGCGCACATCGGCTTTGACACGCTGGGCCTGCAGACCTACTTGACGGCTGGCCCCAAGGAGTCGCGCGCGTGGACCATCCCCAAGGGCGCGACCGCCCCGCAGGCCGCCGGCGTGATCCACACGGACTTTGAGAAGGGATTCATCAAGGCCGAGGTCGTGTCGTTCGCGGACCTCATGGAGCACGGCTCGATGGCCGATGCGAAGGCCGCCGGCCGTGTGCGCATGGAGGGCAAGGACTACGTCATGCACGACGGCGACGTGGTGGAGTTCAGGTTCAACGTGTAGGACCCTCGACACTCCCTGGTGAGTGCTGTTCCGTGCACTCCACCTCGGTCAGGTCCTCATCGTGCAACGCGCGTGGAGTCACCGCGAAGACACGGCGCGGCTGAGCGGAGCGTCCAAGGCGCTGCTCTATGGCACTCTGCGGCAGTACACCTCGGCACATTCACGCCCAAGCGACTGGCGCACAGTTCTCCCGCGTCAGTGCGAGGCGCCGGCGGCCCCGTCGGTGTCGTCGAGGAAGGCATCGCGGTGCTCGTGCAAGGCACCCAACCCGTAGGCCGTCTCGAGGTTCTCGCGCGTGAGGACCCGCTGGGGCGGACCCGAAGCCAGGACTCGCCCGTTCATGAGCAGGACGTGGTCCGCAGAGAACGCCTCGTCCAGATCGTGCGTCGAGAGCACGACCGCCCCGGCCTTGTCGCGGTCGGCATGCAGAATGCGATCGATCGTGCGCGCGGAGTTGAGGTCGAGCCCCGTGAGCGGCTCGTCGAGCATCAGCAGTTCGTGATCCTGAGCGATGCCCTGGGCGACGAAGACGCGCTGGCGCTGCCCGCCCGACAACTCGGTGAGGTGCCGGGCGGCGAGGTCGGTCACCTCCAGCTCCGCCATCGCCGCCGCGACGCGATCGCGGTCGACGGCCCGGCGGCGCCGCCACATGCCAAGGGTCGCGTAGCGGCCCATGCCGACCGTCTCGCGGACCGTGAGCGGAGTGCCGGTCGGCACGTCGACCGACTGGAACACGTATGCCAGGCGGCGCTGGGCTGCGGTCGGGGACTCCCCGAGGACCGTGAGCTCGCCGGACAGTGGTGTGAGCGCACCTGCGATCGCGTGCATGAGCGTGGACTTGCCCGAGCCGTTGGGGCCGATGATGGCGGTGATCGCGGCGGTGGGGATGGTGAAGTCCGAGGGCGCGACAGCGGTCCGCGAACCGTAGCCGAGGGCGAGCCCGCGCGCCTCTACGGCCGCGTTCACGGAGCCGACTCCACGGACGCCGCCGACGTCGAGCCGCCCGAAGTGGCGACCGAGCTGGACGCTCGACGGTACTTGCGGGTGATCGTGACCGCCACGAGCGTGAGGAAGAACAGGACGATCGGCACGACGGCCATCGTGGCCGAGCCGGCAGTGTTGAGGTAGTAACTGAGCACGAGTCCTGCCCACACGGAGAACAGGGAGATGCCGATCGCGATCCCCATCATCGCTGGCACTGTGCGCGCCACAAGCGCGGCGGTGGCAGGGGGTCCGACCAGGAGCCCGAAGACCAGGAGCGTGCCGACCGCCTGATAGCTGCCGATGACCGCGGCGGCGATCAACGCCAGCATCAGGGCGTGCGTGCGTCGCGGATTCATGCCCAGCACCTGCGCCTTGCCCCGGTTGAACGCCAGGGCGAGCAGCGGCCGGTACAGCGCGACCGCGACAGCGATGACGACCACCGCGAGGACGCTCTGCATGACGAGGTCGGCGGGCGTGACCCCAAGCGCATCCCCGAACAGGATCGTGGTGAGGCTTCCTGAGTACGAATCGGTACGCGAGATGATCACGACGCCAAGCCCGAGCATGCCGACGAACAGCAGGCCGATGCCCGTGTCTTCCTTCAACGCCGTCTGCCTGCTCACGAACTCGATACCGGCGACCATCACCACGGCAGCGATCGCCGCGCCGACGAGCGGCGAGAAGTCCAACAGGATCGCGAGTGCGATACCGGGGACGATTCCGTGAACGAACGCGTCACCGAAGAAGCTCAGCCCTCGCAGCACTAGCCACGTGCCCACGACGGCGCACATCACTCCGGCGATCGCCCCACCGAGCAGGGCGCGCTGCTGGAAGCCCAGGGCGAACGGCTCCACCAGCCATTCCATTGCGGAATTCTAGCCGAGCGCGTCGGCGATGCGCTGCGCGTTCGTCGTGACCATGCCGGCGTAGGTGTCCGCTCCGGAGCCTTCCGGACCGAGCGACCCGACGTACAGCTCAACGACCTCGACATCTGTCCCGGCCTCGGCCGCGACGGCATCGATGAGTTCGGTCGGTTCCGCGCTGTTGGAGAAGATCGCGGGGACGCCCTCGGCGTCGATCGTCTCGACCAGTTCCTTCAGCTCCTGGCTCGAGGGATCGGCGAGGGTGGATCCGCTGGGGATCACGGTGCCGACGACCTCGAAGTCATACGCCTGCGCGAAGTACCCGAAGGCGTCGTGGTCGGTGACCAGCACCCGCTGCTCGGCGGGAACCGCGTCCAGGATCTCGCGGACCTGTTCGTCGGTCTCCATCAGGGCGTCGTGGACCTCGGTGCCGCAGGTCGCGTAGGCCTCGACGCCGGTCTGATCGGCGAGCTCGGCACCGATCAGCTCGGCTCCCTCGGCCATGCGAGCCGCGTCGTGCCAGAAGTGCGGGTCCATCGAGCCGTGGTCGTGGTCGTGCTCGTGCTCGTCCTCGTCGTGTGCTTCCTCGTCGTGGTCGTGCCCGTCCTCGTCGTGTGCTTCCTCGTCGTGGTCGTGCCCGTCCTCGTCGTGCGCTTCCTCGTCGTGCGCTTCCTCGTCGTGTGCTTCCTCGTCGTGGTCGTGGTCGTGGTCGCCACCTCCAAACTCGATGGGGTCGACCTGGGGTGCGACCTCGAGGACGGTCGTGCCATCGGCCTCCGCGCTCTCCAGGGCATCGGTCAGCCCCTCCTCGAGGCCGAAGCCGTTGGCGACCACCAGATCGGCGTTGACGACCGACGCGACTTGAGCGGACGAGGCGGAGAAGTCGTGCGGGTCGGCCCCGACGGGCATAAGCGTCTCCACCGTGCCGCCTGCGCAGGCCACGATGTCGCCGACGACGCTTCCGAGCATCGTGGTGGTGGCGACCACCGCGGTGTCATCCGCGGCGGTGTCACTGCCGGAATTGCATCCGGCGAGCACGAGGCCGACAGCGGAGACTGCGACCAGTGAAGGGGTGGGGCGCATTATCGAGGTTCCGATCTAGTTGAGCATGAGAATGATTCCCAAACACGATATCAGAGCCCGCGTCTGCGGAGCAAAACAGTGGTGCGCCGACGCCGCGCCTCCAGGGCTACGGCGGGGGCCACGCCAGCGCCCGAGGACTCTCGAATGCGCGCTCGACTCCATCGATCGGGTCGGCGAACGCCAGCCGCCGGGCGATCAGCTGCAGGGGCCGCGAGAAGTCGTCGGGCGCCACGTCCACGATCGCGGGATACAGAGGGTCGCCCACGAGCGGCAGCCCGAGCGCGGACATCTGCACGCGCAGCTGATGGGTCTGGCCGGTCGACGGCGTGAGCCGGTACAGCGCCCATGCGCCCCGCACCTCGACGATCTCCACCAGCGTCTCGGCATTGGGCTCGCCCGGAACGATCTGCGCCTGCAGCACGCCGCGCCGCTTCTCGATGCGGTTCACGAACCTGCGCGGGAACGCGAGTGCAGGGTCGAACGGAGCCAACGCCTCGTAGGTCTTGGACACCCGGCGGTCCTGGAACAGCTGCCCGTACGCGCCGCGATGCTCGCGGCGCGTGGTGAACAGCAGGACGCCGGCGGTCAGTCTGTCCAGCCGATGCGCGGGCGCCAACTCTGGCAGGCCCAGTTGCACGCGCAGTCGAGCGAGCGCTGTCTCGCGCGCGTGCGCACCCCGTGGGGTGGTCGCGAGGAAGTGCGGCTTGTCGACGACCACGTAGCGCTCGTGCTGCTCGATCACGTCGATCGGGAAGGGCACCGGCACCTCGGGTGCGGGCCGCCGATGAAACCACACGAAGACGTGCGGACAGTAGCCCTCGTCGCCTCGCCACGCCTCTCCCGCGTCGTTGACGAACTCGCCGGCCGCGAGCATCTCCTCCACCGGCGCCTGCGCCGGCAGCCGGTCGAGAAGGAACTCGCGCATCGTCCCCCATGCCGCGCCCGGTTCGACCTGCGGCGTGCGGATCCATGCCGCGTCGAGGCCGTCGCGCTGCGGGAGCGGAGAGCGCGGGGGCATCAGGCCGAAGCGCGGGTCAGGAGTACGGGCACGTCAAGCATCGTACGAGCCGCCGCATGACACCGATGTGATTCTGCTAACACAGGCGCGTCATATGCGTGCCTCCGGGCCGTCGCGCCTGCTAGGGTCAAGCGATCCGCGGGACCGATGGCCGTGTTCCCGCCACAGTTGAGGGACTCACACGTGATCTATGCCGCTTTGGCGCGCCTGCGCGCGCGCACGCTTTCTACCGTTGTGCTCACCGCGCTCGTCGCGGCCGTCGTCGTTCCGGTGGCGACCGCTCCTGCCGTGCAGGCGGCGTCCGCGACCGGCGGGACCGCCCGCTTTCCGGGCGTCGAGTGGATCACGTGGGGAGACGCCGACGAGGCACTGATCCCCGATGCATCGGGAGAGATCACGACCACGGAGACCATCGACCTGGGCGACCAGGAGATCGTCGTGACCTGCACGCTCAGCGATGTGCAGCGCACCCGCGGGAGCGGAGCGGAGTCGGCAGGCCTCCTGCGCGCCTACAGCAGCGGAAGCTGGCGCGGCGACGGGCTCGACGACCTCTACAACGTCGGTGGAACCGAGAGCGCCAACCAGCTCGTCTCCGGCATCGCCAACAACCACGACGGCAACACCGTGGACTTCGACTTCGCGTGCGACGCGGTGCTGAACCAGGGCGCGAGCAGCACGCCGGTCGATCTCGCCGGCCTCGTGATGGCCTCGGCCGAGTCCTCGATCTACAGCGGATCCCACCACGAGTACGTGGGCGCGACCATCACGAGCGACGGCACGTGGCGAGTCATCGACCGGATCCGGGGTGGGTCGTGCACCAACGACCTCTACGCGCGTCACACGTCCGCCGCGGGCACCAAGACGCTCCGCCTCTACGGCGCTCTCAACACCAACTGCGAGGGATCCAACGCCGCGCTGCGGCCCAACCCGACGGCGGTCGCGTTCATGGATGGTGTCTCAGAGGCGACGGATGTCACCCTCGCGGGGCGTGGAACCGAGGCGATCGCGCTCGGCGTGATGTTCGACCTCGACTTCGGCGATGCTCCGGCGAGCTATGGTGCCGCGGGAGCGCTGAACCAGACGGGCTTCACCGGGGGAGAGCCGGTTGCCTACGTCAGTGGCAACGGTCAGAGCATCTTCGGCATGACGCTGGCGGACCAGAGCCAGCAGGCTCTTCGACTCGGATCCGCCGTCGACTTCGAGGCCGCGCCGCAGTACTCGGCGGACGCGCTCGGTGACGACGCCCAGGCCACCGACGATGAGGACGGAGTGACGCTCCCCGCCAATCTCACGGTGACGCCCGGGGCGTCGCTGACCGTGCCGGGCGTGACGTGCCACGCCACGGCCTCCCAGACCGGCGTGGTCGCCGGCTGGCTCGACTTCGATGCGGACGGCGTCTTCGACGCATCGGAGCGCTCCGCGGTTGAGACCTGCCCCGTGGGTGGCGGCACCGTCGCCCTCACCTTCTCGGTCCCGTCGGACGTTCCTGCGCTGGCGGCGCAGCCGACGTTCCTGCGCCTGCGCGTCGCCCCGACTGCCGCGGAGCTCACCCCCACCGGCGTCGCCACCGGTGGCGAGGTCGAGGACTACGCGTTCACGGCGCAGTGGCCCGAGACCCCGGCACTCGACCTCGACAAGGTCGCGACCGGCGGCACGGTCGAGGACGGCCAGCCCCTAACCTTCACGCTCACCGTGACGAACACCGGCAACATGCCGCTCACCGACATCGCTGTCGCGGACCCGACGGCCACGGTGAGCGGTTGCTCGTGGTCCTCGCTCGCGCCGGACGAGTCCAGGACCTGCACCGCGACCTACGACGTCACCGCCGCCGACGTCGCCGCGGGCTTCGTCACCAACACTGCCTCCGCGACGGCGACCGAACTCGCAGATCCCGTCGCCGCATCGGCCACGGTGGAGGCGGCAATTGCCGCGTCGCCCGACACCGACACCACGACCTCCGAAACCACGCTGACCCGCGGCTCGGCAACAGGTGTGCTCGTCAACGACCAGGGCCGCGACCTGACCGTCACGAGCCACGACGCGGTCCCCGCATCGGAGGGCTCGCTGACGATCAACGCCGACGGCTCCTACGTCTTCACGCCCGCCTCGGGCTTCTCGGGCACGGTCACCGCGGGCTATGCGATCGAGGACCTCTCGGGTGACACGGACTCGTCCACGCTCACGATCACGGTGACGCCCACGGCGGCTGACGATGCGGCGTCGACCGCCGTCAACACCCCGGTGACCGTGCCCGAGGCTGGCCTGACCGGCAATGACCAGGGCACGGATCTCGACGTCGCGTCGATCACGCAGCCGAGCAGCGGCTCGGCCGTGCTGCAGGGCGACGGCTCCGTGGTGTACACGCCCGCCGCAGGCTTCTCCGGCACCGACGCGTTCACCTACACGGTCGAGGACGCCGAGGGACAGCAGGCCACCGCGACCGTCACGGTCACGGTGTCGCCCGCCGCAGGTGACGATACGGCGTCGACGCCGGTCAACACCCCCGTGACCGTGGCCGAGGCCGTCCTGATCGGCAACGACTCGGGCGCGAGCCTCGACGTCGCGTCGATTACGCAGCCGAGCGGCGGCTCGGCCGTGCTGCAGGCTGACGGCTCGGTGGAGTACACGCCGGCGGCCGGCTTCACGGGCACGGACACGTTCACCTACACGGTCGAGGACGCCGAGGGTCAGCAGGCGACGGCGACCGTCACGGTCACCGTGACGCCCACGGCAGCGAACGATGCGGCCGCGACCGGTCACGGCGTGACGGTGACCCGCAGCGCGGCCACGGGTCTGCTGGCGAACGACGGGGGCTCGACCCTCGCGGTCACGGGGCACACGCCGGTGGATCCGTCGGAGGGCTCGCTCACGATCAACGCCGACGGCTCGTACACGTTCACCCCGGCTTCGGGCTTCTCGGGTGTCGTCACCTCGACGTACACGGCCGAGGACGCCGAGGGCCAGGCGGTCACGGCGACGCTGACCATCACCGTGGGCATCGACGCCGTTGATGACGCGGACACCACGGCGGCGGAGACCACGCTCACGCGTGACGCCAGCGCGGGCGTGCTGGACAACGACGGCGGCTCGAGCCTGACGGTGACGGGTCACGACCTCATCTCCCCGGCTGAGGGCACGCTCGCCATTGCCACGGACGGCTCATACACGTTCACGCCTGCGGCGGGGTTCTCGGGTCCGGTGACGGCTGACTACACGGTCGAGGACGCCGACGGTCAGACCGCGACCGCGACGCTGACGATCGACGTGACACCGGTCGCGGTCGACGACAGCTTCACGACGCCGTCGGGCACCACGCTCTCGCTGGAGATCGCGGACCTGATCGGTGACGACCTCGGCAGCGGTGTGACGCTCGACGCCGTGGGCGCCGCCACGGGCGGCACGGCGGAGATCGTGCTCGGCCAGGTGGTGTTCACGCCGGCCCCCGGGTTCTCGGGCGAGGCGAGCTTCACCTACGACATCCTCGACGAGCACGACCAGCCGGCGACCGCGACCGTGACGGTCGCCGTGGGCATCGGCGCGGTCGACGACACGGACACGACGGCCGCTGAGGCCACGCTCACGCGTGACGCCAGCGCGGGCGTGCTCCAGAACGATGCGGGCTCGAGCCTGAGCGTCACGACCCACGACTCGGTGCCTGCGGGTCAAGGCGCTCTGACGATCAACGCGGATGGCTCGTACTCGTTCACGCCCGCTGCAGGCTTCTCGGGTGAGGTCACCGCGGACTACACGGTGCGGGACGCCGACGGTCAGGAGGCCACCGCGACCCTGACGATCGACGTGACCCCGGTCGCGAACGACGACAGCGCCTCCACGCAGGCGGGCACCCCGGTGACGGTCGCCGAGTCGAGCCTCATCGCCAACGACCTCGGGTCGGGTCTGTCAGCCGTGTCGATCTCGCAGCCCACCGACGGCTCTGCCGTGCTGCACGGTGACGGTTCAGTCGAGTACACGCCTGCCACTGGCTTCTCCGGCACGGACACCTTCACCTACACGGTCGAGGACGCGGAGGGCCAGCAGTCGACCGCGTCCGTCACGGTCGACGTGTCCCCGACGGCTGTCGACGACGTCGACTCCACGAGCTTCGAGACACCGGTCACCCGCGATGCCGCCGCGGGCGTGCTCGCGAACGACGCCGGCACCGGACTGTCCGTGACGGGCCACACAGCAGTCGACCCATCGGAGGGCTCGCTCTCGATCAACCCTGACGGTTCGTACGTTCTCGTGCCGGCGGCGGGCTTCTCGGGCATCGTGGCGTCGACGTACACGGTCGAGGACGCCGACGGGCTGACGGCGACGGCGACGCTCACGATCGCCGTCGGAATCGACGCGAGCGACGATGCCGCGACGACGGCCGCCCAGGTCGCGCTGGCGCGCTCCGCCGCGGCGGGGGTCCTGGCCAACGACGGTGGCACGGGCCTGACGGTCACGAGCCATGACAGCGTTCCTGCCTCTCAGGGCTCGCTCACCATCAACGCGGACGGCTCGTACGCGTTCACCCCTGCCGACGGCTTCTCGGGTGTCGCGACCGCGGACTACACGGTGACGGACACCGATGGCCAGACGGCGACCGCGACGCTCGCCATCACCGTGACGCCGACGGCGGGTGACGACTCCGCCACGACGGACGCGGGCGTTCCCGTGATGGTTTCGGCCGGCGACCTCATCGATGACGACCTGGGGTCGGACCTGTCGGTGGTGTCGATCACACAGCCCGGCAACGGCACGGCTGTGCTGCAGGGTGATGGCTCGGTCGAGTACACCTCTGCGGCCGGCTTCTCCGGCACGGACACCTTCACCTACACGGTCGAGGACGCTGATGGCCAGCAGGCCACGGCGACCGTGACGCTGACGGTGCTGCCCGTCGGCACGGCCGATGCGGTCTCGACGACCGTGGGGACGCCGGTCACGGTGGCGTCGAGCGTGCTGCTGGGCAACGATGCGGGCGCCGGCCTCGCGATCGTGTCGACGACCGATGGTGCCCACGGCACCGTCGCACTCGAGCCCGACGGCGGCGTCACGTATGCCCCGGAGCCGGGCTTCTCCGGCACGGACACGTACACCTACGACGCCCAGGACGCCGAGGGCCAGCCGATCACGGTCGAGGTCACCGTGACGGTCGACCCCCAGGCGACCGATGACTCTGCCACCACGGCCGGAGGCACCCCGGTCACCCGGGACGCCTCGCAGGGCGTGCTCCTCAACGATGCCGGTACGGGTCTCACCGTTGTCGGTCACGACCCCGTCGACCCGAGCCGCGGCGAGCTCACGATCGAGCCCGACGGTGGCTACACCTTCACGCCGGTGCAGGGCTTCGTGGGCACCGTGACCGTGGAGTACACGGTTCGGGACGCTGAGGGTCAGCAGGCGACGGCCTCGCTCACGATCATCGTGGAAGAGGAGCTGCCGCTGGTGGCCGAGGCCATCGCGAGCATCTGCATCGCCGACTCGCCGTACCTCGACTACGCGGTGACGCTTCCCGAGGGGTTCCCGGACCAGGGCGCGGCTCCGCTCACCATCACGTTCGTCAACCCTGACGGTGAGGACTACGTGGTCACGAACCTCGCGCTGTCCGGCAGGCTGCTGTGGCCGGGAGCCGCGGACGGCGCCGTGAAGCAGTGGCCGGGCTATCAGCTCCTGGACGACGGCACGTACGTCGCGACCGACGGCAACTTCGCGTGGACGCGCGAGGGCGTCGAGGTGCGCTTCGAGGTCAATCCGGAGTACAGCGTCACGGTCCAGTACCCGCCGGCGACGTCCGCGTGCGCGAGTCCCGCTCAGGAGGCTGACGGTGCCTCCGGCGGCCCCGGAACGGCGGGCGGCGCGCTCTCGTCGACCGGCGCGACGGTGCTGCCGCTGGCGCTCGTGGCGGCGGTGACGGCCCTCATGGGTCTGCTGCTCCTGCTGGTGGCCCGGCGCCGTCGGGACTGAGGCGCGGGGGATCTCAGGCGACGGAGACGAGACCCGCCACGCCCGCTGCAGCCGACACGCCCGCCAGCACGAGCGCCGTCGCGATCAGCACGAGGTGCACGGTGTAGACCTTCGTGCGTCCACCCGCGGGGTCAGTCGAGCGCTCGTCTGCCGCGATCCGCTTCAAGAAGCGCGGCCACACCGCGAACGCGAACAGTGCGTTGACGAGCAGGACGATGCTGAGCGCGAGAACCATGCGGCAAGGCTAGCCTCCGGGGCGCGCTACGACCCCCGAACGGCCCGCTCCACCAGCGCCGTGATCGTCCGCTCCTCCTCGGCGCCCAGAGACACCAACGCGAAGGACGCCGGCCACATCGCGCCGTCGTCGAGCCGCGCCACATCCTGGAAGCCGAACGTCGAGTACCGCGACTCGAACTTGGTGGCCGGCTGGAAGAAGCACAGCACCTTGCCGCCCAGCGACCATGCCGGCATCCCGTACCAAGTGCGCGGCTCGAGCTGCGGAGCCGTCTCCATGACAAGCGAGTGCAGCCGCTCGGCCATGACGCGCTCGTCATCCGGCATCTCGGCGACCTTGGCGAGAAGGTCGGCGAGCGCATCGGCCTTCTTCTTGCCACCACGCTCGGCCCGCATCTCCTCCGCCCGCGCCTGCATGGCGGCCTTTTCGGCCTCGGACCACCCGCTGTCGCTCATCTCCGCCTCCGTCCGCATGGACTCAGGCCAGGCTAGCGCCGACGACGGCAGAAGGCGCGGCCGGGGAGCGGGCTTCACGCTTCGATGGTCGCGACCGCGTAGACCTGGTCGTCGGGCAGGTGCAGCGTGACGCGCTCGCGCGCGACGCCGGCCTGGTCGATCACGGCGACGAGCTCCTCCAGCGACCGCGGCACGATGTACGGCCACTGGATGATCCGCGTGACGAAGTCGAGGTGCGGGCGGTCGGTGCGCATGTTGCCCAGGACGACCGCGCCCCCGGGCCGCGTGGCGCAGAGCGCGGCGCGAAGCATCTCGGAAGCAGACGGCACCCGGGCGGAGCCGGTGAACATCGGCTCATCGGGCAGGTACTCGAACAGGCCTACGAGGTCGACCAGGTCGTAGCCCTCGCCCGCGCGCTCGATGGCGTGCAGGTCGTACAGGTCCTGCTGCTGGGTGAACACGGGAACGTCGGCGCGCGCCGACAGCGTCTCGGCGAGGGACAGCGCGCGCTCGTCGCCGTCGCGCACCTCGAGCATGCACGGTGAGCCCGAACGGGCCAGTTCGCGCGCGGCATCCATGAGCGGCGACAGCGCTCCGCTGCCCAGGGACAGCCAGGCTCGGGGACCGCCGTCCGCGAAGCGGTCGCGCAGCAGCGCGGACACCACGGCGCCGCGGGAGCGGATCCCGATCGCGTCCCACGTGTGGGTGAGCGCCGCCCAGTCGTCGGCGTTCGGGATCGCGCCGCGTGCGCCGGGCAGCACCGGGTCGCCGGGGTGCTGCAACGGCCACAGTGCGGCCGCTGAGGGCACCTGGTCGCGCCAGCGTCGCAGGTACCCGAACTGAAACTCAGAGCCCTCGGGCGCCGGGCCGTCACCCCACCACTCGTCCAGCACGGGGTTGAGAGCGGCGAGATGCGCGCGGCCATCAGCGCCCAGCCGTGGTCGCGGCGAGCGCTCGATCCCGGCCTCCGCGAGCACGCCGAGCTGTCGGTCGACGGCGTCCATCACGCGCTGGTAGCCGCAGGGGTCGCGCTCGGCAGCGTAGTTCGCGGTGCGCACCACGTGCGCCGCGACTCCGAGCGAGTCGCGGCCCAGCACGTGACATCCCCGGACAGCGATGTGCTCGGACTCGTCGGTGAGTCCGGAGCAGCGGCGCTGGGGCGCGCGGGCGGTGGTGGCGGTGAGTTCGGTCTCGAGCAGCGTCATCGGGGTCTCCGTCTGTCGTGGGATGCCGCGGGGTCTGCGGCGGTTCCACCACTGTGCGATGGCGCAGGGGTTCGATGCTTGGGCGCTGCCTGAGGGCCTCCTGAGGAAAGCCGATGCGGTGTCACGTGCCAGGACCCCGCCCGGCGGAGGCCGGACGGGGCCCTGGGTGAGGGGGACGCAAACGGACGTCGCCGGCTACGCCGGACGCGCACCGCTGTGCGCGCGAGCCCGGGCCTGCGCGGCGCGAGCGCGAACGTACGCCCGGCGGAGCACGGCGACCTGGATCGCGCGTGCTCGCCCCGTGACGGCGCGGCGAACGCGACTGCGGCGGACCGGGCGCCCGTGCCCCTCGTCAGTGAGGTGACGACGCTCGACATGATGGACGGCGAGCATCATCGCGGGATCGATGGTGTGCATGGCACTGTTCCTTGCTTGATGGTGCTGAATGTGGCGTCGAGGCGCGGCGTGCGCGCGTGGACGGGGTTGCGCCGGGGCGCGGGAGATGGCATCAAGCCATGGCGACGGCCGCCGCAGGGGCGTGGTGGGAGTCCGCGCCGAGGCGGGGGCCGGGAGCTGGCGCTATGCGCGGCCGATGGGCAGGCGCACGGGCGTCATCGCAATGCTGCGGTTCGCGGAAATCATTCTCATGCACCTCCTTCTCGGCTGGGGCTGATGGGCCGTCGTTGACACTAGACCCGCGACAGGATCCGCCACAAGAGGTCTTTGCAAAGTCGTGACAATTCGGACAGCCGATGCGGTGGCGCAGGCAACGGTACATCGGGCGCCTGTGCGACAATCTCGTCATGCAGCTACCACAAGCCTGGACAGGTGTGGCGATGGGCGTGGTGAGCATTGGCGTTCTGGCGGTCGCAGCGCCCGCCCACGCTGTGGAGCCCGACGAGGTGGGCGTCGTGGCCGCATGGAGCGTCGACGGCAGTGCCGGAGCCTTCACCGCTGAAGCCATCCTGCCGGACTCCGCCGGCTTCCCGGCGATCACGGTGGAGAGCACGGCGCGCGTGTTCCGTGCTCCAAGCGGGGAGTCGGCGTTCTTGGGCGACGGCACGGCCTTCGGCGCGGAGTTCGGGTCCACGCGGTCACACCCTTATCTCACCATCGCGCCCGCACCGGGTGGAGGGAACTCGACGACGACCTTCGAGTTCGCCGGACCTCAGCCGTCCGGCTGGGGCTTCGCGCTCGGCGACATCGATGCCGACTGGGCCTTCATTCGGGCATTCGGCGGGCCGGCGCAGACCGATCCCCTCACGCCGGAGGAGCTGGGCTTCCAGGGCGCGGGCAACTATTGCGCGTTCTCCCCGAAGCCCAGCACGTGCGGAGCCGGACCGTACACGGACCAGCCCATCTGGGTCACGGCTCCCGAGAGCTTCGACGGCGTCAACTACGTGTCCGGAACCCTGCGCGGCAACTCGCTCCCCGGCGCTCCAGCCGCCGGACGCGACACGTCCGGCGCGTACGGCTGGTTCATGCCGACCCGCGCGATCGACTCCCTGGTCATCACGTTCGGCGTGCGTGACGGGGCTCCCACCGCGCAGTTCTGGCTCGCCGCTCCCGCGCCCAAGGTCGTGGTGTCAGGTGTGGTCGAGGTCGATGGCGCCAGCGGAGGGGTGCCGGAGGGCACATCCATCGCCATCAGCGATGCTACGGGCGAGCCGGTGCTCGGCATCGACGACGAGCAGCTGACGGTGGTCGTCGAGCCCTCGGACGGCACCTACTCGATCGAGCTTCCGCAGGAGGCCGCTGGCTACAGCGGCGTGGTACAGGTGCCAGAGGGATGGGTCGCGCCGCCCTCCTTCGACCTGCCGGGGCTCCCGGATGACCCTCAGACCCTCGAGGCGGTCGCTCCTGCGCAGGTCGTGGTGCCGGCTGTTGCGCCGATCCCGGAGCCGGTACCCTCGCCGGTCCCCTCATCGGACCCGGCTCCCTCGGTCGGGCCCGATGAGGATGCGGCGCCCACCCTGCCCGACACCGGGTGGTCGAACGGGACGGGGGCGCTGTCCGCGGCCCTGCTCATCGCCGCCGGCGTGTGGCTGGTGCGGCACGATCGGCGAGTGCGCAGCTGAGACTGCGTTCCGGTCACTCGACCGGTGCGGGCTCCGTTCGCGTCACCCACGCGGGCCGCAGCTCGCCATAGATGTGGGGGAAGAGCTCGGTGCCGCCCGAGGTGTTCTCGAACCGGAGCTCGACGCCGTCGGCCGCCACCGCATCGGCGTCGATCGCCAGCACCAGCAGTTTCTCGCGTGCCACGCCGTCGTAGTGGCGCGCGAGAACGCCGTCGAGCTGCGCGCGTGTGGCGCAGTGGACGAAGCCTTCGTCCGCGACCGTCATGCCGCGGCCGGACGCCAGGTACGGAGCCCCGGCCACAGCATCGGCCCATGCCTCGCGGAACGCGACGTGAAGGATCTCGGTCACGACGCCTCCTCCGCCTGGCGGGCGCGATACGCGGCCTGCGCGGCGCGGTTGGTGCAGGTCACCGAGCAGTACTTGCGCGAGCGGTTGCGCGACAGGTCCACGACCACGCCGTCGCAGTCATCCATCTCGCACTTCCCGAAGCGCTGGAACTCGTCGGCACGGATCACGTCGATCATCGCCATGGCGGTCTCGACCAGGATGCGCTCCGCGAGCGGGCGGTGGTCGCTGGTGGCGTGGATGTGCCAGTCGCGGCCGTCGTGTCGCACCAGGCGGGGGAGCGCCCGCTCCTCCGCGAGGATCGCGTTGACGAGCGGAACCGCGGCATCCCGGGTCCCCTTGAACAGCGCGCGCACGCGCGAGCGGATGGCCCGCACCGGTTCGAGGTCGGCGCCGGATGGCCGCGAACCCGAGTAGTGGAAGTCGTCGAAGAACGCGACGAGCTCGTCCATGGTCGTGATCGTGTCGGGCTCGAGCTCGGAGTTCGCGAGGAAAGCGGCGGCCTCGAGCGCCTCGACGGTGTCAGTTGCGAAAGCCACTTTGACACATTACCAAACCGGACGCTACTGTCATGAGCCATGGCCACTTTGACTCATGACGTTCGCGCCGTGCGCGGGCGTCCGCGGCGCGTCGCCGACAGCCGCCTCGCCTCCGGGCTGGTGTTCGCGCTCATCTCTGCGGCGTCTTTCGGCATGTCCGGGTCGCTGGGGCGCGGGCTCCTCGACGTGGGCTGGACAGCGGGCACCGCGACGCTCGTGCGGGTCGCGATCGCCGCGGTCGTCCTGGTGGTGCCGGGCGTGCTCGCATGTTGTGGCAATCGGTGGTCGAAAGCCGATATCAGGCGACTCGGAGTTCACCAGGTTCATCTGATCTGATGTTTGGATTCGAGGATACGTGCGAGCAGTCGACAACCAGGGTTCATCGCGAGCCGGATTTGGGAGGCAAGATGCGGGGTACCTCTTCGAGGGTCAGATTCTCGGCGATTGCGCGAAGCGTCTCGGCGACTTCTGCGACCTTTGAGGCCGGTAGTCTCGACGCAATTGCGCTGATGCTGACAGCAACTGGTGCGCTTAGGCCTGGAACAAATACGGCCACGCAGCGCCCTTCATCTTCGCTCTCCCGGTCGTCAACCGCATAGCCGACACTGCGAATCTTCTCGAGTTCGGCCATGAATTGCTGCCGTTGAGTAATTGTCCGTTTAGCACGTTTGGGCATGCCCGTCTTTCGCAGAATTGCTCGAACTTCCTTTTCAGGCAAGTTCGCCGCGATAGCCTTGCCGAGTGCCGTTGAATGAACAAAGTCCTTTTCCCCGATTCGGGCAGAGAGTCGAACAGCCGTAGGTGCTTCGATAATGTCTAAATAAGTGACTGTATGACCAACAAGCATTCCCAAGTTGGCGGTCTCACCCCACTTATCCCGTGCTTTTTCAAGCAATGGTCGTGCTTTTTGTGTGAGGCGTTCTATGTGATTCGGCTCTTGCGACAAGAAATCGATTCCCAATCGATACCGTTGAGTCCGCCGGTCACGCTCGACAAACGCTTCAGATTCCAATACCAGTAAGTAGCGGTGCGCCGAACTCTTGGGCAGGCCCGTCGCTTCGGCAACCTCAATGAGCGATGCCCCTTCGGCGCCGGAGTCGCCCAGCAACCGCAATATTGCACAGGTACGTGAGATCGAGCGGCTGCTCGGTTGCGACGAAGCTTTTGAGCGCGAAGTAGCCGTTGAAGGAGTTTTGGGAACCAAAAAAATATTCCTCCGCTATCGGGATGCCTAAATGTCAGGTGAAGCTCGCCAACCCCCACATGCTCGGCTCCTGAGGCAGGGCGTCATCGTGTGGCTAAGACATCTTGGGTCAAAGTCGGTCAGTGGCTCTGCTGGTGCTTGGCGCAACCTGGGTGGATAGCCGCCAATTCAAGAATGGGCTCGCGCACAGCTTTCCGAACACCGGCAAGCTCGACCATGTTCAGGCGAGCGGCTAGAGCCAACCAAATGGGAATATGATACCAAGGAGTAGTACAAATTCAAGCATCAACGCCTATAAGGAGTATTCGAGCCTCGGTAAGTTGGCACGAAAACCTGCAGGCGCAAGACCCAATGCTTTCGTCGAATGCGGCGGTGGGTGGCCGCCACCCCCCAGAAGGGAACCAACCAAAATGACGTTCTCATGGCCAGTTGTCGGTAACGAGGCGAGCAAGCGGTGGTGCAGTGAAATGGTCATCATGGTTGATCGATACATGCGGATTGCGCCGAGAATCTGAAACCGGTAGTATCCTAGCAGTTGGAACAAACGTTGCGCCTAATGGTACACAGGAGAGGCAATGATCATTGGAAGGCAGAACGCATCTTGCAGTGCGAGAAATTGGAAGGTCGCCGTCATGAGTGCTTGTAGCGGTGTCAAGTTTGGTCTTCAGTCAGCCTGTAAGTGGGGGGCGCCGGCTTTCAAGAAGCGGCCTGATTTCTCACGTGCCTTGTCTATGGCGTTTCTGGTCTTCTCAGCCGCAGGTTGTTCCGCAGCACCGCTATGGGTCGCGGACTCGT
>NZ_CAJXJX010000024.1 GCF_913055775.1 uncultured Demequina sp. | reverse complement strand
GGCCGCGGACGCCTCGCGCCCGCGGCCCCGCCGGGGTGATTTCGAGTCGGGCTTGAGCGGCCCGTCAGACCCGAACCCGGGCCATCTCCAGTTCCTCGTCCCGTTGGCCCTGCGGAGGCGCCTCCCCGCCCTCGATGCTCACGTGGGGGAGCCACTGCAGCCAGCTCGGCAGGTACCAGTTGGTGCGCCCCAGGAGGGCCATGAGCGCGGGCACCAGCATGCTGCGCACCACGGTCGCATCCAGGATCACTGCGGCCGCAAGGCCAAAGCCCATCTGGGAGAACTCCGCGAGATCTCCCAACGCGAATCCGGAGAACACCGCGACCATGATCAGCGCGGCTCCCGTGATCAGGGATCCCGTGCGGCTGAGGCCGTAGGCGATGGACTCGCGGGTGTCACCCGTAGCGTCGAAGCGCTCCTTGACGCGACTGAGCAGGAACACGTGGTAGTCCATCGACAGCCCGAACAGGACCGCGAACAGGAACAGCGGGATCCACGGCGCAATGCCGTCGACCTGCGGGAAGCCGAACAGGCTGGCGCCCCAGCCCCACTGGAACACCGCGACGAGCATGCCGAACGCCGCAGCGGTGGAGAGCAGGTTCAGCACGATCGCCATCGCCGGCACCACGATCGACCTGAAGGCGACGAGCAGCAGGACGAAGCTCGACCCGAGCACGATCAGCAGCACCCATGGAGCCATGTCGCGGATCGTGTCCGAGAAGTCGACCGAGCTGGCCTGATCGCCTCCGACGTACGCGATCGCGGCGGTGCCGGCCAGCGCCTCCGGCACGATCTCCTCGCGCAGGCGATCGACCGCCGCCTCCGCCTCAGGATCCGCCGCGTCGAGGGTGTCCCGCGTGTCGATGAACGCGATGTCATCGACCCACATCAGCTCGGTCTCGGCGAACGCGGGGTCGTCCTCGATCGCGGCGGCGAGCGCGGCGACCTCGGCGTCCGCGTTGGCCGCATCCTCGATCACGATGAGCGTCGACGACTGACCTTGACCGAAGTCCTCGACGAGGGTCTCGGTCGCGAGCCGGAATTCGTTGTCCTCCGGCAGCGCCTCGATGCCGGGGAACGTGAGTCGCATTCCTGCCGCCGGCGCGGCCAGCAGTCCCAGGATCGCGAGACCCGCGCCAGCCCACAGCACCGGGCGGCGGATGACGGCCTCGGCGATCGCGCGCCAGCGGCGGGGCTCGGTGCCGGGGTGGGCCCACGGCAGGCGGCCCGCGTTGACGCGGTGCCCGAGCAGCCTCAGGACGGCCGGCAGCAGCGTGACGGCGGCCAGCACGCTCATGATCGCGACCAGGATCGCGCCGGCGCCCAGCGACCGCATGATCGTCGAGGGCACGATCAGCAGGCCCACGAGCGAGATCACGACAGTGATGCCGGAGAACAGCACCGCCCGGTTGGCGGTCGACCCGGTGATCGCCACCGCGTCCATGACGGAGCGCCCGTGCGCGAGCTCCTCGCGGAAGCGTTGCACCGCCACCAGCGAGTAGTCGATGCCCAGAGCGAGGCCCATCATCGTGATCATGTTGACGACGAAGAACGACAGCTCGAAGGCCTGACCCACGATCGCCGTCGCTCCCACCGCCATCACGATCGACACGATCGCCACGAGCAAGGGGATGCCCGCGGCGACGAGCGCGCCGAACACGATCAGCAGGATGACCAGTGCCACGCCCAGGCCGATCGCTTCGCCCACGATCAGGCTCTCCTCGGCGAGCGTGTCGAAGGCGACCTCGCCCGTCGCGGGGCCGATGTTGCGCACGGTGAAGTCAGCGAAGGCGGCATCCGAGCGGACCGCCTCCGTGGCCGCCATGAGGTCCTCGGCCACCGCTCCGTCGTCGTCAGGCAGGACCTGCACGCTCACAAGAGCGGTGGCGCCGTCCTGGGACACGGGGAACGGCTGCTCCGCCGTCGGGACCGTGACCTGGGTGACGCCCTCCACCCCGGCCACCGCATCGGCGAGAGATGCCAGCGCCGCATCGAAGTCGGCGTGGCCGAAGTCCGCCGAGCTCGACTCGACCACGATGGTCTCGGCGACGGTGCCGTCGCCTGTGCCTGCCCGGTGCTCCTCGTCCAACTCGTCGACTGTGCGGGAGTCGACCGGGGTGAGCATGCGCTCGTCCTGGGTGAGCGTGTCGCCCAGGCCGCCGGCAGCGTAGATCGCCCCGGCGAGCGCGAGCACCCAGACCGTGACGGTGATCCACGGCCGGGCGGCCGCGGTGCGGGCGATGCGCCCGGTGATTCCAGTGGACATGCTTCCTCCTCGGTGCATGGTGCGAACGATTCGACGCTAGGGACGGCCGCCGCCTCGGGTCTGCCCGCTGGCGAGCGAAAGGGAGGGACCCGAGAGGGATCCGGGAGGCCGATGCGGGGGAGTCCCAGGCGGGCCGTCTCACCCTCGCGGGGGAGACGGAATTGAACCGGCGAGTGTGGGCGAACGGGGGTCTGGGCAGGCACGATGGGCACATGAACGCGATGGGACGCTACTTCGGAGTGCTGTGGTCGAGCCGCAGCTGGGGCGAGATCACCTACCTGCTGCTCGGGCTGCCGATCGCGATTCTGTGGTTCACCTACGCGGTCACGTTGTACGCGGTCGGCATCAGCCTCCTCATCATCTGGGTCGGCGTTCTGATTCTGGTCGCGATGCAGTGGTCACTGCGTCCGATCGGCGAGAGCGAGCGTCGACTGGCGGTCCACGTGGCGCGCATCGAGATCGACGCGCCGCGTCCGCGCGGCTACCGGATCCACGAGAAGGGTCAGTCGCCCACGCTCGCCGGATGGGGGCGCTGGGGCCACGGCCTGCTCCACGACGGTCAGTCGTGGCGGATCCTCGCGTGGCTGATGTCGCGGATCGTGCTCGGCCCGGTGGGCTTCGCCCTCGCGGTGTGCGCGATCGTCGTGCCCATCGCCCTGGTGTCCGCCCCCATCCTGGCCGGGGGCTACTGGGTCGGGGCGCTCGCGGGTCCCGATGCGGCCGAACCGGTCGCGCAGGAGATCGTCGACACCGTGACCCTGTGGGTGCTCGTGGGCACCCCGGTGCTGCTCGCGATGGCGCCGATCTTCATGTGGGTGTCGCACTACTACACGGTGCTCATCGGCCTGATTGCGCAGTGGGCGCTGGGACCGTGCGGTGACGACCGTGTCGCGGAAGCAACCGAGCGCGCCGAGCTCGCCGAGACGCAGGTCAGGGTCGACCAGGAGCTGCACGACTCGATCGGCCACATGATCACGATGAACATCGTGCAGGCCGGCGCGGGCGCTCACGTCTTCGACTCCGATCCTGAGTTCGCACGCCAGGCGCTGCGCAACATCGAGGAGCGCGGCCGCGTCGCGATGGGAGAGCTGGACCGCATCATCGCGGCGATTCGTGGAGACGACGCCGAACCGCGCGCGCCGCTGCCGACGCTTGCCGAGGTTACCGACCTGCTCGAGCAGGCGAGGGCTGCAGGGTTGGAGATCGAGGCACAGCTCGACGCCACGATGCCGCCCGTCGCGCTGTCGAGGGCCGCCTACGCCATCATCCGCGAGGGCGTCACGAACGCCGCGAAGCACGCCCCCGGGGCCACGATCCACGTGCACACCCGCTCGCTCTCGGACGCGTTGGCGATCGCCGTGACCAACCCCAGGGCCGATGCGGGCGCGGAGCCGATCGCGGCTCTCAAGCAGGCGCGGCAGGGCATCCGCCACGGCACGGCCGGAATCCGCGACCGCGCAGCGCTGCTGGGCGGCACGAGCGTGATCGGCCCTCGCGACGACGGCGGCTACGAGGTCCTGGTGCTGATCCCGGTCGAGCTGTCGCTGGGCGAGGGTGACCCCGCCGACGACGAGGGGTGCTGCCAGTGGAGCCGCGTCCGTGCCAAGGTGTTGGCATGAGACTCGCGATCGTCGACGATGACCCGCTGGTCAGGATGGGGCTGAAGGCCATCCTCCAGTCGGAGAAGGGCTGGGAGGTCGTGGCGGAGGCGGGCGACGGCAGCGCCGCGGTCGCGGAGGTGCGACGCTCGTCCCCGGACGTGGTGCTGATGGACGTGCGCATGCCCGGCATGGACGGGCTCGAGGCCACGCGCCTCATCGTCGAGTCGGGCTCCTCCGCCAAGGTCCTCGTGCTGACGACCTTCGAGGTCGACGAGTATGTGTTCGAGGCTATGCGCTCCGGCGCCGCCGGCTTCGTGCTCAAGCGCGTTCCCCCGCCGGAGCTGATCGAGGCGGTTCGCGTGGTCGCGACCGGAGAGTCGCTGCTGTTCCCGGCCTCGACCCGGGCCGTGATCGAGCGGTTCTCCGAGGCCGAGTCCTACGAGCTGCCCGAGCTCACCGAGCGCGAGGAGGACGTCCTCCGGGAGCTCGCGCGCGGTCGCTCCAATCAGGAGATCGCGTCCGGACTGTTCGTGTCAGTCGAGACCGTCAAGTCCCACGTGGCATCGATCCTCACGAAGCTGGGAGTACGCGACCGCACGCAAGCGGTGATCGTGGCGTACGAGTCGGGGTTCGTGAAGCCTGGCGATGCCGCAGAGCTGTAGCGGGCGTCCCGTTCTCCACGGGGGTCGCTGCTGACAGATGCGACGAGGGCCGGGACCCCGTCAGGAGTCCCGACCCTCGCCGACTGTCGAGCGAGTGAGGTCAGCCTGTGAAGGTCGCCTCGATCGCCAGGGCGACGGGGTCGACGATCACGCCGTTGGCGGTGCCGTCCTCGTCGAGCTCGCCGCCGTCGGTGAGCGTGTAGGTCACCGTCATGCGGTCGGCGGAGAAGGTCGCACCGGCGATCTCCTCCCAGCCCGAGTCAGCGACCTTGAACGCGCTCGTGAACGGACGCGGTGCGGTCAGGGTGACGGTGACCGAGTCGCCGGCCGCGGGGACCTCGACCGCGAAGGTCGCGGCACCGAAGGGCAGCGCGGCTCCGGCCGGAGGTGTCGGCAGGTCGGCGATGTCGACCCAGGCGATGTCCGTGACGGCGACCGCGGGGGACGCCGTGCCGGCGATGGTGCCGCCGGGCGTGGAGACCTGGAACTCGATCTCGCCGGCCTCGGGGACCTCAGGTTCCACGACGCCGGACGCCTCGAGCTCGTAGGCGCCGATGTCGAACGCCACGCCCTGCGGGCGCTCGATGCCACGCTGGTCCCAGGAGACCGTGCTGGCTCCGGTGGGCACGGCGTCGATCAGCGGGCTGCCCTCGAGGAGGGCCACCGTCTGGGTGGGACCGCCGTTGTCCGCGAGCGCGCCCAGCATCGGGTCGAGCCCGTCGCCGATGTTGCCGCTGCTGGGGTCGCCCCAGCCGTCGGTGCAGGACCCGTCGGCATCGAAGTTGAAGGCGGCCGTGAAGCTCTCCGCCTCGCCGAAGCACGCGTCCGTGCCAGCGGGAGCGGTGAAGATCGAGCCCACGATGGTGGTGACGGTGCCGTAGATGGTGAGCAGCGACGCCTCCGAGTCATCGGCGGCGACGAAGGTGGAGTGCTCGACCGTCGAGACCAGGTAGTCCTCGAGGTACACCCCGTCCGCCCACACGTCGTTGTCCGCGAAGGTCGAGTTGACGATCGCCGCGTACTGGTCCTCGTCGGCGGCGCCGGCGTCGATCAGGGCGTAGCCCTCGTTGCCGGAGAAGGTCGAGCCGTCGATGACGAGCTCGCCTCGCACGACGACCGAACTGCCGTCGTCCGCCACGTTGCCGTCGAACGTGGTGTCCTGCAGCAGCAGGTCACCCGCACCCTCGGAGCCGAGGTCGATCGCGGCGCCGTCGTAGGCCTCATTGCCGATGAAGGAGGACTCGTACACGTCGACGGTTCCGTAGCCGCCGATGGCGCCGGCAAGGTTGGCCTCGTTCTCGACGAACGTCGTGCCGGTGATGGTGGCCGTCGCGCCGGTTTCCTCGACGAACGACGCGTCGAACAGGATGGCGGCGGCGAAATCCGCCTCGTTGGAGTCGAAGAGGCTGTCGGTGACCGTGAGGTCGCCCACCGCGAAGACGGTGCCGGCGGTGCTCGCCGAGTTGCCGACGAACGTCGAACCGGTGATGTCGACCGGGTGCGGCTCTGCGTCCTCCGAGCCGAATGCCTCGATCGGCCACGCGAGCAGCGCGCCGCCGAATTCTGCCTGGTTGCCCGCGAAGTGCGAGTCGCGGATCGTCACCGGACCTCCGGCGAACACAGTCGTGTTGACGAAGAAGTAGGGGCTCGGCCCCGCCATGGCGCTTCCGGTGATGGTGACCCCGTCGAGGGTGAGGTGCCCGCCCGTCATGGCGTAGATGGCGCCGTGCTGCACGAACGAGTCAATGGTCAGGTCCTCGATGGTGACGTCGGCGCTCGGCGCTGCCTCGGGGCCGAAGATCTCGCCGCCCGCCAGCAGGAAGACGCCGTCGCCGGTGCCCTCCCCGTCGAGCAGCTGGGTGGCGGAGTAGCCGGCGCCGTCGATCGTGAGTGCCTGGTCGCCCGCGTACACGGGCACGTCGTCCTCGGAGATCTCGATGTCGTCCGTGAACGTCAGCGTCACGGGAGACGTCGCGTCACCGGCGCACTCCAGTTCCCAGACGAAGTCCTCGCCGTCTTCGACGAGCTGGTCGCAGCCCGGCAGCGCGCCCGCCGGCGTCGCGAGAACCGCGGTCAACGCGGCGGTGGCGGTGGCGGCTCCGAACGCGCGCTGGCGCGCGCGAGTAGTCCCAAATGTCACGGTGTGCCCCTCAGTGGCTCGTCGAGACCAGCAAAGTCGCTGGTATGGCGGCGAATCTAGCAGAGCCTGGGCCGCGGTGGAGTCATCGCGTGGGGAATGTCTCACCGCGTGCGTGCGTGAGTGCAATTATGGGACCGAGGATCAGCGATCGCGACGCGCGTCCTTCAACCGCGGGCGCTCGCCCGCGCAAGAACTGCCGATCTTCTCGCTCCCGCATCGGCTTCCCGTCATCTTCCCGACACACGTGGCGACTAGGCTGGGCGCACCGAACCCACGAGGCGCGCCGACCCCGCGCGCCATCGCGACAGCAAGGACGCACATGGACCTGTACGAGTACCAGGCGCGCGACATGTTCGAGAAGCACGGTGTGCCCGTGCTGCCCGGCATCGTCGCCGAGACCCCCGCCGAGGCCAAGGCCGCGGCCGAGCATCTGGGCGGCGGCACCGTCGTCGTCAAGGCTCAGGTCAAGACCGGAGGCCGTGGCAAGGCCGGCGGCGTGAAGCTCGCCCACTCGCCCGCCGAGGCCGAGGCCGCTGCCGCGGCCATCCTCGGCATGGATATCAAGGGGCACACGGTGCACCGCGTGATGATCGCCGCGGGCGCCAAGATCGCCGAGGAGTACTACTTCTCGGTGCTGCTGGACCGTGCCGAGCGCCGCTACCTGGCGATGTGCTCGGTCGAGGGCGGCATGGAGATCGAGGAGCTCGCCGTCGAGCGTCCCGAGGCTCTTGCCAAGGTCGCCGTCGATCCCCAGGTGGGCATCGACACGGCGAAGGCGCAGGAGATCGTCGACGTGGCGAACTTCCCCGAGGACCTCAAGGCCCCCGTCGCCGCGGTCATCGAGAAGCTCTGGGCCGTGTACGCGAATGAGGACGCGACGCTGGTCGAGGTGAACCCGCTGGTCCGCACCGAGGACGGCGACATCATCGCGCTCGACGGCAAGGTGACGCTCGACGAGAACGCCGCCTTCCGCCACGAGGACCACGAGGCCCTGGAGGACAAGGCCGCGGCTGACCCGCTCGAGGCGAAGGCCAAGGCGCTCGACCTCAACTATGTGAAGCTCGACGGCGCCGTCGGCATCATCGGCAACGGCGCTGGCCTCGTGATGTCGACCCTCGATGTCGTGGCGTACGCCGGCGAGGCGCATGGCGGTGTGAAGCCCGCCAACTTCCTGGACATCGGCGGCGGCGCTTCCGCCGCCGTCATGGCCAATGGCCTCGACGTCATCCTGCACGACCCGCAGGTCAAGAGCGTGTTCGTCAACGTCTTCGGCGGCATCACGAGCTGCATCGAGGTCGCCAACGGCATCGTGGGTGCCCTCGAGCAGCTGGGCGACGAGGCGACCAAGCCCCTCGTGGTGCGCCTGGACGGCAACTCGGTGGACGAGGGCCGCGAGATTCTCGCCGCCGCCAATCACCCGCTCGTGACCATCGTCGAGACCATGGACGGCGCCGCGGCCAAGGCCGCCGAGCTGGCCAACGCGTAAGGAGTCAGCACATGTCGATCTTCATCAACAAGGACTCCAAGGTCATCGTCCAGGGCATGACGGGCTCGGAGGGCATGAAGCACACCACGCGCATGCTCGCCTCGGGCACCCAGATCGTGGGCGGCGTGAACCCGCGCAAGGCGGGCACATCCGTCGAGATCGACGGGGCGGAGATCCCCGTCTTCGGCTCGGTGGCCGATGCGATGGCTGAGACGGGCGCCGATGTCTCGGTGCTGTTCGTGCCCCCCGCGTTCACCAAGTCCGCCGTGATCGAGGCCGTCGACGCGGGCATGCCGCTCGCGGTGATCATCACCGAGGGCGTGCCCGTCGCCGACACCGCCGAGTTCTTCTCCTACGCGCAGTCGAAGGGCACCCGGCTCATCGGCCCCAACTGCCCCGGTCTCATCACCCCCGGCCAGTCGAACGTGGGCATCACGCCGGCGAACATCACGGGCCCGGGCAAGATCGGCCTGGTGTCGAAGTCCGGAACGCTGACGTACCAGATGATGTTCGAGCTGCGCGACATCGGCTTCTCGACCGCGGTGGGCATTGGCGGCGACCCGATCATCGGCACCACGCACATCGACTGCCTCGAGGCGTTCGAGAACGACCCCGAGACCGCAGCGATCGTGATGATCGGCGAGATCGGCGGCGACGCCGAGGAGCGCGCTGCGGCGTACATCAAGGCGAACGTGACCAAGCCCGTCGTGGGCTACGTCGCGGGCTTCGAGGCTCCCGAGGGCAAGACCATGGGCCACGCCGGCGCCATCGTGTCCGGCTCGGCGGGCACCGCGCAGGCGAAGAAGGAGGCCCTCGAGGCCGCCGGTGTCAAGGTGGGCAAGACCCCCACCGAGACCGCAGAGCTCATGCGCCAGATCATCAACGGCTGAGACCCGACGCAGAAGGCCCGGTCCCCTGGTGGGGGACCGGGCCTTTCCGCGTGACGCCGACCATGGGTCGCCATGCCGCCACGACCCTAGAAGTGCTCCGCTGCCGCTCCGGTCACCTCGGCGACGAGGTCGGCACCTGTCACCTCGGCGGTGCGGTGCCCGTTGACGACCCGGCCCCCCCGCATCACCCAGACCTGGTCGGACAGCCGCATCACCTGCTCGAAGTTGTGAGAGATGATCAGCACCGACGTGCCGCGCTCGACGATGCGGCGGATGAGCGCCTCGACCTGTTGCGTCTCGCGCAGGCCGAGCGCGGCGGTCGGCTCGTCCATGATGACGAACTCGTTCGACCACATGACCGCACGCGAGATCGCGACCGCCTGACGCTGGCCCCCCGAGAGGCGCATCACCGTCTTGGTCACCTCCGGCACGTTGACCGCAAGGTCGCCCACCAGCTCGCGCGCCTTGGCGCGCATCGCGCCGCGCCGCGTGACGCGGAACGGCCAGGGGCCCGCGGTGAGCTCGCGGTTGAGGTAGATGTTCTGCCATACGCTCAGCTGGTCTGCGAGAGCCAGGTCCTGATACACGGTCTCGATGCCGTGATGCCGGGCATCGAGAGGAGATCCGAAGTGCACGGGCTTCCCGCTCACCTTGATCTCCCCGCCGTCGGGGGCGTGATAGCCGCTGACGCACTTGATCAGCGTCGACTTGCCGGCGCCGTTGTCGCCGATGATCGCGGTGACCTCTCCAGCCCTCGCGGACAGTGTCGCGCCGCGCAGCGCGGTCACGTTGCCGAACGACTTGGTGACGTCGGTGACTTCGAGCTTCAGGTCGGTGGTCCCGGTCATCACTTCCTCCCTCGCATCAGTGTCGCGGCGGCGA
This sequence comes from uncultured Demequina sp., assembly GCF_913055775.1. Lineage (GTDB taxonomy): Bacteria > Actinomycetota > Actinomycetes > Actinomycetales > Demequinaceae > Demequina. Next base: position 15,482 of record NZ_CAJXJX010000024.1, on the reverse strand, counting down.
GCACGACGATGCCGATGACAGCCTGCTCGTAGAAGGCCTCGACGCCGATCATGATCATGCCGGTCTGGAGCACCGTCAGCAGCAGCGCGCCGAGCGCAGGACCCCACACGGTGGCGCGCCCGCCGAACAGGCTGGTTCCGCCGAGCACCGTCGCGGCGACGGCCTTCAGCACGTAGTCCGTGTTGGCGGCGGGCTGCGTGGAACCCACGTAGAGGATCAGCGCGACGGCCGCGAGACCCGCCATCAGCCCCGCGATGACATAACCGATGATCTTGATGCGCGAGACCCGCAGACCCATCGCCTTGCTCGCATCCATGGAGTCGCCGACGGCGAGCAGGTGCGTGCCCAGGGGGGTGTGGGTGAGCAGCACGTGAAGCACGATGACGATCATGAGCACGATGAGGAAGTTCCACCGGAACGGCCCCAGCGAATCCGAGGCGATGGTGCGCAGCACCGGGTCGGAGACGGGCTCCGGGATGCCGCGCGAGATGATCAGGCTCAGGCCCATCATCAGGCCCATGGTTCCCAGCGTCGAGATCATGTCGGGAATGCGCACGATCCCCACGAAGAATCCGTTGAGAACGCCGACTCCCACGCCGACGGCGACCGCGACGAGGAACGACAGCAGCAGGCCCCAGCCTGCGCCGTAGGCGATGCCGAACAGCACGCTCGCAAACGCGAGCGTCGAGGCTTGAGACAGATCGATTCCGGCGAGCATCACCGCGAATGTCATGCCGACGGCGAGCAGGATGGGGATTGCTGCGTCGGCGAGCATGCCGTTGATGTTGACGGCCGTGAAGAAGTTGGGGGCCGCGATCGAGAAGGCGACGAACGCGACCGCCAGGGCGACGGGGGCGGCCGCCCGGGTCCAGAACTCTTGCGAGGTCAGGACCCGGGCCAGCGTCCCCCGGGAGGACTCATCGTTCGACGACACGGACGAGGCCTCCTTGCGGGGTGACTCTGTGGTGGTCATGTGGGGTTCTCTGGCTGCTCTCAGTTGTCGAACGGGTTGGCGATTTCCAGGCTCGCGGGCGGAGCGGGTGCGGCCTCGAGCGCCTCAGCAGCATTCTCCTCCGTCACGATGTGCACCGGGATGTCGACCCGCTCGGGCAGCGTCGTACCTTCGTACGCCGCGATGCATGCCTGCACCGCCTGGTAGCCCATGAGGTAGGGGAACTGCTCGACTGTCGAAGCCAGCTCGCCATCAGCGATCGACGCGAGCTCCTCCTCGGTGCCATCGATGCCGACGACGACGACCTCGCCCTCGCGACCCTCCTGGGCGATGGCCTCCTGGATGCCCATGGCCTGGGTTCCCGCGGGGGTGAAGAAGCCCACGACATCGGGGTTGGCACGCATGATCGCTGCCGCAGAGTTCTTCGCCTTGACGCGGTCCGCGTCGGCAGAGACTGTCTGCACAACGTCGAGCGTCCCGTCGACCACCGAGTTGAATCCTGCCTGGCGCGCGATGTTGCCCGCATCCTGGGCGAGCGTGCCGATGATGGCGACCTGCGACCCGTCGGGCACCAGGTCGAGCATCGCATCGCCGGCTGCGGCGCCCGCCTGCTCGTTGACAGTTCCGAGGTAGGTGTCGATCGTGACGCCCTGAGCAGCCGCCTCGTCCTGATCGATCACGAGGTCGATGTTGATGACAGTCGCGTCCTCGGCGCCCGTGAGGGGCGTGATGAGGTTGGTGGGGCTGGTCGGGTTGAGGACGTAGCAGTCGTAGCCATCGGCGACGAGTGCGGTCAGGCGCGAGGCCTGGCCAGAGTCGTCCGAGACGTTCTGCGCGGCTGCGACCATGACCTCGACGCCGAACTCCTCGGCAGCGTCCTCGCCGCCCGTGGCCATCGCGCCGAAGTACGGGTTGTCAACGGGCTTCGTCACGAACGCGATGCGCGGACCATCTGTGGCCGTGGCATCCGTGGTCGCGTCGTCAGGTGGCGAACTGGAATCTGCGGGGGAGTCCCCGGAGCTGCACGCCGAAAGCGTGAGACCGGCGGCAGCGATCGTGGCGAACGCGGCCCAGGTGTGGCGGGAGGAGTGCTTCCTCATGGTGACCTCTCTCTTCCTTGAGTTGCCCCGTGCGGGGGGCTGTCGTGGCCCGTCGCGCTGGTGATGCCCCGCTATCGACAGGGCTCTCAGTGTGCGACGGGCATCATCATGCACACACTCTGACAACGTTGTCTAGTCGGAGGCCTCGACGTGACGGTTTTGTGACATTTCGCGGTTCATCCGAGTTCGCCCCGCCACGCTGACGCCTCCACGAGCGTCGCGCCCGGCATCGCCTCGGGCGCGTCCCACCACCCCGCAGCGACGCCCACGATCGCTGCCGCGCCGCGCGCCGCCGTCTCCGTGGCGGTGGAGACGAGGAGCGGATGTGAGGCCCGCTGAGCCTTCATCGACACCCAGCCGCGCGAGCGCAGCCCGCCTCCGGTGAGCACGGTGGGGCCCGTCGCGCCGGTCACGCGGCGCAGCTCCGCGTCGGCGGCGTGCGCGCGACCGACGAGATGAGCGTGCAGCTGGCTCCATCCCTGCGCATCGGCGCTCATGCGCACGTCGCCGTGCTCGAGCGCCGCGACGGCGTCGGCAGTGAGGACATCTGCGGCGTGGACGTCGAGTTGTGCGTCGAGCCGCGAGCGATCGACACCCGAGGCGCGCAGCAGCGCGTCCATCGCGAGGCCGGGCCGGAGGCCTTCGGATATCACCAGCGGCCCGCCGGTCGCGGGGGATGTCTCGACAGACATGTGCGGCGGCGGGAATCGAGAGTCGAGCGCGGGGCGGTCCTGCAGTGGAGCGAGCAGGGGTTCGCCCGTCCCGAGCGAATCCACGACGGCGTCGAGCGGCGCGCCGGTGCCCACGGCCGCCACGGGGTGATCGTGACCCGCGACCACGACCGGAATTCCCCCTGGCAGATCGAGTATCTGAGCCGCCGAAGGTGTCACGGGGTGCGCCATCCCGGTGCGGTGGATCGGCGCGATCGCGTAGGCGCCCAGGCCGGCCGCATCCCAGAGTCGGTCGAGAACCTCTCCGTCCCAGGGGCTCACGACGCCCAACGTCGTGGCGAGCGAACGCTCCTGCGCCGGAGCGCCTGTCAGGGTCCATGCGAAGGCGCTGGCGATCACCATGAAGGTGCCGGACGGCACCTCCGTCTGCCGCGACAGCCAGCCCAGTTTGGCGACGGTCGACACGGGGCGCAGGTGGGCGCCGGTGCGATGATGCGCATCGAGCTCCGCTGCCAGCGCCGCGATGTCGCGGACAACGTCCTCACCGCGCTCGTCGTGCCAGGAGGGGAACGCGAGATCCGCAAGCGCGCCGTTGTGGAGGATCGTGCCGACCTCGCCCATCGACGTCACGCCGATGCCTCGCACCACCGGCGCCGCTCGCGCGACGTCGCGCGTCACGGCCGCCGCCGCCTCGATCATGGCGAGGACAGGGAAATCGACCGTGCCACCCCGGGTGATCCGCGGCGTCTCGACCGCCGCGTGCGCGGCAACACCGCCGGACGCGTCGAAGGCGAGCGCCTTGATGCGCGAGCTGCCGATGTCAACGCCGATGACGCATTCGTTCATGGTCTTCGCTCCGTTCGGTCGACGTCCTGGATGACCATGGTCTAGTCTGTCTAACGTTGTCAGAAGGCGCAAACGGCGCTTCGACGTGAACAAGGAGGAACAATGCCGCTCATCACACTCCGCCAGGCGCTCGATGCCGCGCGCCAGGGCGGGTACGGAATCGGCGCATTCAATGTCACGGACCTGGTGCAGGTCGAGGCGGTCCTGGAGGCCGCCAGCGAGAAGTCCGCGCCCGTGATCGTGCAGACGATCGTCGGCGCCTCGGCATTCCGGTCCGACGAACTGTTCTGGGAGGCGATGCTCGGTGCGGTCGCTCGTTACCCCGAGGTCCCGGCCGTCGTGCACCTCGACCACGGGCCCGACGAGCGCAGTTGCGAGCGCGCTCTGGCGGCGGGATTCTCCTCGGTGATGATCGACGGCAGCGTCGACCACGAGACCAAGTTGCCTCGCAGCTTCGAGGCGAACATCGAGATCACCGCGAGCGTGGTCGCGAAGGCGCGGAAGCTCGGGGTGTCCGTCGAAGGAGAACTCGGCACCATCGGCGGCGCCGAGTCGGACGGCACACCCACCACGGAGATCATCCTTGCGGACCCCGCCGAGGCCGAGGAGTTCGTTGCGCGCACGGGCGTCGATGCCCTGGCCGTCGCGATCGGAACCTCGCACGGTGCGTACAAGTTCACGAGCCCGCCGGACGGGTCGGTGCTGCACATGAACCTGATCGAGGAGATCGCCTCGCGTGTGCCCGGCACGCACCTGGTCATGCACGGATCGTCCTCGCTGCCTGCGGACATCCGTGAGGAGATCAACCGTGTCGGCGGCGAGCTCCCTGAGTCCTGGGGCGTGCCAGAGGACGAGAAGGCGCGCTCGACCAAGCTCGGCGTCACCAAGATCAACCAGGGAATGGACTCGCACATGGCCTACATGGCAGGTCTGCGTGGGCACCTGGCCCAGGACCGTCTCACCGTGGACCCGGCTCCCGCGCAGAAGCGCGGCGCGGACAGGATGCGCGCGATCATCGCCGAGCGCATGGACGTGTTCGGCCAGGCAGGCCACGCCGAGGATCACGAGTGGGTGCCGTTCGGCGCCGCGGGCATGTGACGGACGGCCCTCTCGGGCACCCCTGCTGGTAGCCTGACGATCCCATGGCAAGCGACGAGGGCACGGGCTCCGACGGCGGCGCCCGCCGGCGATTCTCGCGGCCTGCCCGGCTCGTGGACCTGGCCGAGCATTCCGGGTATTCGATCAAGACCATCTCGCGGGTGCTCAACAACGAGCCCTACGTGTCCGAGCGCACCCGCGCGGAGGTCATGAAGTCGGTCCACGAGCTCGGCTACGTCGCCGACCATCGAGCTCGGTCCCTGCGAACGACAGGCAGTAGATCTGGCTACGTGGGACTGATCGTGCCGGATATGCGCAATGGATTCTTCGCGGACTTGGCTAACGCCGTGGAGAAGCGCGTCAGCGCGGCCGGTCAGACACTCCTGCTGGGGATCTCGGATGAGTCCACCGCCAAGGAGGCCAAGTATCTCGACGTGTTCCGGCAGAACCGCATCGAGATGCTCATGGCCGTCCCCGCAGGCTCCGACGCCCTGACGCGGTTCTCGGAACAGGTGCCCACCGTGGTGCTGGACCGCATGCAGCCCGGTCTCGAGGACGCCGTCGACTTCGTGACCGCGAACAACAGGGAGTCGGCGCGTGCGCTCACGAGCCACCTCATCCGGGCCCACGGCCTCGAGCGGGTCCTGATGGTGGCTGGAGAGAAGGAGATCTCATCGGTGCGCGAGCGCCAGGCCGGCTACTACGAGGCCATGAGGGAGGCGGGCCTCCAGCCCGCAGTCACCGATCAGCATCTGACTCTTCCCGATGCTGAGGCAGGCGCGCTCGAGATGATGCGCTCCCTCGCGGCGCCGTTCGGCGTGTTCTCCACAGGAAGCCGCATGTACTGGGCAGCGATGTCGGCGGCCGCGCGCCTGGGCACAGTGGTGCCGCGCGACGTCGCCGCCGCCACGTTCGACGGGTCTGGCAGCCTCGGAGTCGCGGGGCCGCTGCCGACGCAGGCGCAGCTCCCCGTGGCCACGATGGTCGCGCGCGCGTTCCAGCTCGTGACGGAGCGCGCGCTCGAACCCGACCGCGCGCCGCGCACTGTCACAGTCGAGTGCGACATTGAGTACGGCATGACGTGTGGCTGCATGGACCCGAGCTCGGCTGGCCCGCTCGTGATCCGCACGGGTCGCTGATCCGCGCGAGCCGGTCCGCTGATTCGCGGCCTTCCCGCGCGACCATGGACCCATGTCGACCCGTTCCCTCGCCTCGGACCTGCGCGCGCTCGGCCGCCGCGGCATCGACGCGATCAAGGCCGCCCCCGCGTGGCTGGGCGGGATCCTGACGGGCTTCCAGGGTGCGCTGCTGGGCTACCTGCTCGTGCTGGCGCCATCGATGGCCGTCGCCGCCGCTTCGCCGACCACGTCCCTGAGCGCCGGGGTCGATTGGTCGGGCGCGGCGATGGCCGCTGGCCGCCTGTGGCTCTTCGGCCTCGGCGGACCTGCGGAGCTGGGCGGGACCGTGGTGTCGCTCGTGCCGCTGGGTCTGACGCTCGTCTACGGCGCGATCCTCGCGGCGATCGCTCGGCGCTTCGCCGCCCGCACCTGGGGGAGTTGGAGCCTCGCCGTCGCGACGTACGCGGCGCTCGTGTCTGTGGCCGCATCGGCGATCCTGGGACCCGAGGCCTCGGACGCGATCGTGCGCGTCACGGTGGTGGCTGCCCTTCTCGCGGCGGTGTTCGTCGCGGCGGGCGTGTGGCGCGCGCATGGCTTGGAGCTCGGCTGGCTCGCCCGCATCCCCGAGGTGGTCCGCGTGGGTCTGAGGCGAGCCGCGGCAGTGACCGCGTTCAGCCTGTGCGCCGCCGCGCTTGCGCAGACGGCGTGGGCCGTCGTGAACCGCGACCGGATCGGCACCACGGCGACCGCGCTCGACCTCGACGGCATCGGTGCGGTCGTGCTCGCGATCGGCGAGCTCGCCTACGCGCCCACCATGGTGGTGTGGCAGCTCGCGTGGCTGACCGGCCAGGGCTTCTCCGTGGGGCTGGGCAGCGCGTATGCGCCGGACGCGATGACGGCCTCGGCGATTCCGGGTCTGCCCATCCTGGGCGCCCTCCCGTCGGCGGCAGGTGGCCTCCTGGTGTGGGCTCCCGCTGTGCTCGTCGTCGTGGCGACCCTGGCGCGCGCCGTCGTACGCCGGGCCTCGTTGGGCTGGCGCCGCGACGCCGCGGCAGACGTTCTGGCGGTGACCATCGTGGCTGCCGCCGCGGGAGCCCTGACCCTGGCCGCCGCCGGCGCTGCCGGGCCGGGGAGGCTGGAGACAGTTGGCGCGGATGCGCTGCCGGTAGCGATCGCGTCCGGCGGGCTCGCGGCCGCAGGGCTCGCGCTGGGGACGCTGATCGTTGCCTTCGCGAGGTGGGTGGCGTCTGTTCTGCCCTGGGGGCGCCGCCCGTCCACGCCGTCGTCAGCGCGCGCGACAGCTCCGCGGACTCCATCCTCGCCCGAGCCTCCGCGCACGGGCACCGTGACCGTGAAGTCAGGTGCCGCCAGCGCTACGGCGCCGAGGTGAGACCCACCTGCTCCAGCAGGTCCTCGATCGTGTCGCGCACCGACTCCTGGTACTCGGCCTCGCACGTGCGCTGAGCCTGCTGGGTGACAGCGCGCTGCCGGCAGTCCTGGAAGTCGGTGATGACCTCGGCGAAGACCGCAAACGTCATGCCCATGGCGACCGAGAACAGCGACACGACCACGCCCGCGCTCATCGCGACGCGGTAGCCCACGATTCCGGTCGCTCGGCGCGACCGGTACAGGGCGCGCGCCGCCAGGAACGCGCCCAGGGGGCCGGTGGCGATCATCGCGAAGGCCCACGGCACGGAGAGCAGGTACAGCAAGGCCGTGATGCCCAGCACCACGAGGAACCAGCCGGTGTCGCGGCGGGCGGGTGCCGGGATGGGACTGACGCGTTCCTCGGTCTCCGTCACGGGGCTCCTCACGGTAGGTGTGGGGTCCAGCATGCCGATAGGCTCGGCGCGTGACAAACCCGCCCACCACAGCTCGGATCGTCGTGCTCATCTCCGGTGCGGGCTCGACCATGCGCGCCGTGTTAGAAGCCAGTGGCGATCCGGGCTACGGAGCGAGCATCGTCGCGGTGATCTCGGACAGGGCCGATGCGCCCGGACTCGACATCGCGCGGGAGGCCGGGATCCCGGCCCGTGTGGTCGCCCTCGCCGATCATGGCGACCGCGCAGCATGGGACTCCGCGCTCGCGGACGCGATCGCCGCGCACGCTCCAGACCTGGTGCTGTGCGCGGGATTCATGCGCCTCCTCGGAGCACCATCGCTCGACAGGTTCGGTGGGCGCATCGTCAACACCCACCCGGCGCTGCTTCCCGCCTACCCCGGCGCGCACGGCGTTCGGGATGCGCTCGCGGGCGGCGCGAAGGTGACCGGGTGCACGGTCATGCTGGTCGACGCTGGGGTGGACACCGGACCGATCATCGCGCAGGCGGCGGTCGAGGTCTGGGAGGATGACACGGAGGAGACCCTCCACGAGCGCATCAAGGTCGTCGAGCGGCGCGTGCTCGCCGAGACGATCGGACGCATGGCCCGCGAGGGCTGGACCATCGACGGCCGTCGGGTGACCCTCGGCGCCAGAGGGAGGCAGGGCATGACGGACCGCCAGTCGGTGCGCCGGGCACTCATCTCGGTATACGACAAGACCGGCATCGAACAGCTCGCAGGGGTCCTCGCGGCCAACGGCGTGGAGATCGTCTCGACCGGATCCACGGCGTCGCGCATCGCTGCCGCGGGCGTGCCCGTCACCCCGGTCGAGGACGTCACCGGCTTCCCCGAGTGCCTCGACGGACGCGTCAAGACCCTCCACCCGCGCGTGCACGCCGGAATTCTTGCGGACCGTCGGCTCGAGGACCACCGCCGGCAGCTCGACGAGCTCGAGATCGCGCCGTTCGACCTCGTCATCGTCAACCTCTACCCGTTCGTCCAGACGGTCGCTTCAGGCGCGAGCCAGGACGACACGATCGAGCAGATCGACATCGGCGGACCGTCGATGGTGCGGGCCGCGGCCAAGAATCACGCCTCCGTCGCCGTCGTGGTGGACCCGGCTCGGTACGAGGATGTCGCCGATGCGGTGGCTGGGGGAGGCTTCACCCTCGCCGAGCGCCAGGCGCTCGCCGCCGAGGCCTTCCGGCACACGGCCGAGTACGACATCCATGTCGCCTCGTGGATGGGCTCCGTGGTCGCGCCCGATGACGAGGGATCGGGCCTGCCGGGGTGGGTCGCGGCATCGTTCTCGCGCGACGCGCTGCTGCGCTACGGCGAGAACCCGCATCAAGGCGCGGCCGTGTACGCGGACACCGCAGCACCCGGCGGGCTCGCGCAGGCCGTGCAGCACCACGGCAAGGAGATGTCGTTCAACAACTACGTGGACGCCGATGCGGCCCTGCGCGCCGCCTACGACCAGGACGCCCCGGCGGTCGCCGTGATCAAGCACGCCAACCCCTGCGGCATCGCGGTGGGGGAGAACATCGCTCAGGCGCATGCGCGCGCCCACGACACCGACCCGGTGTCCGCGTTCGGTGGCGTGATCGCCGCGAACCGGCCCATCAGTGTGGAGGCTGCGCAGCAGATCGCTCAGGTCTTCACCGAGGTCGTGGTCGCGCCCGGCTACGAGCCCGGTGCGCTGGACGTCCTGCAGGCCAAGAAGAACATCCGCCTGCTCGAGGTCGAGCCCGCGCGGCTGCCGGTCGAGTGGCGACGCATCTCGGGGGGACTGCTGGTTCAGGCCTCGGACCGGATCGACGCGCCCGGCGACCCCGCGACGACGTGGTCCCTCGTCGCCGGCGAGGCAGCCGATGATGCGACCCTCGCGGACCTCGAGTTCGCGTGGCGAGCCTGCCGCGCGGTGAAGTCGAACGCGATTCTCCTCGCCAAGGGCGGCGCCGCGGTCGGCATCGGCATGGGTCAGGTCAACCGGGTCGACTCCTGCCGACTCGCCGTCGAACGTGCGGGCGCCGAGCGCGCCGCAGGCGCGGTGGCCGCCTCGGACGCGTTCTTCCCCTTCGCCGACGGACTGCAGGTGCTGGCCGATGCGGGCGTCCGGGCGGTCGTGTCACCCGGCGGATCGGTCCGCGATGCCGAGGTGGTCGATGCCGCGCGCGCCGCAGGCGTCACGCTGTACCACACGGGCACCCGGCACTTCTTCCATTGAGCGGGGTCCACGATGATCGGTGACACTCCGCAGACTACGGCCGCAGTCGCGATCGCCGTGGTCGCCGTGGTGGCCGCGATCGTGGCGTTCGGTGCGCTCGTGAGCGTTCAGGCCGCAGTCCTGCTGCTCGCTGGACTCACGTTCCTGGGCGCGGCGGCTCGGCTCGCTCTGCCGGCCGCGCGGGTCTTCGCCGTCCGCAGGCGCGCAGTCGACGTGGTGGTCCTGCTCGCCTTCGCCGCCGTTCTTGGCTACCTGGGGCTGACCACGCCGCTGGGCTGACCAGGGCCACGCGACTCAGCGGACCTGGAGCGACGTCACTCCTCGACGATCGTGACCTCCTCGACGGTCTCGATGATGATGAGGTCCTCCTCGGGACCGAACGCGCGGAACAGCAGGCCCGTGATCGCGGCGCCCACGATGGGCGCGACCCAGAACGGCCACAGCTGCTGAAGCGCCCAGCTGTCAGACCAGATCGCGGTTCCGGTGGCGCGCGCGGGGTTCAGCGCCCCGTTCGTGAAGGGGATCGCGATGAGGACCAGGAATCCGACCGTGAGGCCGATCGCGAACGGCGCTGCCGCGGCGCCGGCCTTCGCCCGCACCGAGGTGACGGCGAGCACCACGCCCACGAGGAGCGCGGCGATGATGACCTCGATGATGATGGCGGCGATGAGCGGGAAGCCCAGCGGCGAGTGATCGCCGAAGCCGTTGGAGCCGGTGGAGATGATCTCTCGCGCTCCACCCTCGGTCGCTGCCAGGTCCGGGTGCGTCGCCGTCACGGCGAACAGCACGCCGCCCGCGACGGTCGCGCCGATCACCTGGGCGATGATGTACGGCGCGACGTCCCGCCCGGGGAACCGGCCGCCGAGCCACAGGCCCACGGTCACGGCCGGGTTGAGATGCGCGCCCGACACGCCTCCGAAGATGATCGCGGCGATCATCACGCCCAGCGCGAAGCCGAAGGCCACCGCGAGCGTGCCGTTGCCGCCCTGCGAGAAGTACAGCGCCGTCCCCACGCCCATGAACACGAGGATGAAGGTGCCGACGAGCTCCGCGAGCATGCGCGCGATCAGGCTGGGACCCGAGGTGTCCTCGGCCCAGACGTCGTCATCCAGTTCCTCGGCGAACTCGGATTCGGTGTCGAGATCGACCCCGTCGAGGTCCGCCTCGTCCACCTCGGCCGGCTTGTCTGCATCGGTCATGAGGAACTCCTTCGGGTCCGTGACGCACGCGCGTCTGATCCGATCTTGGCAGGACGATCGCGCGGATGCGCGGTGGGCGCGGCGCGCGGCGTGTCAGTCGCGGTCGGGCGTGTCTCCGGTGGCCGGACCGGGCGCTGGCGTGTCAGGCCCTGGTGTGTCAGGCCCTGGTGTGTCAGGCGCTGACCCCAGCCTGGCCTCGACACGCAGCCGGATCGCCGTCGTGACTCGGAGAGCCGGCCGCAGGACGACGGGCTGCAGCACGAAGATGATGGCGCTGCACGCGACGTAGATCACCAGCGTGGTGCCGAGCGCCGTGAGCAGCAGCCAGTCCGAGGAGGCCTGGCGCGGCGTCTCGACCAGGTCGGACCACACCCAGGCCCGCACCATCGGGTTGTCATGGATGAGGTAGACCCCGAATGCGGCGGCGGCCCAGTAGTTCACCACCCGTGACTGGCGCTCGCGGCTCTTCAGAACCGCGCCCAGGAGCGCCACGGCGAAGGCGAGAGAGAGCGGGGAGTACGGCCCGGCGACGAGCCACCGCGTCCACCCGAGGTCCTCGGGCAGGCCAGTCGCGTTCCACCGCAGTGTGGTCGCGATCCACATCGCGACGGGGATCGCGACCCCGGTTCCGAAGGCCGCGGCGATCCACGCTCCTCGGCTCCCGGGAAGTGGATGCAGACGCATGTAGGAGGCGATCATGAACAGCAGGGCGAACCACGCGAGGTCGGAAACGTAGAGCCACACGCCGTCGACGAGATTCAGCACGCTCCACAGCGCGACGCCGACGGCGATCAGGCGGCCGAGCTGGACCCGCGTGAGGCCCGTCGCGACCATCGCCAGGTAGGGCGCGATGAGCACCAGCATCACGTACGCGGTGACGAACCAGTACTGGCCGAAGATCACCGGCAGCACGGACTTCTTGATCTCGGTCCCGCTGACGGTGTCCGGTGCTACGACGAGGAACGTCGCGAGAATGAGCAGCGAGATCGGCAGCACCTGCGCGTAGATGGACGCCAACGACCTGCCGCGGGAGGGCCGCTTCACCATGAAGTACGCGCCCACGAGCACGAATAGGTCCACGCCCCACTTGCCGAATGCGCTCGCCACGCTCAGGGTGACGGCCGCATCCTGGTCGAAGGTCACGCCCATCACGCCACCGTGAACGGCGTAGTGGTGGGCGACGATCCCGACCATGGCTGCGATCCGCAGCGCTTCGATGCTGCTGTTCCGCTTGGCCGGGGCCGGTGTCGTGCTCGCCTCGGTCATAGCACGAACCTCGAACTGGGCCACATCCTCGCCAAGTCGCGATCGGGAAACCTCTCGGCGACAGCGCGGTACGTGGGGGCGAGGTGCTGAGCCGCGGCACGCACCGCGCTCTCGGGAAGCCCGCCATCGTCCTTGGGCTGCGACACATTCCGAATGTCCCCAAAGTCGGCGTCGACCGGGTCGATCCCGAGGAAGCCGCAGATTTCCCGGAACGTGTTGCCCTCAAACAGCTCCTCGTAGAAGCCGTAGTAGACGTCGGCCGGGTCGAACACAGAGTCGACCGCTGCGATCGTGGTCTCGTAGCGGCTTCGACTCGCGTAGATCTCCTGGTCGTGAATGCGCTCAACCATCGCCTCCGCGGGTGCGGGGAATCGGCGTGGCTGGCGACCCTGCTGCATCCGAATCTGCGAGTACGTCCTCTCGACAGGATCACGCATGAGAAAGACGACCGCAGTTCTGATGCCGCGCTCTGCGAAGTGATCGCGGATCTTCGACAAGCGGCGCGCCGGCAGGAGTGCGTAGTCCGGGGTGACGTCAGCTGCAAGGCGGGCGGGGTCGTTGCGGCTGAGCAGCGCGGAGAAGTGATCGAAGTAGTGCTGGGGATTCAAGACCATGCTCGCACGATGGAGCATCCGTGCCTGGGCCCGCTCGCCTGCAAGCGCAAGGGTCGATTCCTCGGCAGCGCGGCGGAAGACCTTGTCGCGGTTCCACCGCTGGATCGGCACATCGATGCAGTCGAACACGTGGTACTCCTTGAAGTATCCACGCGCGAATTGCGGCGAGCCCTCCAGTTGAGTGTGGAGCCACGTCGTCCCTGCCTTCTGCGCGCCCAGGCCGAGCATGAACGTCGGTCGAGGTGGCGTCCTGCGGGTTCGAAACACGGGGATCCTTGGCTGTCGAAGAACAGTGATGGCGCTCGAGTCGCCATGATAGACGCGACGGCACACGGGGTGGGGCGGCAGGCGGCGCGGATCGCAAATTCGCGCCTTTTTGACCCGAGGCGGTCTCGGAATTGCCGGCATCGAGCTCGCGCGAGTGGTCTAGCCTAGGGTGCGAACCCGTACCCGAAGCAGACGTGAGGCACCCGCATGGCGAAGATCAAGGTCGAAGGCAAGGTCGTCGAACTCGACGGCGACGAGATGACCCGGATCATCTGGCAATTCATCAAGGACCGCCTGATCCACCCGTATCTCGACATCGACCTCGAGTACTACGACCTGGGAATCGAGTCCCGCGACGCCACGGACGACCAGATCACTGTCGACGCCGCTCACGCCATCAAGGAGCACGGCGTCGGCGTCAAGTGCGCGACCATCACGCCGGACGAGGCCCGGGTCGAGGAGTTCGGCCTCAAGAAGATGTGGGTGAGCCCCAACGGCACCATCCGCAACATCCTCGGCGGAGTCGTCTTCCGCGAGCCGATCATCATCTCGAACATCCCCCGCCTGGTGCCCGGCTGGACCAAGCCCATCATCATCGGCCGTCACGCTCACGGCGATCAGTACAAGGCGACCAACTTCAAGGTCCCCGGTGCCGGTACCGCGATGATCACCTTCGTGCCCGAGGACGGCTCCGCGCCCATCGAGCACGAGATCGTCAAGATGCCTGAGGGCGGCGGCGTGCTGATGGGGATGTACAACTTCAACAAGTCCATCGAGGACTTCGCGCGAGCGTCCTTCAGTTACGGCCTGCTGCGCAACTACCCGGTGTACATGTCGACCAAGAACACGATCCTCAAGCAGTACGACGGTGCGTTCAAGGACATCTTCCAGGACGTGTTCGACCGCGAGTTCAAGGCCGAGTTCGAGGCCAAGGGCCTGACCTACGAGCACCGCCTCATCGACGACATGGTGGCCGCCGCCATGAAGTGGGAGGGCGGCTACGTCTGGGCCTGCAAGAACTACGACGGCGACGTGCAGTCGGACACGGTCGCTCAGGGCTTCGGCTCGCTGGGCCTCATGACCTCCGTGCTCATGACCCCGGACGGCAAGACGGTCGAGGCCGAGGCCGCGCACGGCACGGTGACCCGCCACTACCGCCAGCACCAGGCCGGCAATGAGACCTCGACCAACTCGATCGCCTCGATCTTCGCCTGGACCCGGGGTCTGGCCCATCGCGCCAAGCTGGACGGCAACGACAGGCTGGCCGACTTCGCGGCGACGCTGGAGAAGGTCTGCGTCGATACGGTCGAAAGCGGCTTCATGACCAAGGACCTTGCCCTGCTGGTCGGCCCCGACCAGAAGTGGCTGACGACGACCGGCTTCCTCGACAAGGTCGACGAGAACCTGCAGAAGGCGATGAGCTGAGGCGGCCAGCCGCCAGGGTGGGACTGTCGTCCCGCCGGAAATGACAAAGGGCGCGGTTTTCCGCGCCCTTTTATTGCGGGTTGCCTCTATCCGCCCCCGGCTTGCCGGGTGTAGTCGTCCGCGTCGAACCACCCTCGCGACGCCTTGACCTTGAGATCCTCGTCGAGGTCCCATTCCTCCCAACCGCGGATATCCAGCGGATTGCCGGATGTAGCGTCGTGTCCGGTAAACGTCCAGACGTAGACGGCATGGTTTCCTGAGCAACGGATTTCGTCGCAAACGAGCGTCAGGTCCGGCACATCCGCGAAAAACCCCGCTGCCATGTCGGTGACGCGCGCGCGTCCGCTCCAGGGTTCGCCGCGGTTGATGACGATTTCACCGTCCTCGGCATAGAACGATGCGACGGCTTCAGCCGATTTCGAGTTCCAGGCGGTGGTATAGTCCTGCGCCATTTGCGCTATGGAATCGGCGGTAATCGGCATTGGCTTCCCCCTGCGATTTATTTTCCATCGGAAAGTTTCTTTATTTTGTTCCGTCGCGTCCAGTCCCGAGCCGTTCATCGCCCGAGCCCTGGATAGCGAACAGGACCGGACACGGTATCCGGCATCGCCGAAACCATGCCGGCCGCGACCTATGCCGCCTCGCCAACCGGCGGCAACTGGAATGCGGCCCGCGCGGCCGGTTCCGCGAGAACGTCCCTGGGATAGTACCGGGTCAGCACATCGGCCTCGAACAGATCAGGATTGGCGGCGGCGAAGGCCTCCCAGCCGCGCTCCGGGTGTAGGGCCATGCGGGCATGGATCAGTGCCATGAAGGCGGTCGTGATGGTGGCGTGGTAGAGGCCGTCCTTGCCGTTCTTGGCAGCAAAACCTCGGATC
>NZ_CAJXJX010000023.1 GCF_913055775.1 uncultured Demequina sp. | reverse complement strand
GGGGCTCGACGCGAGCCGCTCGCCCAGGAGGACGATGGCGCCCTCCTCAGCGAGCGCATCGGCCGTGTCCGTGCCGCTCTTGATCGCAGCGAGGGCCGTGCCCTCGCCGCCGGGAACCGTCTCGATCAGCGTCGCGTCGAGCTTCTCTGCGCCGCGGGACAGGTACGGCGCGACGGTCAAGACGCGCTGCTTCCCGAGCGACTTGCGCAGGCGCAGGAAGACGATGCCGCCCTCGTCCTCGGGCTCGAAGCCGGCGAGCAGGACCGTCGGGGCCTTCTCGAGATCGGCGAACGTCACACCCATGCCGGTGCCGGCGACGGTCGAGCCCAGGAAGGCCTGCTCCTCGTCGGACGCTGCCCGGGTGCGGACATCGACGTCATTGGTGCCGAGCGCCACGCGAGCGAACTTCTGGTACGCGTACGCGTCCTCGAGCGTGACACGGCCGCCGGGGAGGACCCCGACGCCCTTGGCCTTCTTGTCGGCCGGTGTGCCGGTGAGGCCCGCGGCGGCCCTCAGCCCCGCCGCGGCCCGTGCGATCGCATCCGGCCACGAGGCCTCGTGCAACTCGCCGTCCTCGCCGCGCACGAGCGGGCGCTCGAGGCGGTCGGACAGGTTCTGCCACGCAAACGCGAAGCGGTCCTTGTCAGTGATCCACTCCTCGTTCACGACCGGGTCGTTGTCCGCGAGGCGGCGCAGGATGGTGCCGCGGCGGTGGTCCGTGCGGATCGCGGCACCCGAGCTGTCGTGCTCGGAGATGCCGGGGCTGGAGACCAGGTCGAAGGGGCGCGAGCGGAAGCGGTACGCAGCACTGGTGAGCGCGCCCACCGGGCAGATCTGGACGGTGTTGCCGGAGTAGTAGGACGAGAAGGCCTTGCCGGACTCGTCCTCGGCCGCGACGCCGATGGGCTCGTAGCCGTCGAAGTTCAGCACCTCCTCGTTGAAGGTGCCGATCTGCTGCATCGCGCCGCGGTTCTGCAGGTCGATGAACGCGTCGCCGGCGATCTCCTTCGAGAAGCGCGTGCAGCGCTGACACAGCACGCAGCGCTCGCGGTCCAGCAGGATCTCGGAGCTGAGCGCGAGCGGCTTCTCGAACACGCGCTTGACGTCGATGAAGCGCGACTCGGGACGGCCGTGGCTGAGCGCCTGGTTCTGCAGCGGGCACTCGCCGCCCTTGTCGCACACCGGGCAGTCGAGCGGGTGGTTGATCAGCAGCAGCTCCATCACGCCCTCCTGGGCGCGCTTGGCGTCCTCGGAGGTGTTCTGGGTGTTGACGATCATGCCGTTCATCGCGGTCATGGTGCACGAGGCCTGCGGCTTGGGGAACGGCCGCACGTTGCCCTCGCGGTCCGGCGCGGCGACATCCACGAGGCACTGGCGGCAGGCGCCGGCCGGCTCGAGCAGCGGGTGGTCGCAGAAGCGCGGAATGTCGATGCCCACCTGCTCCGCGGCGCGGATGATGAGCGTGCCCTTGGGGACCGTCACCTCCGTGCCGTCGATGGTGAGCGTGACGGTCTCGACGGCTGCGGTCGTGGCCTTGTCCGCTGTCGAGGTCATGCGTGCGCCTCCTCGGCGGTCGGGGAAGTCTCGTAGTCGAACAGCGCCGATGCGGCGTGGTCGAACGGGCAGCGGCCGTCGGTGACGTGCTGCTCGTACTCGTCGCGGAACAGCTTCACCGAGCTCGAGATCGAGCTGGTCGCGCCGTCGCCCAGCGCGCAGAAGGACCGGCCCAGGATCGAGTCGCAGGTGTCGAGCAGCTGCTGGATGTCGGCGTCCGTGCCGTGGCCGTCCTCGAGGCGCTCCAGGATCTGCGTGAGCCAGAACGTGCCCTCGCGGCACGGCGTGCACTTGCCGCACGACTCGTGCTTGTAGAACTCGGTCCAGCGGGCCACGGCGCGCACCACGCAGGTGGTCTCATCGAAGATCTGCAGCGCGCGAGTGCCCAGCATCGAGCCCGCGGCGCCCACCGACTCGTAGTCGAGCGGGGTGTCGAGGTGCTCGTCGGTGAACAGCGGCGTGCTCGACCCGCCCGGCGTCCAGAACTTGAGGCGATTGCCGTTCCTCATCCCGCCGGCCATGTCGATCAGCTCGCGCAGCGTGATGCCCAGCGGGGCCTCGTACTGGCCGGGACGGTTGACGTGACCGGACAGCGAGAAGATGCCCATGCCCTTCGAGCGCTCGGTGCCCATGCCGGTGAACCAGTCGACGCCGTTGTTCACGATCGACGGCACGGAGGCGATGGACTCGACGTTGTTGACCACCGTGGGACGGGCGTAGAGACCCTCGACCGCGGGGAACGGGGGCTTGAGGCGCGGCTGGCCGCGACGTCCCTCGAGGGAGTGGAGCAGCGCGGTCTCCTCGCCGCAGATGTACGCGCCGGCGCCGGCGTGGACGGTGACGTCCAGGTCATACCCGCTGCCGTGGATGTTCTTCCCCAGGTGACCGGCCGCGTAGGCCTCCCGCACGGCCTGCAGCAGCCGGCGGTACACGTGGACCACCTCGCCGCGCAGGTAGATGAAGGCGTGGTTGCAGCCGATCGCGAACGACGTGATGGCCACGCCCTCGACGAGGATGTGGGGTGCGGACATCATGGTCGGGATGTCCTTGCACGTTCCGGGCTCGGACTCGTCGGCGTTTACGACGAGGTAGCGAGGCTTGCCGTCGTCGGGCGGCAGGAAGCCCCACTTCATGCCCGTGGGGAAGCCGGCGCCGCCACGGCCCCGCAGCCCGGAGTCCTTGACGGCCTGGACCAGGTCCGCGGACTCCATGCCGAGCGCCTTCTTGAGGGCGTCGTAGCCGCCGTGGTTTTCGTACGTGCCGAGCTTCCACGACTCGGGAGCGTCCCAGGTGGCGGTGAGGACGGGAGTCAGGTCAGTCACTTCGAGTCCTCCCATCCCTGCTCGCGCGCGACCTTGAGGCCCGCGAGGCTTGGATCACCGACGCCCTGGTCCTCGTCGGCCCGGCCGTCCTCGAAGCCCGCGAGCACGCGCGACACCTCCTTGAAGGAGGCGACGGTGCTGGGGCCGCGGGTGGGCTTCACGTCGCGGCCCTCGAGGATGTCATCGACCACGCGCAGCGCGCGATCGGGCGTCATGTTGTCGAAGAACTCCCAGTTCACCATCATCACGGGCGCGTAGTCGCAGGCCGCGTTGCACTCGAGGCGCTCGAGGGTGACCTTGCCGTCGGCAGTGGTCTCGTCGTGGCCCACGCCGCAGCGCTCGGACACCTGGCGCCAGATCTCGTCGCCGCCCATGATCGCGCACAGGGTGTTGGTGCACACGCCCACCTGGTACTCGCCGTTGGGGCGACGCTTGTACTGGGTGTAGAACGTGGCGACCGCGCTGACCTCGGCGCTCGTGAGCTCGACCTGACGAGCGCAGAACGCGATGCCGTCGGGGCTCACGTAGCCGTCCACGGACTGCACCAGGTGCAGCAGCGGCAGCAGCGCCGAGCGCTTGACGGGGTAGCGCCCCAGGATCTCGGCGGCGTCGCGCTCGAGGCCGCTCAGAGTCTCGGCTGTGTAGGTCATCGGTCCACGCCCCCCAGCACCATGTCGATCGACGCGATCGCGACCACGACGTCGGCCATCTGGCCGCCCTCGCACATGATCCCGAGCGCCTGCAGATTGTTGAAGCCGGGGTCGCGGAAGTGCGCGCGCCACGGCTTGGTGCCGCCGTCGGAGACCAGGTGGACGCCCAGCAGGCCCTTGGGGCCCTCGATCGCCTGATACACCTGGCCGGCCGGCACCTCGAAGCCCTCGGTCACCAGCTTGAAGTGGTGGATCAGGGCCTCCATGGACTCGCCCATGATGTGGCGGATGTGGTCGAGCGAGTTGCCCTGGCCGTCGGGACCCAGCGCGAGCTGAGCGGGCCACGCGATCTTCTTGTCCGCGACCATGACCGGGCCATCGCCGAGCTGCTCGAGGCGGTCCGCGCACTGCTCCACGATCTTGAGCGACTCGTAGCACTCCTCCATGCGCAGCATCACGCGAGCCCACGCGTCCTGCTCGGTGCTGGTGGGCACCTGGAAGTCGTAGGTCTCGTAGCCGCAGTACGGGTCCGACTTGCGCAGGTCGTAGGGCAGGCCGGTCGCGCGCAGAATGGGGCCGGTGATGCCCAGCGCCATGCACGCGGAGAGGTTGAGCTCCGCGACGTCCTTGAGGCGCAGCTGGAGGATCGGGTTCTTGCCCTGCAGCGCCATGAGCTCGTCGAGCTTGGCCTTGACCTTGGGGATCATCGCGCGGATCTGCGCGACGCCGTCCTCCGGCAGGCCCTGGGAGACGCCGCCGGGGCGGATGTACGCGTTGTTGGTGCGCAGGCCCGTGATCGCCTCGATGACGCGGAAGGTCTCCTCGCGCGCCACGAAGGCCGTCGTCATGATGGTCGTGGCGCCCAGCTCGTTGCCGCCGGTGCCGACGGCCACGAGGTGAGAGCCGATGCGCGTCAGTTCCGCCATGAGGACGCGGAGGATCGACGCGCGCTCGGGAATGTCGTCGGTGATGCCCAGCAGCTTCTCGATGCCCAGGCAGTACACGAGCTCCTGGCTCATGGACGCGACGTAGTCCATGCGGGTGCAGAACGTCACGCCCTGGGTCCAGGTGCGGAACTCCATGTTCTTCTCGATGCCCGTGTGGAGGTAGCCGATGCCGGCGCGGGCCTCGGTGATGTACTCGCCCTCGATCTCGAGCATCACGCGCAGCACGCCGTGAGTGGACGGGTGCTGGGGTCCCATGTTGACGACGATGCGCTGCTGGCCCAGACGCTTGGCCTCGTCGACCACCTCGGTCCAGTCGGCACCGTAGACGGTGTACTCGGGCGTGTCCGGGTCCTCCACGAACGCGCCGGTCGCCTGCGCGGTCTGCGTGCTCATCGGTACTGCCTCCGCTCGTCGGGCGACGGGATCTCGGCGCCCTTGTACTCGACGGGGATGCCGCCGAGCGGATAGTCCTTGCGCTGCGGGTGACCCACCCAGTCGTCCGGCATCTCGATGCGGGCGAGCGACGGGTGACCGTCGAAGACGATGCCGAAGAAGTCCCAGGTCTCCCGCTCGTGCCAGTTGTTCATCGGGTAGACCGAGACCAGAGACGGGATGTGCGGGTCGCCGTCGCTCACGGCGACCTCGACGCGCAGGCGGCGGTTGTGGGTGACCGACTGCATCGGGTACACGGCGTGCAGCTCGCGTCCGGTGTCCGCCGGGTAGTGCACGCCGGACACGCCCAGGCACATCTCGAAGCGCAGATCCTGGTCGTCGCGCAGGTGCTGCGCGACGACGAGCAGGTGCTCGCGCGCGACGTAGAGCGTGAGCTCGCCGCGGTCCACCACGACGTACTCGATGGCCTCGTCCGCGTCATCGCCCAGCAGCTCCGTGAGGATGTCCACGACTCCGTCGAACCACTCGCCGTACGGGCGCTCGCTCGCGCCGGGCATCTGCACGCGGTCCACCAGACCGCCGTATCCCGAGGTGTCGCCCTTGGCGCCGAACAGCCCCTCGCGCACGTTGATGAGCGTGAGCGGCTCGCGGCCCTGCGGGGACGGCGTCTCCGGGCTGGGAGTCTGCATGTCGGTTCCGTCGCTCAACGCAGCAGCCCCTTCATGTCGGACGTGGGCGTGGCCTCGAGCGCGGCCTGCTCGGCTGCGGCGGCCATCTCGCGGCGGTTCGCACCCATGGGCCGGGTCTTCACCTGCTCCTGGAGCTCGAGTAGCGCGTGCAGCAGCATCTCGGGGCGCGGCGGGCAGCCCGGCAGGTAGATGTCCACGGGGACGATGTGGTCCACGCCCTGGACGATCGCGTAGTTGTTGAACATGCCGCCGGAGGAGGCGCACACGCCCATGGACAGCACCCACTTGGGCTCGGCCATCTGGTCGTACACCTGGCGCACGATGGGCGCCATCTTGTTGGACACGCGGCCGGCGACGATCATCATGTCGGCCTGGCGCGGGGATCCGCGGAAGACCTCGGAGCCCAGGCGCGAGATGTCGAAGCGCGGGGTGCCCGTCGCCATCATCTCGATCGCGCAGCACGCGAGGCCGAACGTCGCGGGCCACAGCGAGCCGGCTCGCATGGTCCCGACGAACGTCTCGACAGTGCCGAGCATGAACGGAGGTGCGCTCTCTTCGATACCCATGTCAGATCAGTCCCACTCGAATCCGCCGCGGCGCCACTCGTACACGAACGGGATCGTGATGAGGGCGAGGAATGTCATGGTCGCGATGAGCCCGAACCACCCGAGAGCATCGTGCGCGATGGCCCACGGGTAGAGGAACACGACCTCGATGTCGAAGACGATGAAGGTCATCGCCACGAGGTAGTACTTGATGGGGATGCGGCCGCCGCCCACGGCGCCCGGGGTCGGCTGCAGTCCCGACTCGTACTTGTCGACCTTGGCGGAGTTGTAGCGCTTGGGCCCGCCCAGCATCGAACTCACCACGAGCCCGGCCACCGCCATCAGCGCGGCGATGGCCACCATCACCACGATGGGCACGTACGGATTCACTCGTTCGCTCCTCGGTCGTTCCGGTCGATTGCTGGTTTCCGTCCGCGCCTCATGCTGCCGGCGCGATTCTGGTCAGGGCCGTCATCAGCCTGTCTGCCCAGTCGCCGCCGCGCGGCTCGTAGACGTCTGCCAAGAGTTTATGCGTGAACTGCATGATCGTCTGACTCGGAAGGCCATACCGCGTGCATGCGCGCATGACTTCGGGTCGCGCGATCAGCTGAGCGAAGACCCTGCCCAGGCTGTAGTAGCCGCCCAGGTCCTCCTTCATGCGGGTCGCGTAGGCCGCGAGCGCAGCCTCCTTGGCGACGTCGTCGCGGGCCTCGCGCCACGCGACCGCCTGCTCGGCCGCGCGCCGCGCGGCCTGCATCGCATACGCGATGCCCTCGCCGTTGAAGGGGTTGACCATACCGCCCGAGTCGCCGATCAGCATCATGCCCGGCACATAGTGCGGCTGGCGGTTGAAGGCCATCGGGATGGCCGCGCCCTGCACCTTGGCGACCGGCGCATCGGCGTCGAACTCCCAGCCCTCGGTGCCGTGCTCCACCCAGTTCTTGAACAACGCTCGGTGATCGAGCCCCGACGGCGCGCCCTTGGGGCTCAAGGTCCCCAGGCCCACGTTGGCGGTGCCGTCGCCCAGCGGGAAGATCCAGCCGTAGCCGGGCAGGAGGTCGGACCTGCCGGGCTCGCCGCTCCAGATCGTGAGGTGGCCCTCCATCCACTCCTCGTCGTGGCGGGGCGTCTCGTAGTAGGTGCGGACAGCGACCCCCATGGGGCGGTCGTCCATCTTCTCGATCCCCAGCCCCAGCGCGATACGGGCGCTCACACCATCGGCGGCGATCACGAGTGGAGCCGAGTAGGTGACCTCGTCGCCCACCTTGCGCCCCGCATCGTCCGTCTCGCGGGCGGTCACGCCGGTGACGCGGCCCGTGCGCTCGTCGCGCACGGCCCCGGTGACGAACCAGCCCTCGCGGACGTCCGCGCCTCCGGCACGCGCATGCTCGGCGAGCTTGTGGTCAAAGCTCGCGCGCGTC
Organism: uncultured Demequina sp.; assembly: GCF_913055775.1. Lineage (GTDB taxonomy): Bacteria > Actinomycetota > Actinomycetes > Actinomycetales > Demequinaceae > Demequina. The sequence continues at coordinate 18,897 of NZ_CAJXJX010000023.1, read as the reverse complement.
AGAGACAGTCCGTAGTCGGGGAAGGAGTCCAGCTCGTGCCACGGGAACTCGAGCCGGTGTCCGCCGCCGACCATCCGCAGGCCCCAGTTGGGGATCCAGCCGTCCTCGCGCGGGGTGGGCAGACCGATCAGCTGCAGCTCGCGGACCGCGCGCGGCGTGAGGCCGTCGCCGCACACCTTCTCGCGCGGAAAACGCGACTTTTCGAGGGCGATCACGTCGAAACCCTCGGTTGCGAGATAGCGCGCCGCTGCGGCGCCGCCCGGTCCGGCGCCGACGATGATGACGTCGGCCGTGTTTTTCACGCCCCTAGCCTACGGGTTGTGAGGGCGTGGTCACGAATGCCTAAATGCCCCGCCCACGCACAGAAAACGCAAGGATTGCGTTGCCAAAATGGCCCTCGGCGACCCTCAGACGCTCCCTCGCTCATCCTCAGTCCCGGCCCAAGCATCGGCCGTCCCTTCCTGTGACGCTGAAGGCGACCCGCGCACCACGCCGGAACCGGGAGGAACCATGGCTGAGAAGACACACGCGATCGTCATCGGTGCGAGCATCGCCGGACTCGCTGCCGCGAGGGCTCTCGCGGACCGGGTGGACCGCGTCACCGTCCTCGAGCGCGACGCCCTCGCGGACGACGAGATCGTGCGCCCCAACGTCCCCCAGGCCCACCACACGCACGTCCTGCTCGCCGCGGGCCACCGCGCCTTGGAGGCCGCGTTCCCGGGCCTGACCGCCGAGCTTGAGGCGCAGGGCGCCATGGGCTCGCGCGCGAGCCGCACCTTCTGGTTCCAGGACGGCGCTCCCTTCACGATCCCCGACGAGGCCGTACCCGGTGTCGCCGCGAGCCGCCCCCTGCTCGAGAGCACGCTGCGCCGCCGGCTGCTCGCAGATCACCCGAACGTGACCCTCCTCGACCGCACGGCGGCCACGGCCCTGACGCTTGAGGACGGCCGCGTCACGGGCGTCCGGACGCGCGACGCGCAGCACCGCGCGGACCTGGTGGTCGCCTGCACCGGGCGCGGGACGCGCCTGCTCGACTCCCTGCGCGAGCACGGCTTCCCCACTGCGGAGGAGTCCACCGTGCGCATCGACGTCGCGTACGCGACCCAGGAGTTCCGGCGCGATTCCGCGGACATGGACACCACCACGGCGGTCGTGCTCGACGACCCCGCAGGATCGCATCGCGCGGGCGCCCTCCTGGCCATCGCGCCCGACAGGTGGATCGTCACGCTGAGCGCCCAGCACGGCGACCCGGCGCCCACGGACGCCCAGGAGTTCCTCGACTTCGCGCACGCCCTGCCATCGCCCGTCATCGCTCAGGTGCTCGATCGCAGCGAGCCGCTCGGTCCCGTGCACTCGTACCGGCTGCCCACCGGCCGGCGACGCCACGTCGAGCGCCTCGCCTCGGTGCCCGCGGGCTTCGTCGCCCTCGGCGACGCCATCTGCAGCTTCAACCCGCTCTACGGACAGGGCATGTCGTCCGCGGCGCTGCAGGCGGTCGCTCTGGGAGAGGCCATCGACGCGCACGGTGTCGCCGCGCCGGGTCTGCCGCATGAGGTCTACACGCGGGCATCCGCCGTTCTGGATGCGCCGTGGGCGATGGCCGTGACCGCGGACTTCGCGGATCCCCGGGCCGCAGGCGACAAGCCGCGAGGCACCGACGTTTTCAACAGGTACCTAACGCTCGTCGTGCGTGCATGCCACACCTCGCCCCAGGTCGCCCTGCAGTTTTTCGCGGTGCAGAACCTGCTCGCACCGCCCCAGTCGCTGATGGCTCTGCGGACAATGGCGCGGGTGCTGCGGGCGGCGCCGCGGTCGCCTGCGGGGCGGGCTCGTCGTGCCGAGGCCTCGACTCGGGAGGCGGAGCACTCGCACGAACCGATGCGCCACTAGCGGCCCGTAGGCTGGCGCCATGAGCATTGGCGCCACCTGGGCAGGCACCCACACGTTCGGAGCCGCGCGGCTCGTCGAGGCGACGAGCATCGCGGAGGTGCAGGCCGCGGTCGCCGGCACCGATGGACCGGTGCGGGCGCTCGGCACACGGCACAGCTTCAACGACCTCGCGGACACGTCGGGGACTCTCGTGACGGTCACGGGGATCGCCGCCGACGCCGTCCTGGACGCCGACGCGCGCACCGTCACCGTGGGAGGCGGCGTCCGCTACGGCGTGCTCGCGGGGTGGCTCGAGGAGCGCGGATGGGCGCTGCACAACATGGGTTCGCTGCCGCACATCTCGGTCGCGGGCGCGGTCGCCACCGGGACGCACGGATCGGGGGTCGCGAACGGATGCCTCTCGACCGCGGTGGCAGGGCTCGAGTACGTCGACGCCGCAGGCGACCTGGTGACCGTGCGGCGCGGCGATCCCGGCTTCGACGGTCTTGTCGTGGGCCTGGGTGCGTACGGGATCGTCGTGCGGATCACGCTCGACCTGCAGCCCTCATACCTGGTGCGCCAGGACGTGTACCGCGACCTGCCCTGGAGCACCCTCCTCGAGGATCTCCCCGGGATCATGGGCGCCGGCTACTCCGTGAGCGCGTTCACGATGTGGGCGGAGGACACGGTGCAACAGGTGTGGCGCAAGACGCGCATCGGGGTGGGCGAGGAGCTGGCCGCGGCTTGGCGAGGCGCCCGACTCGAGAGCGCCGAGGAGGCGGGGCTGGTCGACGTCGACCCGTCGAACCTCACGGTCAAGGGCGGCGTCGAGGGCCCGTGGCTCGATCGGCTGCCGCACTTCCGGCTGGACTCCACGCCGTCCAATGGCGACGAGATCCAGACCGAGTACTTCGTGGCCACGTCCGACGGTCCCGAGGCGCTGCGCGCGGTCCGGGCGCTCGGCGAGGACATCGCGCCGCACCTCCTGATAACCGAGCTGCGCACCGTCGCGGCCGACGACCTCTGGCTGTCCGGGGCCTATGAGCGCGACGCCCTCGCGATCCACTTCACGTGGCGCAACGAGCCCGACGCCGTCGCGGCGCTGACCCCCCGCATCGAGGCGGCCCTCGCTCCGTTCGCGCCGCGCCCGCACTGGGGCAAGGTGCACACGATGACTACGGAGGCGGTGGCGGGGGCGCATCCCCGCGTGGGCGACGCGCGAGAGCTCTTCGACTCGCTCGACCCCGCCGGCCGCTTCGCGAACGACCACCTGCGCCGCCTGGACCTGCGCTCCTGAGCAGCGACAGCCGAACGATGGCCCCGAGTCCAGAGCACCGCTGCGCCGGACGTAGGCTTGCCAGGTGAGCGTGCAAGCACCGACACCTGGGCCATTAACGGTCCGGACCATCGCGATCGATCCCCCGGACGACCTTCTGGCGACGCTGCCGGACCAGGGGATGTCCTGGGTGCGGCGCGGCGAGGGCATGGTTGCGTGGGGCGAGGTCGCCCGCTTCGACGTCGCGGGCGCGGGACGCATCGACCAGGCCGACGCCTGGTGGCGTCGCGTCACCCGCCACGCCGTGATCCGCGACGACGTCCACTGCCCGGGGACCGGCCTGATCGCGTTCGGGAGCTTCTCGTTCGCGGACGGCTCCGGCGCGGGCGGCGCCTTGGTGGTGCCGCGGTACGTGGTCGGAGTCCGGGGGGACGACGCGTGGCTCACCGTGATCTCCGATGACGGTCGCACCGAGATGCCGACCTTCGACGACATCGCACCGCGCGAGCCCGCTCCCACCACCATTCCCGCCGTCGCCATCGCCGACGGTGACCGCGAGGCCTGGGCGGCCGCCGTCTCCGCGGCGGTCGAGCGCATCGGCGCCGGAGAGCTCGAGAAGGTCGTGCTCGCGCGGGCCGTCGAGGCCACCGCGCAGTCCCCGCTCGACGTGCGCCCGGTGCTGTCGCACCTCGCGGAGGCGTACCCGACCTGCTGGACGTTCCACGTTGACGGACTGATGGGCGCGACGCCGGAGCTGCTCGCGCGCATCGACCACGGACTCGTGACGTCGCGCGTGCTGGCCGGCACCATCCGTCCCACGGGCGACGAGGTCGCGGATCTCGCACACGCCGCCGCGCTCGCACGGTCGTCGAAGGACCGCGAGGAGCACGAGTACGCGGTGCAGTCGGTGACCCAGGTGCTCGAGACCCACTGCGGCTCGGTGAACGTGCCGGAGGAGCCCTCGGTGCTCCACCTGCCCAACGTCATGCACCTCGCGACCGACGTCACCGGCGTGCTCAGTCACAATGCGAGCGCGCTCGAGCTGATCCGCGAGCTGCACCCGTCCGCCGCGGTGTGCGGCACGCCCACGCTGACCGCCGCACGGGTGATCGACGAGCTCGAGGGCCTGGATCGGGCGCGCTACGCGGGCCCGGTCGGGTGGATCAATGCGGCCGGCGACGGCGAGTGGTGCATCGGGCTGCGCTCGGCCGAGATCTCGCAGGAGGACCCGCGCCGGCTGCGCCTGTTCGCCGGCTGCGGCATCGTCGCGGCGTCCGAGCCGGACGCCGAGTGGGCCGAGTCGGAGGCCAAGCTCGAGCCCATGCGGCGGGCCCTCACCGCGACCGACTGACGCCACGCACCCCTCCCCAAACGTCCCCGATGCTGGCACAGTAGGAAGTGCAGGCATTGGCGCTGGCGTCACGTCCCCGGGGAGGCGCACCATGACCGAGACGCACACCCATCACCACACTGACGAGCCCACGGGCGACTTCAGTCGCGCGGCGTGGGAGGAGCGCTACCAGTCGCGCCCGGCCGTGTGGAGCGGCCAGCCGAATCAGCCGCTCGTGGACGAGGTCGAGCATCTCTCGGAGCCCGGCACGGCGCTCGAGGTGGGCTGCGGCGAGGGGGCCGATGCGGTCTGGCTCGCCGGGCAGGGATGGCTGGTCACGGCCGTGGATCTGTCGCCGACGGCCCTCGAGCGCGCACGCATCCGGGCGGAGGAGGCGGCGGTCGCGCACCACATCACCTTCACGGACGAGCCGCTCGAGCCACTGATCGCGACCGCGGGACCGTGGAATCTGGTGACGTCGCTGTACACCCACCCGGAGAGGGGCGGGCGCTGGCTGGTCGAGACCCTGGCCCCGGCGGTGGCTCCCGGCGGCATGCTGCTCGTGATCGGCCACCACCCCACGGACCCTCACGCCGCCGAGCACCCGCAGCTCAGGGACGCGGCATTCGACGCCGCCGCGGTCGCCGACGCTCTCGATCGCACCGCATGGGAGGTGTCCGCGACCGTTCGCGAGCGCACCACACGCACGGCCGACGGCCATGAGCGGCTGTGGCGGGACTCGGTGCTGGCCGCGCGTCGGCACGGGTGAGTGGCGCCCGGCGCGCCCGCGTGGCCACGGCCTTCGGTCCCGGGTAGGCGCTCCGAGGAGTTGCTAGCGTCCGCCGCATGAGCGTCGACACCAGCTGGGCCTATCGCGTCACCGCGCCGTTCTCGTTCGAGCGCGTCGCCGAGGAGCCTCCGGCCACGGCCGCGCCGGGAGAGATCGTCGTGCGGCTCACCGCGGGAGCGGTGTGCGGCTCCGACCTGCCGTTCGCGCGCGGCGCGATGGTGCCCGCCGGCGGCGCCGGGCAGCCGGGACGGCCGATGCACGAAGTCGTGGGCGAGGTCGTCACCTCCGCGCACGAGGACTTCGTGCCGGGCGACCGGGTGGTCGGGTGGGCGTCCGGCTGGGACGCCCTGCGCGGTGTGTTCGTCACCGCGGGCGACCAGGTGGCCCGGGTGCGGATGGCGGGCTCCGATGCGCACGTGACGGTGGCGCAGTCGGTCGCATGCCTCATGACGGTCTTCGAGCGGCTGGGGCCGCTCGACGGGCGCTCGGTGGGCATCGTCGGCGTGGGCCCCTTCGGGCTGATGACGTCCGTGCTGGCGAGGGACCGTGGGGCGGGCCGGATCACCGGCGTCGACCCGCTGGACCGGCGCGCCGACGCCGAGGGACTGCCGTTCGACACGCTCGTGCGCGCCAACTCGCGCACCTGGGCTGCGGACATCGCCGAAGAGGACCGGCCCGACATCGTCATCGAGATGGTGGGGCACCAGACCTCCACGGTCGCGGACGCCATGAACGCGGTCGCCACTGGCGGCACCGTCGTGACATTCGGCGTCCCGGACGACGACTGGTACTCGCTGCCGATGCGGGCCTTCTTCCGGCGCAACGGCACCCTCGTCACGGGCGTCACGCGCGAGCACCGCGCCATGCTCGAGCTCGCTCAGGACTGGCTGATCGAGCACCCGTGGTTCCCCGCACGCATGATCACGCACGAGTTCCCCATGGAGAGCGTCGAGGACGCGTTCCTCACGGCGATGCACCCGAAGCCGGGCCAGCGCAAGGTCGTCCTCGCCGTCTGAGCAGGCGTCAGGCGCGCAGCCGCGCCTCGACCACCTCGAAGCTCTGTGGCGCCTCCGCGAGCGCCTTGGCCAGCGCATCGGCGCTGCGGACGGCGGTGTGCGGCACCCCGTAGCCCGAGCACAGCGACCACAGGTCAGCGCCGTGCGGCGTGGTGAAGACGCGCTCGACGTTCGTGGCGGGCGCCTGGGCATGCTCGAGTCCGGAGAAGATGGTGCCGCCGCCGTCGTTGACCACGACGATGCGCAGCCGGGGCCGCGTCTCGCGGGGCCCGATCAGCAGCCCCCCGACGTCGTGCAGGAACGTCACGTCACCCATGAGTGCGTACGTGGGCCGCCCGAGCGCGAGCGCCAGCCCCACCGCCGTGGACACCGTGCCGTCGATGCCGGCGAGGCCGCGGTTCGCGAGCAGCACCGGCGCCTCGCCGGGCTCCCACACCGGAGCGACGCGGTCGACCGCGCGGATGGGACCCGAGGATCCCAGCAGCGCGACGTCCCCGGGCGCGAGCGACGCCAGGAAGCTCGCGGCCACCGCGCGCCGCCCCCAGGGCCGCGCGGTGTCCTCGACCGCGGCGGCCGCGTGGCGCCAGCGCCCCAGCCACACGGAATCCCACAGGTCGAGCTGCCCGTCCGAGCGCGTCAGCCACGACTGCGGCACCGTCCTCATGACGCGGTCCGCGTGCCGGGGGACCTCGCGCCACCGAGCGCCGTGCCCGGCCACGAGCAGCGCGGGCGTCCGGGCGATGAGCTCCTGGATGTGCCGCGACAGCGTGGGCCGGCCGATCACGACCACCTGGTGCACCTGCTCCACGAGGTCACGGCCGGTGTCCGTGGCCAGCAGGTCGAGGTACGGACCGATCGCTGCCGGGCCCTGCCGGGCGCCCGACGTGGGCTCGGCGAGCAGCGGCCAGCCGTGTGCCTCGGCGACCTCACGCGCGACCTCGCCCGCGCCGTCGCCCGCGATGACGACGCCGCGCTCGACCTCGGGCAGCGGGGCGGGTGCGTCCGCCGAGGTGACTACGCGGGTGCCGTACGACGGTGTGGCGTCCACCTGCGGCGGCTCCGACCACACGCCGCCATCGGCACCCAGCGGCTCGCGGAACTCGAGGTTCAGGTGCACCGGGCCGGGCGTGCCCGTCATGTCATCGCGCGCAGGGTCGCCCAGCGCGATCGCGCACGCGCGGTGCGCGAGCTTCGCCGCGTGCCCGGGCTCGTCGGACTCCACGGGCGCCGCAGCATCGGCGCTCCAGCGCGTGAAGGTGCCGAAGATCTCGACCTGATCCGTGGTCTGGTTGGCGCCCACCCCCCGCAGCTCACCGGGGCGGTCTGCGGTGATGAGCAGCAGCGGCACGCCCGCGTGATGGGCCTCCATGACGGCGGGCAACAGGTTGCCCACGGCCGTGCCAGACGTCGTGATGACCGCGACGGGACGCGGCGGCCCGCTCGCGGCCCGGCCGCGCGCGAGGCCGAGCGCGAGGAAGGCCGCCGAGCGCTCGTCGATGCGGACGTGGAGGTTGACACGCGGGGGGCCCAGCGGCGGGCTGTCGCCGCCGGCATCCGCGAGGGCGTGCGCCAGGGGGCCGGAACGCGAACCGGGGCACAGCACGAAGTCCTCGACGCCCAGCGCGGCGAGCGAGGAGACCAGCTCCCGCGCGAACGCGCCGGAGGGGTGGGCGCTCATGCGGTCACCTCCAGAGTGGGCAGGCCGATGCGGCCGTCGCTCGGCAGCAGCGTCTCACGGACCGTATCGGTCGCCAGCAGCGCCCCGGTGCCGAGTCCGCAGGCGAGCGGCTCGTCGGGCAGCGCGCACGCGAGCGCGACGCCGGCCGCAAGGCCCACCGATGACTCCATCGCGCTCGCGACCACGACCGGGAGCGGGTGCACCTGCTCGGCGATCTCGAGGCTGCGACGCACGCCGCCCAGGGGCTGAGCCTTGAGGATGATGACGTCCGCCGCCTCTGCCGCAAGCACGGCGTCCGGCGTTCCGGGGATCCGGACGGCCTCGTCCGCGGCGATGCGGGTGGCGATGCGGCTTCTCAGGTCAGCGAGCTCGTCGACGCTCGCGCACGGCTGCTCGACGTACTCGAGCCCGTCGAGGCCGCCGGCGCGAGCGGCGGCATCCAGCTCGCGGATCGCGCGCACCGCCTCGTCCACGTCCCAGCCGCCGTTGACGTCGATGCGGATCGCGCCGCCGGGACCCAGCGCATCGGCGACCGCCTCGACGCGGGCAGCGTCCTGCGCGAGGGTGTCGCCGCCGGCGACCTTGACCTTGGCGGTGCGGGCTCCGTTGGCGGTCGCGTAGTCGCGGGCCTCCTCAGGCGCGACCTGCGGGACGATGCTGTTGACGGCCACGCTGTCGCGCAGCGGATCCGGCCACTCGCCGCGCGCCGCCTCCATCGCGGCGCGCCACCAGCGGGTCGCGCGTTCGGCGTCGTAGTCGGCGAAGGGGCTGTACTCGCCCCAGTGCCCGCGGCCGTCCGTGACGAGCACGCCGCTGCGGCTCGTCAGCCCCCGGAAACGGGTGCGGAGCTCGACGGTGAAGGGCCGGAACTCCATAGCCACAGCCTAGGCCGCGCCGGGACCCCCCGCCGCCCGCGCATCGGCCCTCCTCCCCTCCCCGCCCACTCCCCGCGAAAGGGATCCATCTCGCTGCTCCAAGCCACTAGACGAGCGCAAGGGATCCATTTCGCGGGAGAGAGGGAAGACGAGTGCGCGACTACGCTGACGGCATGAGCGACACCCCAGTCCAGGTCTCCGACACGTTCGACGTCACCAAGTGGCGAGCCATCGACGGCTTCGCCGACGGCGACATCACCTACCACCGCTGGGTGGACCGCACGGGGGATGGGGAGAGGGACCTGCCGGCGGTGCGCATCGGCTTCAACCGGCCGGAGGTGCGCAACGCGTTCCGACCCCAGTCCGTCGACGAGCTGTACCGCGCTCTCGACCACGCGCGGCAGACCGCGGACGTCGCCGCGGTCATCCTCACCGGCAACGGGCCCGCGGACAAGGATGGCGTGTGGGCGTTCTGCTCGGGCGGCGACCAGCGCATCCGCGGCAAGGACGGGTACCTGTACGAGGGCTCGGCGGCCGATGCGCCGGCGCACGGCGGCAGACTGCACATCCTCGAGGTGCAGCGCCTCATGCGCACCATGCCCAAGGTGACCATCGCGGCGGTCAACGGCTGGGCGGCCGGCGGCGGGCACAGCCTGCACGTGGTCGCGGACCTGTCGATCGCGAGCCGCGAGCACGCGCGCTTCAAGCAGACCGATGCGAACGTGGGGTCCTTCGACGCCGGCTACGGCTCCTCGCTGCTGGCGCGGCAGGTGGGCGACAAGCGCGCACGGGAGATCTTCTTCCTGGCCCGCGAGTACTCGGCGGAGGACGCCGTGCGGTGGGGCGCCGTGAACGAGGCGGTGCCGCACCAGGAGCTCGAGCCCACGGCGCTCGAGTACGCGAAGCTGGTGGCGTCGAAGTCGCCGCAGGCGATCCGCATGCTCAAGTTCGCGTTCAACCTCGCGGACGACGGCCTGGCCGGTCAGCAGGTGTTCGCCGGCGAGGCGACGCGCATGGCGTACATGACCGACGAGGCTCAGGAGGGGCGCGACGCGTTCCTCGAGCGCCGGGATCCGGACTGGACGCGGTTCCCGTACGCGTTCTGAGCGCCGGACAGCGGGCGCGCACGCGCGATAGTGGTCGGTGACTGCCGGACAGCGGCGAGCACCTCCCGGGCGCTCCGCATCCGGCACTCACCGACCGCTCTCCGACGTCCAAGAGCCCTGTCCGGCTCTCGGCGACGGCGCTAGGAGATCGTGACCGTGCCCTTGCCTGCTCCGCCGGACTGCGGGATCAGCTCCACCCAGGTCTGGCCGGGGATCAGCTCGACGGTCTCGCCGCCCTCGGTCTCGAGGACGTAGGGATCGAACTGGCCCGCCTTGGACCACGTGATCGGGATGTACGAGTCACCCGCGGCCACGTAGCCGGTGCCGGAGTCGGTCACCACGATCGTCTCGGGGACCGACGAGCCGCCGCCCGAGCTGTTCGACCGCACGTCCACCCACAGCACGACGACGTTCTGGGCCGAGAGCTGAGTGCCGTCCGCAGTGACGTGCGCCGAGCCGCCCTCGGAGCGCATCCACGCGCCCGCGGAGGAGTCCCACTCCCACGACGGCTGCATGCGCGGCGACGCGTTGATGTCGATCGACGTGGCGGTGGTGCCCTCGGCGACCACGTTCGAGTCCTCGGACGGGTACGCGTAGGTGAACTGCTGAGGCGGCGCGGACGCGTCGGTCTGTGAGAAGAAGTCCTCGAGCGTGCCGTGGAGGTTGTGGGGCGCCGGCTTAGTGGAGACGCGGAAGAACCCGTAGCCGCCCGTGTCCTGCGCGATGAGCTGCTGGCCGGACCTGGCGGCGTCGTTGATGAAGCCGCGCTGCGCGCCGGAGAAGATCAGCGGACCCTCCATCGAGCCCATGATGTTCTTGTCCATCGGGCGCATCGAGCGAATGGGGCCCACGGTCTCCGGGGTGTCCGAGTGGTAGATCGCCACCAGCCGCGAGATGCCGTACTCGACCTGCTCCTCGAACACGATGTCCGCGTACTGCAGGTTTGACTGCGGGCGTGCGTCCGCCGAGTTCTCGATCTTGATCGAGAGCGCCGGACGGTCGAGGGCGTCCTGATCGGCGCCCTCCGCGTCGACGCCGGTGAGCGGCCAGACGGTGTCGGGCACCGGGTCGTCTGGCGCGGCCGGAGCGGCGGAGCGCTCCGCGGCGCTGGCACTCGGCGTGGCGGTGGTGGCAGGCCCCGAGTCCACCTCGGGCGAGGAGCCGCAGGCGGCGAGGACGAGTGCCGCGGTCACGGCGAGAGCTGAGGCGGTCGTGAGGCGCTGAAGTCTCATGTCGGACATTCTAGGCGGGCTCTACGCTGGATCCATGACCTACGCGCGGCTCGTCGACGGAGGGGCCGATGCGGCGGCGGCAGCCGTCGACGGCACCATCGAGGGGATCATCGCGGCGACGTCCGGCTCCACGGGAGAGCCGCGTGACGTCCTGATCAGGGCCGATGCGGTGGCAGCTGGCGCACGAGCCGCGCTCGAGCGCCTGGGAGGGCCCGGCAACTGGCTGCTCGCTCTTCCCGAGGACCGGATCGCGGGAGCCATGGTCGCTGCCCGGGCGCGGGCGGGTGAGGGGATTCTCACACGCATGGCGCGCGGATCGTTCACGCCGCAGGCGTTCGCGGCGGCTGTCACCCGCATGCCGCAGGGACGCCGCTACGTCTCGCTAGTGCCCACCCAGGTCAGGCGCCTCGTGGGGGACCCCGCGGGCGCGGATGCGCTGGCGACATTCGACGCCGTGCTGGTGGGAGGCGCGCCGCCGGGCGCCACGCTGCCCGCCAACGCCGTCGAGACCTACGGCATGACCGAGACCTGCGGCGGCTGCGTGTACGACGGGATGCCGCTCGCCGGGGTCGACGTGGCCGTGGGCGCGGATGGCCGCATCAGTCTCGCCGGACCGATGCTTGCCGAGGGCTACGCGGACGGCTCCGACCCCTCGTTCACCGAGATCGGCGGCACGCGCTGGTTCACAACCTCGGACCTGGGGGCCTGGGACGGCACGCGCCTGACGGTGCACGGCCGTGTCGACGACGTCATCATCTCGGGCGGCGCGAACGTGCACCCCGCGACCGTCGAGCGCGCGCTGCTCGCGCACCCCGGGGTCGCCGATGCGGTGGCCGTGGGGGTGCCCCACGCCGAGTGGGGCGAGGCGGTCGTCGCGCTCGTCGCGCCGGCTTCGGGCACCGTGCTCGAGACCGAGGTGCTGCGTTTGGGGCTGGACCTGCCGAGGCACGCCCGCCCGCGCATCGTCCTCGCGGTGGATGCCATCCCCCGCACTCCGGCTGGCAAGATCGATCGCAGTGCCGCACGCGCGATCGCCGCGCGCGCCGCCGAGGAGGCCCCATGACCACGTCCGCGTCCGACTGGATCGCCGGCGCCCGCCCGCGCACGCTGTGGACCTCCATCACGCCGGTCGCCGTAGGCTCCGCGAGCGCGGCGGCCCTGGGAATGTTCGCGGTCGATGCCGCGCTCCTCGCGCTCGTGGTCGCGCTGTCGCTACAGATCGCCTCGAACTACGCGAACGACTACTCGGACGGCGTGCGCGGGACGGACGTGGACCGCATCGGCCCTGACCGTTTGGTCGCCACCGGCAAGGCAACGCCGTCCGCGGTCAGGGGCGCGGCGGTCGTCAGCTTCATCGTGGGCGCGTTCGCGGGGCTGTTCCTCGTGGTCATGGTGGGCGCGTACTGGCTGCTCGCGGTAGGTGCGCTGGCGATCGCGGCGGCGTGGACCTACACCGGTTCGTCGCGCCCGTACGGCTACGCGGGATGGGGCGAGGTCAGCGTCTTCGTGTTCTTCGGGCCGGTCGCCACGCTCGGGACCATGTACGTCCAGGCTGGCGAGATCACGTGGTGGTCGGCGTTCGCGTCTGCCGGCGTGGGCCTGTACGCGGTAGCGATGCTCATGGTCAACAACATCCGCGACCTGGACACGGACACCGCGTCCGGCAAGCTCACGCTCGCGGTGAAGCTGGGCTCCCATCGAGTGCGGCAGCTCTTCGCGGCAGTGGTGATGCTTCCGGTGCTGTGCGCGATCATCGTGTCCTTCGCCCACCCGTGGGCGCTCATGGCCTGCGTGGTCGCGCTGCCGAGCCTGTACTTCGCCATCGCTGTTCGCGTGGACGGCGCGATGCAGGAGAAGGCCGGGGCGCCTCCGGCCACGCTCAAGACGGTGTTCGCCGGGCTCTCGTCCGTGGGACTGTTGTACGGGCTACTGCTGGCCCTCGGGATCTGGATCTAGGCCTGGCGGGGGCGCGTCAGGCGCGGGCGTCGTCCGCGTCGGCGCCGATCTCCTGGTCCTCCTCGGCGTCAGCCTCGCGGATCGAGCGCTGGGAGCGGTCGATCACGCCGGCCATCTGCTCCTGCGCGGCACGCCGCATGCCGGGCAGTGCCAGGTACGAGATCAGCCACGCGAGCACGACGGCCGCGATCACGGCGATGATGTCGAACCAGCCCACGAGCCACAGCACGGCGACGACCGCGAGGAAGATCGCGGTGCGCGCGGCCCAGTAGGCGATGACCTTCATAGGACAAGGGTACGCGGCGTTAGAGTGTGGCCATGCTCAGGCTCCTCCCGGTCATCCTCTACGTCGCGCTGTCCGTGTACTGCATCGCGGACGCCGTCCAGCGGCCCGAGCCCGAGCCCTACGGCCTGCCCCGCTGGGCGTGGGTGCTGATCATCATCTTCTTCCCGTTCATCGGGGCCGGCGTGTGGCTGTACTTCAAGTTCACCCGCGGCGAGGACGACGGACGGCAGCGGCCGTCTGGACCGCGCGCGCCCGACGACGACCCCGAGTACCTGGCGTGGCTGCGCGACCAGGCGAAGCGCCGCCGCAAGAGCGACGAGGGCTGATCCGCGCTGCGCCTCTGCGGCCCCCACGCTTCCGAGCGAAGTGGGCCCGAATCGCTCGTCTAAGCGGTTAGGTGAGCGAAGTGGGCCCGAATCGCTCGTCTAAGCGGTTAGGTGAGCTAAATGGATCCATTTCGCTTGTCTAAGCGCGTAGGTGAGCGAAAAGGATCCACCTCGCTCATGAGGTGGTCAGGGAGCGGACGGTGCGTAGAGCTCCAGGATCTGCTCGCCCACCACGGCGACGTCGAACTGCTGCACGCGCTCGGCCTGCTCGGCGTGGAGGTCAGCGCGCAGCGACTCGTCCCGGATGAGCCGCTCGAGCGCCGCCGCGAAGGCGGTCGTGTCCGCCGGCTCCACGCTCACCTCGGGCCGGTCGCCCAGCACGGACAGGTACCCGGGATTCGCCCCGCCCAGCACCACCCCGGCGCCTGAGGCCATGGCCTCGATCAGCACGATGCCGAAGCTCTCGCCTCCCGTGGCGGGAAAGACTGCGACGTCCGCAGCCGCGTAGAAGCCCGGCTTGTCCTCCTCTGCCACGAAGCCGTCGAAGGTCACCACGTCGGTGAGTGCGCGCGCCGCGACGGCCGCCTGGGCATCGTCGAGCAGCGGCCCCTTGCCGCCGATGCGCACGTCGAGCCGATCCCGCACGTCACCCGGCAGCGCCGCGAGAGCATCGATGAGCTCGAGCACGCCTTTGCGCTCGACCAGGCGCCCCAGGAAGGCGACGCGGAGCCGACCATCCGTGAGCGGTTCGACCCGCGCATCGGCGAAGACGGAGGTGTCGATCGAACACGGGATCACCCGAGCGGCGATCCCGAAGGCCCGCGCCGCAAACTCCGCGGCGGGGGCGGAGACCGCGCAGAAGGCATCGAAGCGGCGGAGGTTGCGCTGCTGCCAACGCCCCAGCAGCCGCGTGCCGTACTCACTCACGACCCCATCGGGCAGGATGTGGAACGTCCCCACGATGCGCACCGTCCGCGCCTGGACCCGCCGCGCCTCGTCCACCACGCGCGACGCGAACAGCGGCGAGTGCGGAATCTGCACGTGGATGACGTCGTAGCGCTCGCGCTCGAGGAAGTCCCGCAAGACGGCGCGCGACGTCGGCAGCGGGATGCGCAGCCCATTGCCGTTGAACGTCACGCCCACGTTGCGCGCGAGCGAGTGCACGGTGACGTCCTCGCGCGACGCGTCCGAGCACACGTAGTGCACCTCGTGTCCGGCGCGCTCGAGGAAGGCCCCCAGCGTCAGGACGTACTGCTGAACCCCGTCCGGACGATCGATCGAATCGTCCAGCACCATCGCGATCTTCATGCGTCGAAACCGAGGCGCGTCACGCGTAGCTGTGCAGGCCCTGGAACACGATGTTGACCACCGTGAAGTTGAGGATCAGCGCCACGAAGCCCACCAGCGCGAGCACCGCGCTGCGCCGCCCCGCCCAGCCCTGCGTGGTGCGGGCGTGCAGGTACGCCGCGTAGATCACCCAGATGACGAAGGACCACACCTCCTTGGGGTCCCAGCCCCAGTAGCGGCCCCAGGCGTGCTCAGCCCACACGGCGCCCGCCATCACGGTGAAGGTCCACAGCACGAAGCCCACGGCGTGGAGGCGGAACGCGAGCGCCTCGAGCCTGGCCGGCGAGGGCGTCGCCTCGAGCCACCGGAAGCGCTGCAGCCAGGCCGTGCCGCCCTCGCGGTAGTCGCGCATCAGCTGCAGCACGGTGGCGACGGCCCCCACGATGAACACGCCGGTAGCGATGATTGCGATCGACACGTGGATCACGAGCCAGAAGCTCTGCAGCGCGGGCTGGAGACCAGTGGACGCCTCGTACAGCACCGTCATCGCGATGCCCAGGGCGATGGTCGCGAAGCCCGTCACGCCGGGGGCCAGGTACGACACGTCGCGGCGGCTCTGCACGATGAGGAACACGGCGACCGCCACGAAGGTGCCGGTGATCGTGTACTCGTACATGGTCGACCACGGCGCGTGACCGGCCTCGACGCCGCGCGCGACCACGCCCACGAAGTTGAGGATGACGCCCACGAGAGTGGTCGAGCGGGCGATGCCCGCCGCCTTCGAGCGCGTGGGGAGGGCCGATGCGGTCTCGCCGTCCGCACGTGCGTGACCCGCCGTGCCTGCCGCCCCCACGGCGGCCGTCGCCTTGGTGCGGGCGGCGACCTTCGCATCGGCCACCCGGGCGACGTGCACCGAACTGGCGACCATCGCGATCGCGTACAGCGCCGTGGCGCCCCACAGCGCGAGCCAGCTCAGCTGCTGGGCGTTCATGGTTCCTCCGGGGTGGTCGGGTCCTCCGCGAGCCGGCCCGTCGCCTGCTGGAGCACGCGCTCGAGGTCGTCGCGCACGCCCGCGTCGTGCGCGGGGGCCCAGGCGGCCGCGGTCACCACTGTAGTCTTCCGGCCCGCGTGAGGACCCACGGGCGCGACCAGCCAGATGCGCCGGCGCGACGCGAACAGGCTCATCGACAGACCCACGAGCGCGCTGATGGCCGAGGCCAGCAGCCAGGGCAGCGTGGGGTCGCGGCGCAGGTCGAAGGCCGCGAAGCGGGGCAGCTCCTCCCACGTTACGGTTCCCAGGCCGTCGGGCAGCTCGATGGTCTCGCCCAGCTCCATCGCGACGATCAGCGGCTCGCCGTCGTCGCCGCGCACGGGGCTGAGCTGCGACTCGTCGAGCTCGTAGACGTTCTGCGGGACACCGTCGTCCAGGCCCAGGTCACCCGTGTACGCGCGCAGGTAGATGACCGGGTTGGTGGGTGCCGGGTGGAGCGACTGCGCGGTGTCGCCGTCCACGACCGCGGTGGGCAGGAGCGTCGCGGAGAAGCCCAGCTGCTCGCCGTCCGTCACGTCCGGCACCTTGATGACACCCGTCGACGTGTAGACGGCGTCCTGGGGCAGGAACGGCACGGCGCCCTCGAACGCCACCTCGCCCGCGGAGTCCGTGACGGTGAAGCGCGGCGCGTAGCCGTTGCCCTGCAGGTAGATCTTCGCGCCGTCCACCTGGATGGGGCGGTTGACCTCCGCCTCGACCGCGCGGGGCTCCTGGCCAGGCTCCGTCAGCGTCGCGAAGGCGGTGAAGGACGTGGGGTTTCCGGTGAGGTCGAACTGCGCGTCGAAGCGGTCGAGCGTCAGCGTCCACGGATCGAGGTCATCCTCGCTGAACAGCGCGCCGGACTCGTAGCTGTCGTAGGCCACGACCGCGTTGGTGAACGTGTCGCCCTCGACGATGAGCGCCTGACCGCGGTACGTGAGCATCGAGCCCGCCGCCATCGCGAGCAGGATGCCCACCAGCGAGACGTGGAAGATGAGGTTGCCGAGCTCGCGGATGTGACCCTTGTGGGCGCTGAGCGCGAGCTCGGACCCGTCGCGACCGTCGCGCTCGTCGACGCGCACCCGGTAGCCGGTGAACCATCGCAGCGGGCCGCCCCCTTCGAGGGAGCGCCGGGCCGATGCGAGGACGGCTGGCGGGTCGCCGTCGCCCTCGGAGGTCAGCGGCTCGTAGCGGTCCAGGCGGGTGGGCGCCGCGGCGACGGGCTCGCGCAGCTCGCGCCAGTACACGCCGATGCGCGGGACGATGCACCCGATCAGCGACGCAAACAGCAGCAGGTAGATCGCTGTGAACCAGGCCGAGCCGAACACGTCGAGGAAGCCCAGGCGGTCCAGGAGCGGTCCCCAGAACGGGTTCTCCTCGATGAAGCCGCGGGTCGCGGCGGCGTCCTGAGGCCATTGGGGCAGTACCGAGCCCGGGATTGCCGCGAGCGCGAGGATGAGCAGCAGGATCAGTGCGACGCGCATCGACGTGACCTGGCGCCAGATCCACCGCAGCCAGCCCACGAAGCCCAGCCGGGGCACCTCGCGGTACGCGTAGTTGTCGATCTTCACGCGGGCCATCACACCGCCACCCAGAAGCCGTCGATCCAGCCCTGGAGGATTCCGGTGAGCTGCGCCCAGATGCCGGTGACGAGCAGGACGCCCAGCACCACGAGCATCGCGCCGCCGAAGAGCTGCAGCCCGCGCCGGTGACGGCGAAGCCAGCCCAGGATCCTTCCCGAGCGCTCGAACCACACCGCGAGGGCGAGGAACGGCAGGCCCAGCCCCAGGCAGTAGGCGACGGCGAGGATGGATCCGCGGAGCACCGTGCCTTCGTTCAGACCCAGCGTGATCACCGCAGACAGCGTGGGGCCGATGCACGGGGTCCACCCGAGCCCGAACGCGATGCCCAGCAGCGGGGCGCCCGCGAGCCCGGCCTTGGGGCTGACGTGCAGCCGCCGCTCGTTCTGCAGGAACGGCATCGCGCCCATGAAGGCCAGGCCCAGCAGGATCACGAGAACGCCTAGCACGCGGGTGATGATGTCGAGCTGCGCCTGGAACTGCGCGCCTGCAGCGCTCACCACGATGCCCAGGGTGACGAAGACCGCGGAGAAGCCCAGGATGAACAGCAGCACCCCCAGCACGAGGCGCGGCCGAGACGCCTTGCCCCCCGCATCGGCCCCCGCCATGCCGGAGACGTAGCCCAGGTAGCCGGGCACAAGCGGCACCACGCACGGAGACGCGAAGCTCACGAGGCCGGCGAGCAGGGCGATGGGGATCGCCGCGACCAGGGATCCGGTGAGGACCTGGGACGCGAAGTCGGAGCCGATGCCGGTCGCGAGCGCGCCCGGCATCAGCCGGCCGCCTCGATCAGCGCGTCCAGCGTCGACGGCTCGACGCGGCCCACCACGCGGGCGGCAACGCGGCCCTCGGTGTCGAGCACCAGGGTCGTGGGCACGGCGTTGATGGCGACCAGGCCCTGGAGCTGGGCGATCGCCTGGCCGTCGGCGTCGTCGATGCTCGGGTACTCCACCGCGAAGGTGCGGTCGAAAGCGAGGGCCGTGGCCGCATCGTCCCTGCTGTTGATGCCGATCACCTGGACGTCGTCGCGTGCGTCCGCGGCCACCAGGTCCGGCGCCTCGGCGCGGCACGGCGGGCACGAGGCGTACCAGGTGTTGAGCAGGACCACCTGGCCCTCGAAGTCCTCGACATCGACGGGCTCACCCTCGAAATCGGTGCCGGACAGCACGACGGGCTCGCCGCGCTCCTGAACCGCCCACTCGGTGACGGTGCCGTCGCCGGAGACGTAGCCGGGCGACTCGGCGGCGTCGCCCGGGGCGC
>NZ_CAJXJX010000022.1 GCF_913055775.1 uncultured Demequina sp. | reverse complement strand
TTCGCCGCGAACACCGCGTCGATGTGCGGCGATTCCGCTAGCAGCTGCTCCATCGCGTCCCGGCCGCCGTGGTGCGTCCAGTCGGCCTCCGCCACGAGCGCCGGGTCGAACTCGATGCCCGCTGCGGCGAGCGCGTCGCGGTATCCCTCGAGTCGGGCCACCGCACCCCAGACGTCCTGGGGGCCAGTGATCATGGCGACCTTGCGACGTCCGGCGTCGACGAGGTGCTGGGTCGCACGGCGACCGGCATCGCGGTCATCCGCGGACACGCTGCTGACGCGGTTGTTGTCTGCCAGCGGGCGACCACAGCACACCGTCGGCACGCCGGCCTCGACGAGCATGTCGACGATCGGATCGGTCGAGCGCGGCGACACCAGCAGGACGCCGTCGACGGGTCCACCGCGCAGGAAGTCCATGACTGCCTTGCGCTCGGCGTCGGAGCCGGCCGTCATGAGCACGAGCGACAGACCGTGCTCGAGGAGGGCCGCAGACATCTCGCGCAGCAGAACCGGGTTGTTGGGATCGCCGAACAGGCGGTCCTGCGGCTCGGGGAGAAGGAACACGACGGTGGACGAGCGCCCGTTGGCGAGGGAGCGTGCGTGGCGGTTCGGGCGGTACCCGGTCGCGGTGATCGCCGCTCGGATCGCCGCTGCTGACTCCTCGCCCACCCACTTACGGCCGTTGAGGTAGCGCGACACGGTGCCGGAGGAGACGCCGGCGACACGAGCGACCTCGTGAATGGTCGCCTTGCCGCGCGGAGCGCGGGCGGTGGCGTTGCCGGGTCCGGCGGCCTGTTCCGTCTCCTGGCGCATCTCGCCTCCTCGGTGAGCTCTTCGTTGAGTAACCGGTTTCACCGGTGCCTGTAAGCGGTAACAGTATGGGCGCTCCTGAATCGTGTCAACATTTCCGACGGGAGTTACCTGATCGTGATCTAGCGTCGAATCGATTCGCCTTCATACGCGAAGCGGTAGGTCCCGCTGCCGATGAACGCCGTGGCGCGGCCCGTGACGTCGTGCGCAGTGGTGAGCACTGCTTCGGCAGGTTGCACCGTGAGGCTGTAGCCGGTGTGCACAGGGAGAGAGACGATCGCGCTCGTGTTCGGAGGCACAGTGAGATCGATCGTGCACTCCACGCCCACGCCGACGCGCGAGACACTCACGGGGCCGCGCTCCGTGTGGACCGTTCCTTCGACGCGCTCGAGCACAGAGATGTCCGGTGCGATCGTCAGGTGTGCGCCGTGCTGCGCATGGGGAGAGACTCCGAGGAAGTGGCGCACGAGCGACGTTGCCGCCGTGGCCCCCCACGCGTGCGATTCGCTCTGGCCCGGGGTCCACTGCTCCCAGGTGAAGGAGTGCCCATCAGCCACGAGCTTCGCCCACCCGAGGTCGTCGGTGTTCGTCAGGAGTCTCAGCGTGGCTGCGGGCAGGCGTGCTGCTAGAAGCGCATCGACCAAGTAATGAGCCGTCATCGGACCCTGCCGCATGCCGAGGCTCGCGATGTACGCGCCCAGGTCGTCGACTCGCGTCGCTGGCGCGATGCCGAAGGCGAGCGGGTACGAGCTCGCGTGCTGACTGCGGTGCCGGCTGGGCGATCCGTCCGCGTAGAGCCCGTCGACGTAGCCACGGGCATCGAGCAGGCGATCGTTCATTGCTGTGCGGAGGGTCTCGGCTGACGCCTGGGCACGGTCGGCGTCAGTGTCGCGGCCCAGCACGCGTGCGATCGAGGTGAACCCTTCGAACGCGCGGAACGCCAGTGCGTTGATCGTGGTCCGCGCGGCGGTGTCGACGTCGTACCCGAAGCGGCCGGGGGCCGGCCAATCCACGATGCCGTGAAGATAGGGCCCCTTGCCTCCCGCGAGGTCGGTCACCAGGCCGGCGGTGGGGCCGGACGCCGGGATGGCACGCGTGATGTACTCGGCGGTGCGCCTCAGATAGGGGTACGCCTCGTCGAGGAGAGCTGCGTCTCCGGACTCGACGAAGTAGTCCCAGACCCAGCCGATCATGTTGATCGAGAAGTCAGGGATGTCGCGCTTGCCATCGCCGTTCGGATAGACGGCGTTGTACCGTCCGGCGTCGTCGCCCTCGAACCAGTAGCGGTCCTGCGATGCCAGCACCTGACGGATCGCCTTGCGGGTGAGCTCTCGCTCCCGGAACAGCGCCATCGATGCTTGGGAGATGTTCACGGCATCCTGGAGGAACTGGCCCTTCTCCCGCGTCGGCGTATCGACGAACTGGTTCTGTGCGCCCAGCAACGCGGACCGGCGCATGAGACCGAAGACGTCGTCGAGTATGGGCTCGGAGCTCGTGAAGGTCGCGGTTCGGCCCTGCGGGACCTCAGCGTGTACGACAGTCGCGCGGACCTGGGCGAGGTCCATCTGCTCTCCCGCCGGCGAGATCTGGAGGTAGCGCATCCCCAGGTGGTCGAGGGTCGAGTAGGTCTGCGACCCGTCGCGCTGGGTGTAGACGAACCGCATGTCCGTCTCCTGCGTCGTGGCCACCGTCGTCGCCACGCGCCCGTGGCAGTCGCGCGAGTAGCCTCCGGTGAGCTCGACCCGCCGGCCGGCCTCGCCCCGGTTGAAGGTGACGCTGATCCGCGCGGGAATCACCGCTCCGAAGTCGTAGACCGTCGAGCCATCAGGCAGACGATCGATCGCGATGGGCAGCGCAGGCGACTCGGCACTCGGCGTGAGCTCTGGTACCAGCGCGGCAAGTACCGGCGTCGGGTGCGCACCGATCACGGTGACGTGGCGCCGGGTCCCCTCCACGGGACCTGAGCCGAGCCTCCCGTCGCATTCCTCGACGAAGTCGCCCTCGAAGTTGCGCAGCTGTGATCCGCTCCACGCTGAGTCGTGCGCGTCCCACATGGCGTCCGTCGCGACCGTCTCGGTCTGGCCGTCGGACGTGACGACGGTCAGCTGGGCGATGAGTCCGATGACCCCGGCCGCCCGACCCTGGCCGTCGCCGTACCAGCGTGCATGGAAGCGCAGGGTGAACTCGCCGTCTGCGTCGCGCACGGCATCGGTCACGTCCCATCCCTGGTAGCGGGACTCGCCGGGGTAGTCGAACGACTGGCCACGCCCGATGCGGTGGTCGCCTACCCACAGCTCGTAGTCGTGCGCGGCCGCAGCGTGCAGCGTCGCGGCGGCGACATCGGACGTGCGCAGGCGCACCACAGTCTCCGCATACCAGTACACGTCGTCGTCGATGTCGGGCTCGTCGCTGTCCGGCCGGATCCACGACGCGGCCCACTGGTCGTCCGCACGACCCGTGACGAACTGCGCCTGTGCGTCAGGTTCCGACCAGCGCTCCCGCTCGTCACGAACCGCCACCCGCCAGGAGTACGGGTGCCCGGGCCGAAGTGGCTGTCCGCGATACGCGATGCGCGACTGATCGGCGGATGCGACCGCGCCCGAGTCCCAGACCACCTCGTGTGTCACGCCGTGCTCGACGATGATCCGGTACGCAGTCTGCCGGCGGTCGTGACCGGCGCCTTCGAGCACCCATGAGAAGCGCGGATCGATCACCGCCAGTGGCCGGTCGAGGTCCTCGGTCAGGAGCCCGCGAGCCACGAGCGCCGGGGTCACATCCGTCGGAGTAGCTGCATGCGTCATCGTCAGTCCAAGAGTCGAGGGTCATTCGGAGGAACGGCATCGCCGCGAGAAACCGATCTCGCAGTATAGTCACGGCAGCGAGCCGCTCCTCGGCGAGCGCAGTCAGGGGAGCATCACGGACGGGAGCGTCATGGCGAGGCGAAACGCGAACGGGCGTGCTGCGGTGACGATCAGCCACGTGGCCGAGGCCTCGGGAGTTTCGCGAGCGACTGTCTCGCGTGTCGTGAACGGCAACGCCTCGGTGAAGCCGGAGATCGCTGAGCGCGTCAGGTCAGAGATCGCGAGGCTCGGCTACGAGCCGAGTCCCGTCGCGCAGTCGCTGTCACTGGGCCGTACATCGACGGTGGGCATGGTGGTGCCCGATCTGGGGAACCCCACGTTCCAGAGCATTCTGCACGGGGTGAACCAGGCGGCTGCGAGCGCGGGCTATCGGGTGCTGGTTGCCGACTCTGGCGAGTCGGACGTCGATGAGCCGGCGATCGTCGAAGATCTTCGCCGGCGCACCGATGCGGTGATCGTGTGCTCGCCGCGCATGAGCGCGGAATCACTCAACGCCGTGATACCCCGGGTC
Organism: uncultured Demequina sp.; assembly: GCF_913055775.1. Classification (GTDB taxonomy): domain Bacteria; phylum Actinomycetota; class Actinomycetes; order Actinomycetales; family Demequinaceae; genus Demequina. The sequence continues at coordinate 22,587 of NZ_CAJXJX010000022.1, read as the reverse complement.
GTGCCAGCGGTGGTGGTGAACAGGGACGAGCCCGTTCCCGCCGCGAGGGTCGTGGTGGACTACGCCGCCGGAATCGTCGCGCTCGGTCGTCACCTGGTCGACCTCGGTCACCGTCGGATCCTGCATCTCGACGGGCCGCCTGGTTCGAACGCTCAGGCCGCCAGGGCAGTGGGCCTCGCGACGCTCGCGCACACGTATCCGGATCTTGTGGTCCTGCGCGAGCCGTGCGGCGCGACGATCGCGGCCGGAGAGGCAGCGTTCGAGCGCGCGCGTGCGAGCGGCGCCACCGCGGTGATCGGGTTCAATGACCTGGTCGCGCTCGGCCTCATGGGCCGTGCGGCTGAACATGGCTGGCGGGTTCCGGACGACGTGTCGATCGCCGGTTTCGATGACATTCCTTTCGCGCACCTGTCTCGTCCGGGGCTGACGACGGTGCACGTGGCGCTCGAATCGGTCGGCGAGGCGGCCTGGGGTGCCCTGTCACACCAGTTTGCGGAGGCGGTGGGCGCCGACTTCCGCTCATTCACGCCCGTGCTCGTGGTGCGCGGAAGCACCGGTCCTGCCCTCCCCGGGTGAGCGGCGGCCTGGAGCGGTAACCGGTTTCTTGACGGAATGCGCCCTCGTGGGCGATGCTTGGCGCCAGTCGTCGGAACGTGCACTCCGGCATGGACGACGCGATACGAAGAGGTCAGAGTTGAAACGTCACACCGACGGCAGTCGTCCCAGCGATCGAGCGCACGGACGGCGGTGCGCACGGTGAGCCCCGAGGTGCACACGCTGGTCGAGGTGGCGCCCGACACCACAGTTGACGTGACGGTCGCGCCGGCGCTCGAGCCGGCACCTGTGGACATGGGCGACCCAGAGGGCACCCGCGACCGGATCCAAGTCATGAGCCGCTGCATCGAGCGCGACGGCACGCCGTGGATCCCCGTGATGGGCGAGTACCACTTCAGCAGGGACCGGCCCGAGCGGTGGGAGCGCGAACTGCAGAAGATGCGCTCGGGCGGCGTCGACGTGGTCGCGACCTACCTCGTGTGGGTCCTGCACGAGGAGGTCGAGGGGCGCCTGCGCTGGGACGGTCCACGGGACATCCGGGCCTTCGTCGAGACGGCTCGGCGCGTGGGACTCGAGGTGGTGCTGCGGGTCGGGCCGTGGGTGCACGGCGAGACGCGCAACGGCGGGCTGCCTGATTGGCTCCAAGCTCTGCCAGTCGCGCACCGCACCGACGATCCCGCCTACCTCGCCCATGTGCACGGGTGGATCGAGGGGATCGCGGACCAGACGCGCGACCTGTTCCACGACCGCGACAACCCTGACGGCCCGATCATCGGGGTCCAGGTCGAGAACGAGCTGTACGACCAGCCGGGTCACCTCGCGACGCTGCGGCGCATGTGCGAGCACGCCGGCATGCGCGCGAGCCTGTGGACGGCCACCGGCTGGGGTGGCGCCCAGCTGCCGCGCGGCGCGGTCCTGCCCGTCTACGCCGGGTACTCGGACGGCTTCTGGGAGGAAGCCGACATCGACTGGCCCGCGTTCGGCGTCAAGCATTTCACGTTCAGTGAGGAGCGAGACGACCTCACCGTGGGGGCGGACCTCCGCGACACCGCGGTCGAGGTGGGGACTGATGCGGCGCTGGGCGCGGGCGATCCCTGGCCCTACGCGACGTGTGAGCTCGGCGGAGGCATGACGGTCGCGTACCACCGACGCCCGCACGTCGACTCTGCCGATGTCGCTGCTCTGGCGCTGACGAAGCTGGGATCCGGCTCCTCGTGGCAGGGGTACTACCTCTATCACGGTGGCACCCATGCGATCGGCGAGCTGTCGACCACGCAGGAGTCGCATGTCACGGGGTATCCCAACGACGTCCCCGTGATCGACTACGACTTCTACGCACCCATCGGGGCGCAGGGGCAGCAGCGGCACCACTTTCACGCGCTCCGGCGCCAGCACCTCTTCATTCGGGAGTTCGGCGCGACGCTCGCACCATTGCCGGCTGTCTTTCCGACGAAGGTTCCCGGTGGTCCGCGATGGTCCGTACGACACGACGGAAGCCGCGGCTTTCTTTTCCTCAACAACCATCAGCCCGCCGTCGAGGCGCTGCCGTCGCTCCCGGACGTGGCGTTTCACGTGCGGGGACCCGAGTCCGTCGTGACCGTGCCCAGCGATCCCGTCCGCATCCCGTCGGGCGTGAGCGCCATGTGGCCGCTGCGCCAGACGTACGGCGCGATCCGGGCGCTGACTGCCACCGCTCAGCCCATCACGTCCATCGAGGTCGATGGGCGCACTGTCGTGCTCTTCGCGGCATCCGATGGCATCGACGTGGAACTGCAGTTCGAAGGAGTCGAGCCTCAGGCCGTCACCGGTGCACTGGTCGAGACTCGAGGCGAGACCGTGGTCGCACGGCCGTCGAGGGCCGTGGGACCCGAGTGCGTGGTCTCCGTGGCCGATACCGATCTGGTCTTCTTGACGGCCCAGCAGGCAGACTCCGTCTGGCGAGGCGAGGTCCGTGGCCGCGACACTGTGCTCTTGTGGGACGGCGAGGGATGGTTCGACGACACAGGCTTTCGTGTGGTGGCGCCCCAGCACGATGCGGTCGTGCTGGCGTTGCCTCCGTTGGCTGGTCCCCAGGAGGGATCAGTGGGCGCTTTCGCGGTGCACCCCGTACCGTCGGGACCCGCCGAGTTCGCTGTCGCCATCGAGCGGACTCCTGCGGCGGTCGCGGCCCCGGTGCGCGAGGACCATCGGTCGGGGCGCCGGTCGGCTCCCACCGACGACGACTTCGCGGCGCTCGAGCCCGTTGCCGTCGCGATCCAGGACTCATGGTTCGAGGGCGTCGATCAGTTGATGCTCTCGCTCGCATGGACGGGTGACGCGATGCGCGTGTATGTGGGGGAGTCGCTCGTGTGGGACCAGTTCTGGTCCGGGCGACCTCTTGAACTCGACCTCATGCCGTACCGTGACGCCATTCGCGAGGAGGGACTGTCGATCCGCGCGTTCGCGTGGCTGACCACGGGGTGGACGGTGCATGTCGACCGCCGTGTACGTCCCGCGCTGTCGCGCCCGGTGCTCGAGCTGGGCGCCGCGATCGCGCGACCGGTCGTGACCACCAGCCTGGCGTGAGCGGCGCTGGGTGTATCGTCAGCCCTTGCGGAGGGCGCGGTACTCGGACGGACTGACATCGTGCGTACGGCGGAACTGGCGTGAGAAGTACAGGGGGTCAAGGTAGCCCACGGCGGTCGCGACCTGCCCGACCGGCATGCTTGTCGTGTCCAGCAGAGACCGGGCACGAGCCATGCGCAATGAGGAGTGATACGAGGCAGGGCCACCACCGGTCGCCTCGCGAAACAGCGCCCCGAGGTGCGACGGGGAGATGCCCACCAGCGCGGCCAGCTCTGTGACGGAGACCGATCCGTCGACTCGCGCCTCCAGGTAGCGCATCGCGCGCTCGAGCGGTGTGCCCTCTGCAGGGAGCACGGCGTCGACGGCCAGGCGACTGAGCAGGTTCCATGCGACTCCGGAGGCTGCCAGCAGCCGGGCGTCCGAGGGCGGCCGCTCCATCGTGCTGACGAGCTCATCGAACAGCGCGGACACGCGGTCAAGGCCTTGCACACGGCGCACTGTCGGGCCCAGACCCGGGAGCGGAGCGACGAGCTCGGCGACGTCGGAACCCCGGAGGTGCATCCACCAGATCGTCCATGGGTCGTCGGATGCCCAATAGTCGTGCGGCGCGAGTGCGGGGATCGTGATGCACGTGCCGGGACCGACAGCGGTGGTGTCGTCGCCGATCCGAACAGTCCCTCTGCCGGCGACGCACAGGATGACGATGGTCTCGGGCACGCCCGTTGTCCGGGTGCGTCGATGCCCGCTGGCGTGCGGGAAATACCCCGCGTCGGTGACCACCAGTCGTCGTGTCGCGGGTGCCGCCAGAGCCTCCGCGACACGCGGCCGTGGCAGCACGCATAGGCGCTGGCCCGCGAAGCCCTCGGGTCGCGCGGTGGTGGCGGAGGTTTCCGTTGAATCGTCCATGTGCTTCCTGGGATCGACTATACCGGCCCACGGATCGGAGGACTAGATTGCGAGCATGACCAGCAATGTCGCTCGTGCCGAGTCGGTGTCCGCAGACGCCGCCGCCATCGCCCTCCCCGACGCGCCCCCGCAGTTCGCGCAGGTCCTCACGGACGGCGGCGCTGTCGCCTGGAGCGAGCCTGTCGCCATCCGGACCTACGAGGCGGGCGAGCCGAGCCCGTACCCCATGTACCTCGACCGCCGCGTCTACCAAGGCTCGAGTGGCAGGGTCTATCCGATTCCGTTCACCGAGTCGATCGCCGACGATCCGGTGACCCGCCACTGGGACGCCGTTCATCTCGAGAACGCCTACGTGCGCCTGATGATCCTGCCCGAGCTGGGGGGCCGCATCCACATCGGCTACGACAAGACGACGGGATACGACTTCTTCTACCGCAACAACGTCATCAAGCCGGCGCTGGTAGGTCTCGCGGGACCGTGGATCAGCGGCGGCGTGGAGTTCAACTGGCCGCAGCACCACCGGCCCGCCACATACCTCCCGGTCGAGACGTCCATCGAGGAGGCAGCGGACGGATCCGTCACCGTCTGGTGTCACGATCACGACCCGTTCGCGCGCATGTCTGCGCAGCACGGCATTCGGCTGCGCCCGGACAGCTCGGTGGTCGAACTCGCGGTACGCGTCCACAACCGCACGAGCGAGCGACAGACCTTTCTGTGGTGGGCAAACGTGGCGGCCCGCGTCCATGATGACTACCAGTCATTCTTCCCCGAGGACGTGCGCTACGTCGCCGATCACGCGCGGCGAGCACTGACGGCCTTCCCGGAGGCGGACCGGCCGTATTACAACGTCGATTATCCGGCGCTCGCGGCGGAGCAGTCGGGCGCGGACCGGATCGACTTCTACCGGAACATTCCGGTGCCCACCTCGTACATGATCGTCGACTCGCACGAGGACTTCTTCGGTGGCTACGACCATGCCGCGGGCGCCGGCTTCGTGCACTGGGCGGAGCGCCGGGTGTCTCCCGGGAAGAAGCAGTGGACCTGGGGCAATGCGCCCTTTGGACATGCGTGGGACGATCAGCTGACTGACGGCGATGGCCCGTATGTCGAGCTCATGGCGGGTGTCTACACCGACAACCAGCCCGACTTCTCGTGGCTGCTGCCGGGGGAGTCGAAGGTCTTCACGCAGCACTGGTTCCCCATCCCGGCGATCGGCCCGGCCCATCAGGCCACGCCCGACGCAGCCGTCAACGTCAGGCGCGACGGCGGCGTCACGGCGACGGTGGCAGTCACCTCACCGCGCCGGGGCGCGGTGCTGCGGATTCTTGCGGACGACGATGCGGTGGCCGAGCGCGTAGTAGACCTCGCTCCCGGCGAGACGGCCACGCTGTCGTCCGGGCCCGTTGAGGGCGCACTAGCCGTCGAGCTGATGGATGCGTCCGGCGCCGTGCTCGTGCGCTGGGAACCGGTCGAGGTTCCCGAGGGGGAGCCATGGGTCGCGGACGAGCCGCCGGCTCCCGAGTCGGTGGACACGGTCGAGGAGTTGTACCTCACCGGTGTGCACCTGGCCCAGTACCGCCACCCGACCCGGTCGCCGCTGCTCTACTGGGACGAGGCGTTGCGCCGGGAACCGGGAGATGTGCGCACGAACCTGGCGGTCGCTGACCTTGATTACCGCACGGGCCGTTACGCGGACGCACTGTCGCGCATCGAGCGCGCGCTCGCCCGCCTGACGCGTCGCAACGCCAACCCGACCGACACTGAGGCGTACTACCTCTCAGGCCTGGTGCTGATGCGTTTGGGTCGCGTGGAGGAGGCCGAGCGAGCGTTCGGCAAGGCGGGCTGGGATGCGACGTGGGCTCCTGCCGCAGGTCTCGAGCTTGCCCGGTCTCTGGCGCGTCGTGGCCGGAACCAGGCCGCGCTGCGGGTTCTCGACACCCTCGACGGCGTCGTGAGCCACGACCCCCGCCGTGCGGCACTGAGGGTCATCGTGGTGCGCCGGTCGGGACGCGACCACGAAGCGCGGGAGATCCTCGAGAGCGCTCTCGCGGTCGACGGCCTCGATGCGACGCTGCGGGTGCTGGCCGGGAAGCCTGTCGCAGATGATCCGGGCATGCTGCTCGACGTCGCCCACGACCTCGGCGCAGCCGGCGACGTCGACGGTGCGCTCGAGGCCATCGACCGCGCAGTCGCCGCTACTGATCTGGGCGCCGGGAACGTACGGCCACTCGCTCACTACCTCGCTGCCGCGATGCTCGAGCGCGACGGAAGGCCCGGTGAGGCGGCGGAACGGCGCGCTGCGGCACGGCGCGAGGATCTCACCTATGCGTTCCCGCATGGACTCGACGCGCTCGATGCCCTCACCGCCGCCACGGTTGCCGACCCGCAGGACGCTGTCGCGCACGCGCTGCTCGGCACGCTGCTGTACGACAACGGCAGGCGCGGGCATGCCGCGTCGCTGTGGGAGCACGCGATCGGACTGGGTCTTCGCGACCCGGTGCTGCTCCGCAACGCCGGGCTGGCTGCGTACACGGTGTCGCACGACGACGACCTCGCGTGGGAGCGCTATGACCAGGCCGTCGCCGCCGCCCCCGGTGATGCGCGCCTGCTGTTCGAGCGTGACCAGCTCGCGCTCAAATTGGGGCACGGTACCGCGCAGCGGCTCGCTGCGCTGGAGCCCGTCGAAGATCTGGTGCTCACGCGTGACGACCTCACCATCGAGTACGTCGAGCTCCTCGTCGCCCAGGGCCTCGCGGACCGTGCGCTCGCGATCCTCACCGGTCGTGCGTTCCACCCTTGGGAGGGCGGGGAAGGGCGGGCGCTCGCAGCGTGGGACCGCACCAACGAGGCGTTGGGCCGCGGCACGGTGGACCCCCCGCGAAGCCTGGGCGAAGCGCGTGCACGCTACGCGCCGCCGCCGCCCGTCCGGGACGACGGTGTCACCGACTACTTCGCGACCAGCCTGCCCGAGTTGCTGCTGTTCGCCCGCGAGCAGGCGAGTCACGTCGGCCGCCAGGCCTGACGTGCACGGCGAAGTCTCGATCTCCAGCGCTGGCTACGCAACGACCGTCACCACCCATGGCGCCACGGAGCGGTGCCTGACCGCAGCGGGGCGGGACCTCATCGCTCCGTTTCCCCGGGGTGCACGGCGGCCCGAGATGAGGGGTGCGCTGCTGGCGCCGTGGCCCGGGCGCACCAGCGGTGCGCGCTACACCTACGACGGCACCGAACACGTGCTGCCGACGAACGAACCCGGACGCAATGCGGCGCTGCACGGGTTCGCCGCCTGGACTGAGTTCGACATCGTGACGCACGAGCCCGACCGCGTGGTGATGGCCGGGGAGATCCTTCCTGGTCGCGGCTACCCCTGGAGGCTGGACCTCGTGGTCGACGTCGCCGTGGATAACGCAGGCCTCACCCACGTGATCACCGCCACGAACGTCGGTACGGGGACAGCTCCAGTGGGTCTGGGCTTTCACCCCTACCTTCTGGCGGGCGAGATGCGTGCCGGCGCGGCGGACGCCTGGACCATGTCGTTGCAGGCGGGCCACGTGCTCGCGCTCACCGGACGCGCGCTCGACCCGGGGCCTCTCGCGCCGTTCGAGCCCGCGGCGGTCAGGGACGATCGCGGAGGCCAGAGTCTCGAGGGCGTGCGCCTGAACCACGCCTACACCACCCTCGAGCGCGACGACGACGGGTGGTCGCGGGTGCGCCTCACCGGCGACGGCGGCGCTGGTGTCGAGCTGGCGGTCGACCGGGGCTACCCGTGGATCCACGTCTATACCGCAGATGAGGCGCCGGCCCCTGACAGGCGGGCCAGCGTCGCCGTCGAGCCCACGACCTGTCCACCGGACGCCTTCAACTCCGGGCGAGACCTCGTCAGGCTGGGGCGGGGAGAGAGCCTCAGCGCCGCCTGTCGAGTGCGCGCTCTGTCCTAGGGATCGCGGGTCGCGAGTCCGCCACGGCGCTGCGCGGATCGGGTCGAGAAGGCCCCGTCAGTCGCGTGGGATGAGCCGCCGCAACTGCGTCACGTGCCCGGGGTTGAGATCCACCACCGACGCGACGCCCAGGAGCTTCATGGTCCGCACGATTTCCCTGCGCAGGATGTCGATGGACCGGTCCACGCCCTCGCGGCCGCCGGCCATGAGGCCATACAGGTACGCGCGGCCCACGAGCGTGAAGTCAGCGCCCATCGCGAGGGCGGCCACGATGTCCGCGCCGGACATGATGCCGGTGTCGAGGATGATCTCGGCGTCGTCCCCGAGCTCCTTGCGCACGGCAGGAAGCAGGTGGAACGGCACCGGAGCGCGGTCCAGCTGGCGACCGCCGTGATTGCTCAGCACGATGCCGTCCGCGCCCACATCCATGACGGCCTTGGCGTCAGCGACGGTCTGGATGCCCTTGACGAAGATCTTGCCGCTCCACTGCTCGCGGATCCAGGCGAGGTCGTCGAAGTCCAGCGTGGGGTCGAACAGGGCGTCGAGCAGTTCGCCGATGGTCCCGTCCCACTCGGACAGCGACGCGAAGGTCAGCGGCTCGGTGGTGAGGAAGTTGACCCACCACTCGGGTCGCGGGATCGCGTTGAGGACGGTCTTCGGGGTCAGCTGCGGGGGGATCGTGAAGCCGTTGTAGCTGTCGCGCAACCGAGCGCCCGCGACGGGCACGTCCACGGTCACCAGCAGCGTGTCGAAGCCGGACACGGCTGCGCGGGTGACGAGGTCCATCGACTTCGCGCGGTCCTTCTGCATGTACAGCTGGAACCAGTTGCGTCCGCGCGGGTTGGCGCGCGCGACGTCCTCGGGCGACGTGGTGCCCACGGTCGACAGCGAGAAGGGGATGCCGGCGGCGCCGGCCGCCGAGGCGCCCGCCCGCTCGCCCTCGCTGTGCATCATCCGGGTGAAACCCGTGGGCGCGATGCCGAAGGGCAGCGCGGAGGTGCCGCCCGCGATCGACACCGACGTGTCGACTGCGGATACGTCGCGCAGGATGGCCGGATGGAACTCGATGTCGAGGAAGGCCTGGCGCGCGCGGGCCAGGGACAGCTCGGCCTCGGCGGCGCCGTCGGTGTAGTCGAACGCGCCCTGGGGCGTCCGCCGCTTCGCGATCTTCCTCAGATCAGCGATGGTGTGCGCCTTCGCGAGCCGCCGCTTGCGCCCGTCCATCTCGAACTTCTTGAAGCGCAGGAGAGGCGCCAGCTCGCTCGGCTTGGGGAAGTGCCGTTCCTGCTTCACGTCAGACTCCTCATTTCTGATGCCCGCGGCGACGTCACGCGCGGGGCTCGAAGGTGCGAGGGGCGAAGGTCCGCCGCACCAGGTCTCGCATCGACTCTAGAGTGCCGTCGATCGCGCCCAGCGCGCGACCCTGCACCAGCACGTTGCCCAGCGCGGTCGCCTCGACGGGTCCGGCGACCACGGTGAGCCCTGAGTGATCAGCCGTGCGCTGGCACAGGAGCTCGTTGAGCGCGCCGCCACCCACCATGTGGATGGTGTCGACGGGCTGCCCCGAGAGGGACGATGCGGTGGCTACCGCCCGCGCGAACGCTTGGGCCAGGCTCTCGATGATCGAGCGCGCGACCTCGGCGCGGCTCGAGGGTGCGCTGAGTCCGCGCTCGGTGCACCACTGGGCGATGCGCGCGGGCATGTCGCCGGGCGCCATGAAGACGGGGTCGTTCGCGTCGAACACGGGAACGTCGGGCCCCACGGCGTCGGCCTCCGCGAGCAGCCGTTCAAGACTGACGGTGTCGCCGTCGAGCTCCCACGTGCGGATCGACTCGCTCAGCAGCCACAGGCCCATGACGTTGTGGAGGAACCGGGTACGGCCGTCCACGCCGCCCTCGTTCGTGAAGTTCGCTTCGCGCGCAGCATCGGTGAGCACCGGCCGCTCGGTCTCGACGCCCACCAGACCCCACGTCCCGCAGGAGATGTACGCGCCACCCGACTCGCGCATCGGCGCTGCGACCACGGCAGATGCCGTGTCGTGGCTGCCCACCGCCACCACCTGCGCGTCGGCAAGGCCGGTGTGCTGCGCAGCGGCCCCGAGCAAAGGGCCGATGCGCGTGCCGGCTTCCACGAGCTCCGGCAGCAGGGAGGGGGCCAGGCCGAGTAGAGACACCAGCTCGAGGTCCCACTCGCGCGTCGCCACATCGAGCAGCCCGGTCGTGGACGCGTTGGTGCGCTCCGCGACCTCGCGACCGGTGAGCCAGAACGCGAGCAGGTCCGGCACCAGTAGCAGGCGATCCGCGGCGGCCAGCACCGCAGAATCCTCGGATTCAAGCTGGTACAGCGTGTTGAACGGCAGGAACTGCAGGCCGCTCCGGCGGTAGAGGTCCGCGAATGGCACGCGCGCGTGCACCCGGTCCACGGCAGGCTCGTTGCGCGCGTCGCGGTAGTGGAACGGCTCGCCCAGTGAGCGGCCGCCGCGCAGCAGGCCGTAGTCGACGGCCCACGAGTCGATGCCGATCGAGGCGACGTCCTTCTCCCAGTTCCGCGCGTCCCGCAGGCCATCCAGGGCCGCCCGGTACAGGCCCTGGATGTTCCAGTGCAGACCGTCGGGCAGCGAGACGGGGCCGTTGGGAAAGCGCGCGACCTGGCGGATGCGCAGGGTGTCGGCACCCACGTGCCCCACCATGACGCGGCCGCTGGTGGCTCCGAGGTCGACCGCAGCGACGGCCGCGGTCGACCCTGGCGCCGTGCTCATCGCAGGAAGGCGGCTGCCACGCCTGCGTCCACCGGCACATGCAGTCCGGTGGTGTGGGTCATGTCGGGGCCGGTGAGAACCACGGCGGCGTTCGCGACGTGCTCGGGCAGGACCTCACGCTTGAGGATCGTGCGCTGCGCGTAGAACTTGCCGAGGTCGTCCTCCTCGATGCCGTAGGTCTTGGCGCGGTTGGCGCCCCAGCCGCCGGCGAAGATGCCGGAGCCGCGCACCACGCCGTCGGGGTTGATGCCGTTGACCTTGATGCCGTGCTCGCCCAGCTCCACCGCGAGCAGACGCACCTGGTGTGCCTGGTCGGCCTTGGTCGCGGAGTAGGCGATGTTGTTCGGTCCGGCGAACACCGAGTTCTTGGATGCGATGTACAGTATGTCGCCGCCCATCTCCTGCGCGATCATGGCACGTGCGGCCGCCTGCGAGACCAGGAACGATCCCTTGGCCATGACGTCGTGCTGGAGGTCCCAGTCCTTCTCCGTGGTCTCGAGCAGCGGCTTCGACAGCGACAGGCCCGCGTTATTGACGATGAGGTCGATGCCGCCGAAGGCGAGCACCGCCTCGTTCACGGCCGACTGAACCGCATCGGCGCTGCTCACGTCGATCTGCACGCCCACCGCGACGTCGGTCGAGCCCAGCTCCGCGGCGGCCTCCTGGGCCTTGGCGAGATCGAGGTCCGCGATGACCACGCACGCACCCTCGGCGGCTAGGCGCGTCGCGATGGCCTTGCCGATGCCCGAGGCCGCGCCGGTCACGAACGCGACGCGGGTCGCGTGCGACTTGGGCTTCGGCATGCGCTGGAGCTTGGCCTCCTCGAGAGCCCAGTACTCGATGCGGAACTTCTCGTAGTCCGAGATCGGGGTGTACGTGGACAGCGCCTCGGCGCCGCGCATGACGTTGATGGCGTTGATGTAGAACTCGGAGGCCACGCGCGCGGTCTGCTTGTTCGCCCCGAACGAGAACATGCCCACGCCCGGAACCAGCACGATCAGCGGGTCCGCGCCACGGATGGCGGGGGAGTCCTCGGTGGCGTGAGCGTCGAAGTAGGCCTGGTAGTCGGCGCGGTACTCGACGTGCAGCCCCTTGAGGCGCGCGATCGCGTCCTCGACCGGAGCGTCCGCCGGCAGGTCCAGCACCATCGGCTTGACCTTGGTGCGCAGGAAGTGGTCGGGGCAGGAGGTGCCCAGCGCGGCCAGGCGCGGGTGCTCGGAAGATGCGAGGAAGTCGAGGACCTCGGAGGCGTCGGTGAAGTGCCCCACCATCGGCTTGTCGGTGGATGCTAGGCCGCGAATGGTGGGAGCGAGCGCTGCCGCCTTGGCGCGTCGCGCATCGGCCTCCAGGGCGCCGTAGCCCTCAAGCGCCCCGCCGAACGGGTCCGCCTTGCCGTGCTCGGCGATGTACGCGGCCGCAGTGTCGATGATCTGCAGCGAGCGCGCCTCGCACTCCTCGGAGGTGTCGCCCCACGCGGTGATGCCGTGGCCGCCCAGGATGCAGCCGATCGCCTGCGGGTTCGCCTCCTTGATCTCCGCGATGTCGAGGCCCAACTGGAAGCCGGGGCGGCGCCACGGCACCCACACCACCTGGTCGCCGAAGATCTTCTGCGTCAGCTCCTCGCCGTCGGCGGCGGTCGCGATCGCGATGCCCGAGTCGGGGTGGAGGTGGTCCACGTGGGCCGCTTCCACGAGGCCGTGCATCGCGGTGTCGATGCTGGGGGCCGCGCCACCCTTGCCGTGCAGGCAGAAGTCGAAGGCCGCGACCATCTCGTCCTCGCGGTCGATGCCGGGGTAGACGTCGACGAGCGCGCGCATGCGGTCCAGGCGCAGCGCGGCCAGACCCTTCTCCTGCAGCGTGCCCAGGTCGCCGCCGGAGCCCTTGACCCACACCAGCTCGATGGGCTGGCCGGTCACCGGGTCCGTCTCGGAGCCCTTCGCGGACGTGTTGCCGCCCGCGTAGTTGGTGTTCTTCGGGTCCGAGCCCAGGCGGTTCGAGCGCGTGATCAGATCAGAGACGACGGGGTTCGTCATGACAGGTCCTTTCGGGAGGTGTCGTGCTCGCTGTCTGCGAGCCAGTCGAGGATGGTGGTGAGGGAGCGCTCCGCGTGGGGCTCCTCGGGACGGTTGAGGTGGCCGTGCGTGGTGCCCGGCTCGTAGAGGGTGGTGGCGTCGACGCCGGCCGCGGAGAGCTCGCGGCCGAAGGCCTCTCCGGTCGCGCGGAGGTCGTCCGCCTCGGAGTTCACGATCAGCGTGGGGGGCATGCCGGTGAGGTCCTGCCCGCCGGGGAACGCGTAGGCGTTGGTCAGCACGTCGGCGTCGCCCACGTAGTTGAGGTTCATCGCGGCGACGGTGTCGGGGCGGAAGCGTGCGTTCTCGGGGAGGCCCGCGACGGCCTGTGCTGTGGCCGGGTCGAGCGAGGGGAGCGCGGCGTGGGCGACGGGGTAGGCGAGCACCAGGCGCTGGGGTTCTTTGGCGCGCGGGTCCCGCGACGTGCGCAGCGCGACTCCCGCGGCGATGTTGCCGCCCGCGGAAGCGCCGCCCAGCACGATCCTGTCCGCGTCGAAGCCCAGTCGCACGGCGTGCGCACCCATCCACGACAGCGCGGCGCGGACGTCGTCGTGGGCGGCGGGGAAGCGATGCTGGGCCTCGTCCGCGAACTGCCGCCGCTCGATGTCTCCGCCGGTCACCAGGCGGTAGTCGACCGAGAGCACGGTGTGGCCGGCGTCCGCGAGCCGTCGCGCGACCCAGTCCGCCTCCGGCATGTCGAGGTCTCCCCACACGAAGCCGCCACCGTGAACCCACACGATGCCGCGTGACCCAGCCCGCGCATCGGCCCCGCCCGGGCGGTACAGCCGCGCGGGCACGTCGACGCGGGGCGGACCCGCGTCGACCTCGGTGAGGCCGGTCGCGGGAACCACGACGTCCTCGATCACGGCTGTGCTCACTGGCTCAGTCCCGCCGCGCGCAGCTGGGTCTCGAGGTGGAAGACCTCGGGAAGCTGAGGCGCGCCCTGGTCGGGCCGGTCGCCGTCGAGGGAGACGAAGAACGGCGCCATCGTGGACTCCCACGTCGCGGTGCGCGCGTCTGCCGCGAGGGCAGCGGCCGAAGCTTCGTCGTCATCCGTCTCGTACACGCCCACCAGCAGCCCGTCGGGGCGCAGGAAGAGGCTGTAGTCGCGCCTGCCGGCGTCGCGAATCGCCTCGAGCATCTCAGGCCAGACCGCGCGGTGGGCGTCGACGTACTCCTCGAGCCGGTCAGTGTCGACCTGCAGGGTGAAGCACACGCGGGGCATGGGTCAGGCGCCCCAGCCCGCCTGGGTGCCGCCCACGCGTTCCTCGGCGATGCGGGCGAGGTAGCCCGACTCCGCGAAGGCGGCCATGGGGTCGCCCGGGAGGCCGCGGCTCTCGCGCCACGCGGCGAGGTCGGAGCGCACGTCCGTGTAGAAGGCGTCCATGAGGATGCCGTTCGCGCCCAGGACGTCGCCGGCCACCTGCGCCGCGGTGAGCGCCTCACGGTCCACGAGCAGGGCGCGCGCCGTCATCTCCTGGACATTGAGAACGGACCGGATCTGGCCGGGGATCTTGTCCTCGATGTTGTGGCACTGATCGAGCATGAAGGCGGTGTCACCGTCATTGCCGTAGCCGCCGCCGCGGATGACCTCCACGATGATGCGGAACAGTTGGAACGGGTCCGCGGCCCCCACGATGAGGTCGTCGTCCGCGTAGTTGCGCGAGTTGAAGTCAAAGGAGCCGAGCTTGCCCAGGCGCAGCAGCTGCATGACGATGAACTCGATGTTGGTGCTGGGGGCGTGGTGGCCGGTGTCGAGGCACACGGTCGCGCGCTCGCCCAGCGCGGCCACCTGGGCGTAGCTGGTGCCCCAGTCCGGAACGTCCATGTGATAGAACGCCGGCTCGAAGATCTTGTACTCGAGCACCAGGCGCTGGTTCTCGCCGATGCGCTCGTAGATCTCCTGCAGGGCCTCGTGCATGCGGTCCTGGCGGCCGCGCATGTCGTCCTGGCCGGCGTAGTTGGTGCCGTCCGCGAGCCAGATCTTGAGGTCGCGGGACCCGGTCGCGTCCATGATGTCGATGCACTCGAGGTGGTGGTCGATGGCCTTGCGTCGGATGCGGTCGTCGCGGTGGGCGAGCGAGCCGAGCTTGTAGTCCTCGTCCTGGAAGGTGTTCGAGTTGATCGTGCCCAGGGCGACGCCTTCGGACTCGGCATGCGCCTTGAGCTCCGCGTAGTCGTCGACCTTGTCCCACGGGATGTGCAGCGCGACAGTGGGCGACAGGCCAGTGACCTTGTGGACCTGTGCGGCGTCGGAGATCTTCTCGAACGGGTCGCGCGGCGTGCCCGGCGTGCCGAAGACGCGGAAGCGGGTGCCGGAGTTGCCGAAGGCCCACGAGGGCAGCTCGATGGCCTGCTCCTCGAGGCGGGGCGCGATCGCGGAGAAGTCAGTCATGACGTCGTCGTCCATTCTTGCTCGGTAGGAGGTCTGCCCGGCGTCCTCGTCGACGTCGGCCGGACCCTGTGAATCGTTTCAACTCATTTACTCTACGGGGTGCGAGGACGTGTGTCAACGCGACGGTCCCGCGACTCGCTCACCTCCAGAAATGCGGGCGCAGCTCGGCCGTGCGGTGACCGGGCGGGCGTGGTGAGAAAGCGGTTCCTCAGCGTAGAGTGGCCAGGGTCGGGATGGGCGTGATCTGGCGCGGTCCCGGCCCGACTCGCAACGCTCGAAGGAGAGAATCACCATGCCCCTGGACTGGATCCGTGTAGAAGGCGACCGTCTGGTCGACGAGTCCGGGGCGGCGGTGACGCTCGCGGGCGTGGGCCTGGGCGGCTGGATGAACATGGAGAACTTCATCACCGGCTACCCCGGCAACGAGGAGAACATCCGCCGGGTCATGCTCGACCGGATGGGTCGCGCGTCCTACGACGCCTTCTTCGACGAGTTCCTCCTCGCGTTCTTCGACGAGCCCGACGCCGCGCACCTCGCCGCGCTCGGCATCAACTCGGTGCGGATCCCCTTCAACTACCGCCACCTCGAGGACGATGCCGCGCCGTTCGAACTCAAGGAGGCCGGCTTCGCGCACCTGGACCGGGTGGTGTCTCTCCTGGCACGCCACGGCATCTACTCGATCCTCGACCTGCACGCGCTGCCCGGGCACCAGAACCAGCACTGGCACTCCGACAACCCCACGCACGTCGCGGACTTCTGGACGCACCGGCACTTCCAGGACCGCGTGGTGCACCTGTGGGAGGCGCTCGCCGAACGCTTCAAGGACCGCCCCGAGGTCGCCGGCTACAACCCGATCAACGAGCCCTCGGATCCGACCGGCGAGGTACTGCCGGTGTTCTATGACCGGCTGGAGAAGGCCATTCGCGCGATCGACTCGCGCCACGTGCTGTTCCTGGACGGCAACAAGTATTCGACGGACTTCAGCTTCCTCGACAACCGGTCCGAGCCGCTGCCCAACACGGTCTACACCGCCCACGATTACGCGCTGCCCGGCATTACCAGCGCAACCGAGTACCCGGGCGTGACGCGCGGCGAGTACTTCGACCGCTCCGTGGTCGAGCAGACCTTCTTGCGCCGGACCGAGTACATGCGTCGCACCGGGACCCCCATCTGGATCGGCGAGTTCGGTCCCGTGTACTCCGAGGACCGGTCTCAGGACGCGTGGCGCTACCAGCTCCTGACCGACCAGCTCGAGATCTACCGCGAGCACGGCGCGAGCTGGGCACTGTGGACCTACAAGGACATCGGCCTCCAGGGCCTGGTGTACGCCAACGCCGACAGCCCGTATCTCGAGCTCATTGGCGACAACGCCGCGCGCAAGAAGACCCTCGGCATCGACTCGTGGGGCGGATCCGACGCGGGTGTGCGCGACGTGCTCGACCCGATCGACGCGCTGTTCGACCGCGAGTTCCCCGACTTCGCGCCGTGGCCGTGGGGCCGTCAGCCGCACATCGCGGTGCTGGTGCGCCACATCCTGCTCGCCGAGCCGCTCGCGGAGCAGTTCGGGGACCTGTTCGCCGGTGTCAGTCCCGAGCGCGCTCGCGAGCTCGCGGCAAGCTTCCGCTTCGCGGCCTGCGACGAGCGCGGCGGCCTGTCAGAGGTGCTGCGCAGCCACTTGGGCGCCTGACCTGCGCGCTCGCGCGTCCCTCGCGCATCCGCCCGCGCCCTGGCAGTCACTGAGTGCCGAGAATCGGCGATTTCCGGCACTCCGTGACTGCCAGGAGACATCAGGGGGCCGATGCCCGGGCTGAGTGGCGCGGACCGCGTCAGTGGCGCGGGGTCACCACTCCGATGCTCGTGCGCGTGCCCGGGCTGTCGCCGTGGATCGCGACCACGTCGTTACCGGCGAGTTCGAGCGGAGTCGAGACGCCGTCGACGGTGAGGCGGCCTGAGACGGCCGTCTGCGCGAGTCCGACGACGGACTCGACGTCGCCATCGGTGCCCACGACTATGCGCCAGCCCCGCGGGAACCGCAGCCAGGCCTCGCCGTCGCGCCACACCGCCACCTCGCCGTCGTCGGCGGCGAGCTCATACGTCACCCCCGCGTGCGTGCGGCGGTAGGCCACAGCATCGGCCCTCGCGTCGCCGTTGAGGCGGGTAGGCGTGAGCCCGCTGAACCACAGTTCGCCGTCGGGCCGCGGAAGAATCCCCGAGGTGCGCTCGATGGCGTCCAGGAAGTACAGGATCGCGGGGGAGTAGACATCGGTGAACCCCGGCTCACCGCTCCAGGGATCGAAGCACTGCGGGAAGCGGTCGGCGTGGGCGAGGGCCTCGATCATGGGCAGCGCGAGCGCGCCCAGCTCCGCGTGACGGCCGTGGTGCTCGAACGCATGGGGGGAGCGGATCATGGTCAGCGCGTTGACCGGACCGGCCCACGAGTTGCGGGATGCGTCACGGTCGAAGCGCGGATCATCGAGGGCGATGGAGGTGAGCCCGGCAGCGGCGAGGAAGCCTCGGCGGTCCAGGAGGTGACGGCGCAGGGCATCCTCGAAGAAGGCGTCATCCCCCACCTCGCACGCCAGCACCCGCAGCAGGACGTCGGACCGGACGCGCCGCATGCCTCCGTCGCCCTCGCGGTCGTAGAATAAGTGGTCGTCCTCGTCGAAGCACTCGCGCCACAGTGCGTCGACGCTTGACGCCGCCCGATCGAGCCAGGGCTGCGGGTCCTCTCCGAGCTCCGCCGCGATGAGCGCCAGGTACGAGCGCTGGCACGCGACATTCGCGGTGAGGTCCGGAGCGACCAGGGGCAGCAGGGGATCGGTGTCGTCGTAGCGTGTCGCGTCTCCGCTGAGGCACCGCTCGGCGACGCCCCAGAAGCGGGGCGAGAGGTCGTGGCCAGTGTCGAACGTGCAGAAGGCCTCGACACCGCCGGTGCCTCGAGTGTCGCGGTGACGGGCGAGCCAGGCGTCCATGGCGGCCATCGCGTCGAACAAGGTCCGCAGGTACTCGCGGTCACGGCCGGTCAGCAGGTAGTGGTGCCACACGCTGCGCGCCAGCGGCGTGACGATCTGGATCTGGCTGAAGCCTGGCCCGTCCGCGGTGACCTTGTATGGCATGAGCCCGTCTTCGCGGAGGTTGTCTGCGAACAGCCTGTGGGTCGCCTCGGTCACCTGCGGGGCGAATCGCGAGAGGACCTCGGCATTGATGGTGCCGGTGCTCTCGATCCATGCGCCGTGATAGACGCCGCCCTCGCTGAGAACAGGGTTGGGCCCGGAGAACGGACTGATGCATTGTTCGAGTTCCCGCACCGCCTGGTCCCACCGGTCCTCGAGGGCCCCGCCGATCGCCGCGAAGCCGACGCCCTGCTGGGAGAGCGCGGCACCGAGAGCATGGTCCGGCCCCGCCGCTGACCCGCTGCGGCCGGCCGAGCGCAGTCTCCGGAGTGCCTGGTCGAGAGGTCTCATGTGTCCATCCTGGTCGAGCGCGGCTGACAACGTGGTGAAAGGACGGCGGGCGGCCCCCCCGGTGAGGGGACCGCCCGCCATCGTGGTGGGAGGAGAGAACTAGCTGAGGTCGCCCGAGAGCTGGTCGACCCAGGTCTGCGCGGCCTCCTGCGGGGTGGCGTCGCCGAACAGCACGGCCGCCTCCCCATCCTGCGTGTACTTGTTCATGTTGGCGCCGCCGTTGGGCTGAGGCGGTGCGACGGTGCCCGAGTCGAGCGTGGACTGCACGTACTCGGCGGCCACCTGCGACGGACCCTCGAGCAGCGGCGAGACCACTGCGGCGGTGTCGGGGTTGAACGGCACGCCGCGGGTGTCCTGGATGAGCTCAGCCGCGGCGGGCTCGTTGAGGAACCAGTTCACCAGCAGTGCGGCCTCCTCCGGGTGAGCGGAGGCGGCGTTGATGGACCAGAACGCCGAGGGCAGCAGCGCCACACCCGTCTTGTCAGTGTTGGTCGGCGGGGTGAGGATCTCCGTGGTGCCGCCCATCTCGTAGGTGCCCACGAGGTTCGAGTAGCCAAAGGTCACCGCGGCCTGACCCAGCGTGTAGAGCTGCTGGTCCGGCGGGAGCGCCCAGCCGGCGGTGACGATGGTGGCGTCGGGAAGACCGCCGCCCTCCTGGAGCTCGAGCTCGATCTCGTACCAGCTGGCGATGACGTCCGCGTCGACCGCGAGGCCACCGTCCCAGTCGTAGACGCCCAGCTCGGTCTCCTGCCCGGCGTAGGTGCCGATGATGTCCTGCACGCGCAGGTCCAGGCCGTACACAGGCTCGCCCGAGTCGGTCGTAAGGCCAGCAGAGCTCACCGTGTTCGCGATCTCGACCAGGTCGTCCCAGGTCCAGCTCTCGTCAGGCACGTCGACGCCCGCCGCCTCGAGGATGTCGGTGTTGACGAATGCCGCGGTGGCGTTGCCTCC
The DNA here is from genome assembly GCF_913055775.1 of uncultured Demequina sp. GTDB lineage: Bacteria > Actinomycetota > Actinomycetes > Actinomycetales > Demequinaceae > Demequina. The sequence continues at coordinate 2,986 of NZ_CAJXJX010000022.1, read as the reverse complement.
CGTGGGAAGGCCGTAGAGGGTGCCGTCGACCACGGCGTTCGTGGTCGAGAAGTCGGGGTACTTGTCCGCCTGGACGGTGTCCGCCACGGTCGCGAGGTCGAGCAGCGCACCCACCTCGCCGTACTCCTGAGGCTTGGCGCCACCCAGCGCGAACACGTCCGGCGCGGTCTCGCCACCGGTGCCGAAGTCCGTCGCGAGACGGTTGAAGAGGTCGTCAGGGCTGCCGACGGGGGTCTGGGTCACCGAGATGTACGGGTACTCGGCCTCGAACAGCGTGATGACCTCGTCGAAGAGCGCCGCACGTGCGTCATCTCCCCACCACGACATCTCGATCTCGACCATCTCCTCTTCCATGGTCTCCTCGCCGCCGTCGCCGCTCTCGGAGCCGTCGGTCTCCGGGTCCGAGTCGGACGAGCATGCGGACAGGATCAGTGCGCCGGCGACCGCGGCACTCGCGAAGGCGGCAGAGGACCGCCTCATGGTTCGGTGTGTACGCGTCATTGCGTTCTCGCTTCCCGGTGGCTGAGACCACCTTCGTGACTGCCTCTGGACCGGTTGCCCAGGGCATGGCGATCGCCCACCACGGGATGCCTCTCCGGTGAGAAACCGCTTTCTCGGAAACTAGCAAGGGTTTGGTGTGGCTGTCAACGAAATAACTGAATCGTTATCAGATCAGTCGGTCGGTGGACCCACGGACCTCGAGGCGCGGCGTCAGAACCACCTGTCCGGCCGGGCGTCGCGAGTTCAGCAGCGTCTGCATCCGGTCCCACGCCTCGACGCCCAGATCCGTGTGCGGAACGGCCACTGTGGTGAGCGGTGGCGACATGTACCGCGCGTACGGGATGTCGTCGAAGCCGGCGACCGAGATGTCCTCGGGCACGCGGATCCCGTGCTCGGCGAGGCCGTTGATCAGGCCCACCGCGACCAGGTCGTTGTATGCGAGTGCCGCCGTGACGTCGGCCCGAGCCACCGCATCGGCTGCCGCCAGGCCGTTCTCGATGCCCACGCCGGACGGGATGCGCACCATGGTCGTGTCAGGGTGGTCGGATGCGAAGCGGTCGAGGCTCGCGAGGCGCAGCGCGTTCGAGACGGACATCTCCGGCCCGGCCAGGAATGCGAACCGGCGGTGTCCGGATTCGTACATGTAGCGCGCGAGCTCGGCGATCCCCGCTCCGTAGTCGATGGACAGTGACGGTGCCGCGACGGTCACATCGGGTCGATTCACCAGGACCAGGGGGTCGAGTGTGGGAGCGAGCGTCACGAGGTCGTCGTGCCGCATGCGCGGGGCACACAGCACCACGGCATCGCAGCGCCTGCGAATCTCCGTCGCGAGCTCCGGCTCGTCCTCCGGGTGCTCGGCCGAGTCGGTGACGAGGATCCGATAGCCGTCCTCAGCTGCGCTCTTGGCGAGGCCCGACAGCACTTCCTGGAAGGCGGGGTTCGCGAGGTCGGGGACCACGAGTCCCACCGCGCCGGTGCGGCCCAGAGCGAGGCTGCGCGCGAGGTGGTTCGGGTGGTAGTCCAAGGCGCGCGCGGAAGCGCGGACGCGCTCCGCGACGGAGGGCTCTCCGACGAACCTGCCGTTCATCACGCGCGACACCGTGGCAGGCGACACACCCGCGTGCGCCGCCACTTCGGCGATGGTCGCCGGCCCCGACCTGGTGGTCATGCTCGGCCCCTTCGTGGGTGCCCATGGTACGTTTCAAAAGCCGTTTGTTGAAACATTTGACTTACTCGGCGAGCCCGTGTCATGATGCCGAGACTAACGGAGAAACCGCTTTCTCACGAGGTAGTGTGGCGGAAGACGCGTGACGAGGAGGTCATGTGAGCAGTCTCGGCGAGCTTCGCACCCTGGCGAGAGGTGCGCGCAATCGAGGTGGTCCCCGGGAGAAGCACCCCGATAACCGGGCGGCCTACCTGTTCCTCGCGCCTTGGCTGATCGGACTCCTGGTCTTCACTGCGGGGCCCATGGTCGCGTCGCTCTACCTGTCGTTCACGGACTACAACCTGCTGCAGTCGCCGATCGCGAACCCGCCGGATTGGATAGGCCTCGGCAACTACGCGGCGATGTTCGCGGACCCTGACTTCTGGAACTCGTTCGAGGTCACCGTCATCTACGTGCTCGTGTCGGTTCCGCTGCAGCTCGTGCTCGCGCTCCTCCTCGCGCTGGTTCTCGACAAGGGCCTCCGCGGGCTCACGATCTACCGCTCGATCTTCTACCTGCCCAGCCTTCTGGGCGGCTCAGTCGCCATCGCGATCCTGTGGCGCCAGGTCTTCGGCAAGGACGGGCTGCTCAACGGATTCCTCGCCTGGTTCGGCATCGACGGTCCCGGGTGGATCGGCCATCCCGACTACGCGCTCGGCACGATCATGGTGCTGCACATCTGGACCTTCGGCTCGCCGCTGATCATCTTCCTCGCCGGCCTGCGCCAGATCCCGGAGCTGTACTACGAGGCCGCGGAGATGGACGGCGCGAGCAAGACCCGACGATTCTTCTCGATCACCCTGCCGCTGCTGACGCCCATCATCTTCTTCAACCTGGTGCTGCAGATCATCTTCGCGTTCCAGAACTTCACGCAGGCCTATGTGGTCTCGGGCGGCACAGGCGGCCCGAACGACGCCACCATGCTGTACACGCTCTTCCTCTACCGGGTGGGCTTCCTCGAATACGACATGGGCCTGGCCTCGGCCATGGCTTGGTTCCTGGTGATCGTCATCGGCGCCTTCACCGCGTTCAACTTCTGGCTCTCGAAGTATTGGGTGTTCTATGACGACTGAGACGAACAACGTCGCCCCTGCCACCGCATCGGCCACGGCCTCTGCATCCGACGAGGTGAGCGCGGCCGCGCCGCGCCGCAGCAGTGCCAAGCGCTCACCCCGCGACCGCTGGCTCTCGGTCGGCAAGCACGCGGGTCTGATCCTGGTGTCGATCATCATGATCTACCCGCTCGTGTGGCTCGTCGTCTCGAGCCTCAAGCCGAACGAG
>NZ_CAJXJX010000021.1 GCF_913055775.1 uncultured Demequina sp. | reverse complement strand
AGGCTCGGTGACGCTGATCCATCCGCTCTTCTCGGACCGTACCAGTCAGAATCTGGCCGAGGCTTTCAAGGCGCGCTACGGCCTTGGCGATGATTTCGAGGTCAATTTCCTCCGCAAGGGCACCGGCGCCACCGTGTCGCAGGTCCGCCAGGAAATTCAGGCCGGCACCTTTACCGTCGACGCCATTCTCGTGAGCGCGCCGCCGTTCTTTGCCGCCGGTTCGGAGCGTGGTGCTTTCGAGGAACTCGACAGCGGCTACTGGAAGGACAGCGAGAAGCTGGCGAAAGAGGCCGGCCAGTACTCCAACTATCCTTATGTCGTCGTGCCGCTTGCCTACACCTTCCAGCCGGTGTGGAACGCGAGCTGTGACGGGATGGCCGACGTCGATGTCAAGAACTACGAGGACGCCGTCGCTGCGTCGCTTGCCGGCAAGACCATTGCATCGGACATCACCAAGAGCTTCACCTATACCAATACGGTGATTGCGCTGCGCGACGCCGGCATCCGCGTGGACCAGCCCGACGAGCGCACGTGGGTGGTGCATCCGGGCCCGATCCGCCTGGGCGACGTCCGGGTCGAGCCCGACCTGTCGAACGCCGGCCCGTTCATCGCGGCCCCGCTGGTCGCGGGCGGCTCCGTGCGCATTCCCGGCTGGCCGGCGCACACGACGCAGCCCGGCGCCCTCTACCCCGAGCTGCTCGAGCGCATGGGCGCGACGTGCTCGCTCGCCGCAGGCACGCTCACCGTGAGCGCCGCGGGGATCGCGTATGGGGGCCTGCGCGGCATCGATGCCGACCTCTCCCCCGCCGGCGAGATCACCCCCACGATCGCGGCGCTGTGCGCGGTCGCCGACGGCCCGAGCACGCTGACCGGGATCGGCCACCTGCGCGGCCACGAGACCGATCGCCTCGCCGCGATCGCCGCCGAGGTCGAGCGCCTGGGCGGGGGCTGCACGGCGGACGCCGACTCGCTGACCTTCGGCGGCATGCCAGCCGGCGGGCTGAACCCCGCCGCGATGGAGACCTACCACGACCATCGGATGGCGACCTTCGCAGCGATCATCGGGCTCGCGGTCCCGGGCATTGACGTGATCAACGTGGGCACGACGGCGAAGACCATGCCCGACTTCCCCGCGATGTGGAAGGCGATGCTCGGCGCGTGAGGCGCGAATACGACGAGTCCGACGCGCGGGTGCGCCCCAACCGGCGCGGCTCGCGGCCGCGCTCGAAGCGCCGCCCCGCTCACGAGGACGCCATCCCGGGCACGATCGTGGGCGTCGATCGCGGCCGCCTGACGGTGCACCTCGACGACGAGGATGCCACCGAGGTGATCGCGGTCAAGGCCCGGGAGCTGGGCCGTCGCGGCCTGGTCGTGGGCGACCGCGTGGCGCTCGTGGGAGACACCTCGGGAGATGACGGCACCCTCGCGCGCATCGTGCGCCGCGAGACACGCACGACCGAGCTCCGCCGGACGGCAGACGACGCCGACGTCACCGAGCGCGTGATCGTCGCCAACGCCGCTCAGCTCGGCATCGTGACAGCGCTCGCCGACCCCGAGCCCAATCCGCGGATGATCGACCGCTGCCTGGTCGCCGCGTTCGACGCCGGCATGGACGCGCTGCTGGTGCTCACCAAGGCGGATCTCGCGAGCGCCGATGCACTGGCGGCTGCGTACGCACCCTTGGGCGTGGAGGTGGTCACCACGACGATGCGTCGCGACGGCGACGAGCGCATCATCGATGGCCTGGACGCGGTGCGCGAGAGACTCGAGGGGCGCACCACTGTGCTCGTCGGCTACTCGGGCGTGGGCAAGTCGACGCTCGTCAACGCGCTGGTGCCGGACGCCGACCGCGCCACCGGCGTGGTGAACGACGTGACCGGCCGCGGGCGCCACACCTCGACCTCGGCGGTCGCGCTGGAGCTCCCGCGCGGCGGTCGCATCATCGACACCCCTGGGGTCAGGTCCTTCGGTCTCGCACACGTGGACCCCGAGCACTTCATCGCGGCGTTCCCGGATGCCGCGGAGGCCGCCGCCGAGAGGTGCCCGCGCGGCTGCACCCATGAGTCGGCGCAGGCGGGCTGCGAGCTCGACGCCTGGGCGGCCGGGGACCCGGACCGGGAGGCGCGCGTGGACTCGATTCGTCGGCTCCTGGCGAGCCGCGCGCAGGCCGACGCCTACTGACCTGGCCGTGCCCGCGCATCGGCCGACCGCCTGAGCCAGGCGAGGCAGCCGTGACGCTAGCCTGGACCCATGCGACCCCAGGGAGAGTACGCCGACGACCTCACGCTCGCGATGCGCATCGCCGACGAGGTCGACCAGCTCACGGCGGCGAACTTCGCGTCGGAGCAGCTCACCGTCGAGCTGAAGCCCGATGACACCCCCGTCACGGCGGTGGACCGCGAGGCCGAGCTGCTGATCCGCCGCTACCTCGACAGCCACCGGCCCGAGGACGCCGTGTATGGCGAGGAGTTCGGCTCCAAGGGGGGCGGCCCGCGCCAGTGGGTGGTCGACCCCGTCGACGGCACCAAGAACTACATTCGGCAGGTCCCCGTGTGGGCGACGCTGATCGCGCTGCTCGACGAAGGCCGGCCGGTGGTGGGCGTCGTCAGTGCCCCCGCGCTCGGCACGCGATGGTTCGCGGCCGTGGGCAACGGAGCGTGGAAGGGCACGTCGCTGCGCAAGGCGGTGCCGATCGGGGTGTCCACCGTCACCGACATCGAGCACGCGAGCCTGTCGTACTCGTCGCTTTCCGGGTGGGAGGAGCGCGGCTCGTTCGACGAGTTCCTCGCGCTCACGAAGTCCGTGTGGCGCACGCGCGCCTACGGCGACTTCCTCAGCTACATGATGGTGGCGGAGGGCATGGTGGACATCGCGTGCGAGCCCGAGCTGGAGCTGTACGACATGGCCGCGCTGGTCCCGGTGGTCGAGGAGGCCGGCGGCCACTTCTCGTCTCTGGACGGTGTGCCCGGACCCTTCGGCGGCAACGCCCTCGCCACGAACGGCGCGCTGCACCTGCCGGCGCTGGATGCGCTGAACGGACGCTGACCCCCGGTCGGTGCCCCAGCTCAGCGGGCCAGGCCGTCGATCTCCCCCGGGCCGTACCAGAGCAGATCGTGCTGCTCGAGCCGCTCGAGCGCATCGGCGTCCCCGGCCGCCGCCTCGCGGGCGTCCGGGACTGCCGCGTCCTCGTCGACGAACGCGCACGCGACCGTGCTCGGGTCGACCCGACCCACCAGTGACACCGCCGCGGGGTGGCCGCCTGGCACCGGTGCGACGTCCTGGCGGGGGTAGTCGACCACGATCACGACGCGCCGGTCCGAGCGCAGCTCGAGCACCGCATCGGCCGCAGCTGCGCCGCGCACGGCCTCCGCGACCTCGTCCTCATCCTCGAGCGCGATGATGTCGAGCAGCGTCGGCGTGACAGCGTAGCCGCTGCTGGGCTCCCACTTCCCGCTCATCACGACCTCGAGGGCGTCCGCGGCGATCGGCACATACACGCGCATGGCCTCAGTCTTTCACCGCCGCAGCGAGCGCGCGAGAACGACGCGGCGTGGAGCCCGCATCCGCTCCCAGCGCGAGGGCCGATGCGATGCCGGCGATCGCGCGTCTCGCCTTGGAGCGGGGTGCGCACTCGGCCAGCACCCGTCCCTCGAGTGCCGCGGCATCGCATGGCGCCGGGTCCCAGGGCACGGGCGTGATGCGGTCGACCTCGGCGAAGCGCGCGAGGACGTCGGCGACGGCCTCGGCTGGCCGCGGTCCGGCGACCTGGGCCCGGACGCGATTGACGACGACGAGCGGATGGGCCGCGACGGAGCGCACGGCGTCGAGTCCGTGGATGAGCCGCTGGATGCCGAGCGGCTCTGCGGAGCCGACGGCGATCACCTGATCTGCCGCCGACAGCGCCGTGAGCGTCGCGCCGTTGCGCTGCGGTGCGCGGGTGTCGTACTGCAGTTCTTCATCCGCCTCGAGACCGAAGCCGCAGTCGATCACCACGGCGTCGGCGGTATGGCGAGCGGCGCGCAGCACCTCCTCAAGGGCCGCAGGCGCGATCTCCGTCCACCTCCCCGCGCGGGTGATCCCGGTGAGCACACTGAGCCCCTCGGCCGCCGTGACGGCGTGCCTTGCGAGAATCGCCGCGTCGACCGAGCCGTGCTGGGCCTCACGGATCACACCGGCGAGACCCGGGACCTCGTCGCTCATGCCGATCGCCTGCGCGACCGCGCCGCCATAGGTGTCGGCGTCGATAAGCAGAGTGCTCGTGCCGGACCGGGCCAGCTCTGCGGCGAGGTTGACGGCGATGGTGGTGCGTCCCGGCGCACCCGTCGGGCCCCACACCGCGATGACCTGTCCGTCGCGGTCCGCGCTCTCCTGTCCCTCCGCGCGTTCGGCCCGGGCGCTCTCGCGCGACGGCGGGCGCCTCGCCGCGTGCGCCAGGCGGTCAGCGACCAGCAGCGCGATCTCGTCGTCGGTCCACCCGGGCGCGGCCACCGTCTCGATGCCGAGCGCCCGCAGCTGCTCCGCAGGCTCGGGGGCCGCCGCCACGCCCACGAGCACGACACCGGTGTCGATCAACGCTGCCACGACCGCACGCGACAGGCGCGGCTGGTCAGAGAGAACGACCGCGCCGCCCACGCCGGCGGCCGCGGCCCCGATGGCCTCCGCGACATCGGCGCAACGCCGCGCCACCGCGAGCCGTGGATGCGCGTCGATGGCGGCCGCCACGCCAGACTCGGCCCCGCCCGACACGGCGATGATCACGCCGACGGCGGACATCAGGCCGTCCCTCGACCCACAACGGTCACCGACCCTCCGGACCCGACCGCGTCGAGCACGCTGGCGACGTCCTCGCTCGGAATGGAGAGATACACGGTCTCGCCGCCGGACACCGAGAAAGCGCCGTCCTCGCGCGCCACCGCGGCCACCACCAGGTCTTCGGCAATCACGGCCGACCCCGCGCCGTCCTCGACCGTCAGCCACAGATCGACGGTGGATCCTGCCTCGATCTCGGGATCGACGGGCGCATGAGCGACGACCCCGAGGACGCGCCCGTCCCACGAGCCCGGCTCCCCGAGCGCAGCGACGGGCACCAGTTCACCGCTGCCGATCGCCCGCGTGACGACCATGCCCCACGGCGGCGCGTCGGCAGTGACGTAGCCGCCGTCGCCTACCCGGACGTGGACCACGCGAAGGTCGTCGGGCTCGAGCACCGTGCCGGGCGCGAGCGCCGACTGCGCCGCGTAGTGCGCGACCGTGCGGTCGGCGCTCTGGAGCGCGAGGGCCACGCCGACGACGGCGACGCTCATGAGCAGCACCCCGACCAGGAGCCGCGGGTCTCTCCATCCCGGCCTGCGCAGTCGTCCTGCCACCGACCCGTCACCAGCCATGGTCCCCCCTCTGGACGCCGACGTGTGGGGCCTATCCTGCCCACTGGACGCCCCGCTGCCAAGCCCCTGTGGAGATCCGCGGCCTGGCATCGGGCTCGTGCGAGAATGACCGCATGGCTCCGCGGTTTCTCACGCTCGAGGATGTTCAGGAGGTGCTGAACATCTCCTCGCAGCAGGCGTATGCCCTGGTCAGGTCCGGCGAGCTGCCCGCCATCCAGGTGGGCGGCCGCGGCGTGTGGCGCGTCGAGGCGTCGCAGCTCGAGGACTACATCGCCCGCCAGTACGAGGCATCGCGGGAGCGCGCGCGCTCGGCCCGCGGGGACGGCGTCCGCTCCGGCTCCTGAGTCACGCCGAGCTCACCTCGTACACGGCGGCGATCGGGATGACCACGGTCGCGCCGGCATCGGTGGACAGGTCCAGGTGATCGCGTCCCACGGCGCCGATCACCCCGGTCCGCGAGCCTCCTGCACGCACCTGCACGCGCGCGCGATCGCGGCTGAGCGCACGCAGCGCGCTGGTGATCGGGAGCGCGCCCTCGACCCGCGACAGCATGTCGGAGCGCCTCGAGAGCCCCTCGAAGGCCGCGGACGCATGCAGAGGGACCAGGCGCTCGCGCATGCCGTCGCGCAGCAGGACCCATTCGCCCCCGGCATCCACCACCGTGCCGGTGACGCGTGACCCATCGCGCAGCTCGATGGCGAGCACGTCGCCTCGCGTGGCCGCGATACGCGCGGCGAGCACGGTGGTAGCCCGTTCACCTCTCGTGCGCTCCGCCGCCTGGGCTCGCAGGTGCTCGTGCTCGTCGTTCTCGGCCTGAGCCTCGAGGTCCCGGAACAGCGCTTCCCATCGCATGCCCACACGGTAGGGCCAACGGCCCGCCCGTGTCTCCACAGCCGCAACCCTCTCCTGGCACGCCAAGGCATCCTCGTGTATATCTATCAATATCAAACAGCATCAAACAGTATCACTAGGGGGCATCATGTCGAGCGGATCCGACGGCCGGCCAGGACGGCACGGCGTCACTCGTGGCCTGATCCGTCTGGCGGCGGCGCTGGCCGTGGCTGCCGTTCCGCTGCTGAGCGCCGGTCTCGGTCGAGTCGCGCTGGAGGGAGTGCGCGCCGTCGACATCGCGACCGCGACACTGGCCGACCTGCTCGTGCCGCTGGCGGCCGCGGCGGGCGCGGCGTGCGGTGGCGTACTCACGTTCTCCACCCTCGCGATCGCGGCACTCCCCGCAGGCTCGGCGCTGAGGCGCCGGGCGTCCGCAGTGACGCCGCGCGCGTGGCGCCGCCTCGTCACGATCGCGGTGGGCGGCGGCCTGGCGATGGGCGCGGCTCTCCCGGCCGCCGCGGCATCCGCCGTCGAGTGGCGCGATCCGGATCACCCCGAGTCCGGCCTCGTGACCTCGCATGCGGGGTGGGTCGCGGTCAACGCCGATGCCGCACAGGTCTTCGCGTCGCCCAGCACGGACACGCCGCTTCTCGAGAGCCAGGCGCCGAGCGCGACCAAGTCGGACGACCACACGGACGACGGGTCGGTGGCGACGCACACGGTGACACGAGGGGAATCGCTGTGGGCGATCACCGCCCGGATTCGCGGCGGCGACGACCGCGACGTCGCCAAGGCATGGCCCGAGCTCTACTCGCTCAATCGCGACATCGTGGGGCCCGACCCCGACCTGCTGCTGCCCGGGCAGGAACTCCGCATCCCTGCGGGGTGGTCGGCATGAGCAGCGAGGCCGCACTCCCCCTCACTCGGCACACGGCGCCGCGGCGGCGCGCCTTGGGCGATCCCACGCCGCTCGCGTGCACCGTGGCGAAGGCCGCGGTCGATGCGGTGCTCGGCGGCGCCACGCTCGACGCCTACGTGCGCTGGATCGAGCCGGACCTGTTCGCCGCGCTCGCGCGCCAGCACTCGCTCGCCCGGCGCGCGGGCATTCGCCCCAATGGCCCCGTGGGTGTGCGTCGCGCGCGGGTGTGCCGGGTGGCCCGCGACGCCGCCGAGGTCTCGATCGTGATCGAGCACGCGGGCCGCTGCCGGGCGGTGGCGATGCGCCTCGAGGAATCCCGCCGGCGCTGGCTCGTGGTGGGCCTGCAGGTGGGGTGAGGCGTCAGCCCTCGTTCTTCCCGTGGCACATCTTGTACTTCTTGCCGGAGCCGCACGGGCACTGCGCGTTCTTGGAGGTCCCCGGGAAGGTCGCGCCGTCGTCAGAGGGCTTGGCACCCGCCGCCGGACCGGACTTCTTCACGGCCGCAGTGCCGTCGTCCGACGGACCGGAGTACGTCAGCGCGCCCATGCTCGACTGCATCATGGTTCCCGGCGTCGCGGACCCGGTGCTCATGACGCGGCGCTGCTGGGCCTGAGCCGCCGCCTGCGCCTGCGCACCCGCCGCCGTGGCGGTGGCCGCCGCGGACTGAGCAGTCACGCCCGCGCCCGCCTGCTGGCCCTCGCCCTCAGGCTGCTTGACGCGCTTCTCGACTCGGTAGAGCACCTGGAGCGACTGCTCCTTGATCGCATCGGTCATGGCCTCGAAGAGCTGGTAGCCCTCGCGCTGATACTCCGTGAGAGGGTCGCGCTGGCCCATGGCCCTCAGACCGATGCCCTCCTTGAGATAGTCCATCTCGTAGAGGTGCTCGCGCCACTTCGCGTCGAGAACCTGCATGACCACCTGGCGCTCGACGGTCCTCGTCAGCTGCTCGCCGAGCCGCTCCTCGACCGCCTCGTACTGGACCTTGGCGTCGGCCACCAGCTCGCGAGTCAGGAACTTCGCCGAGAGCCCCTCGACGCCCCCGGCCTCTGAGGCGACCTCGTCGGCCGTCAGCGACACCGGGTAGATCGTGTGGAGGTCCTTCCACAGCGCCTCGAGATCCCAGTCCTCGGGATTGCCCACCGCAGTGGCGGCGGTCACGGTGGCCCCCACGACGTCCTCGACGAAGGACATGACCTGGTCGCGGAAGTCCTCGCCGTCGAGGACACGGCGGCGCTCCGAGTAGATCACGGAGCGCTGCGAGCTCATGACGTCGTCGTACTTGAGGATGTTCTTGCGGATCTCCGCGTTGCGGCCCTCGAGCTGCGCCTGCGCGCTGCGGACGCCGCGCGTGAGGACCTTGGACTCGATGGGCATGTCGTCCGGGAGCGCGCTCGAATTCATCATCGTCGAGGCGAGTCCGGACTGGAACATGCGCATGAGGTCGTCCTCGAGGCACAGGTAGAAGCGGGACTCGCCCGGATCGCCCTGACGTCCGGAACGCCCGCGCAGCTGGTTGTCGATGCGACGCGACTCGTGGCGCTCCGTGCCCAGCACGTAGAGACCGCCCGCGGCGAGGACCTCGTCGTGCTCGGCGGCGACCGCCTGCTGGGCCGCCTCGAGGACGCCGTCCCAGACCTTCTCGTACTCGTCGGGCTGCTCGGTCGGGTCGAGACCACGATCGGCCATCTCCTGCACCGCGCGGAACTCAGGGTTGCCGCCCAGCATGATGTCGGTGCCTCGGCCGGCCATGTTGGTGGCGACCGTCACAGCGCCCTTGCGCCCGGCCTCGGCGACCACGGCCGCCTCCTGCTCGTGCTGCTTGGCGTTCAGCACCGAGTGCTTGATGCCGTGCTTGCGCAGCTCCTTGGACAGCCGCTCCGACTTCTCGACGGACACCGTGCCCACCAGGACCGGTTGCCCGGCCTTGTTGCGCTCGATGATGTCCTCGATCACCGCAGTGAACTTGGCCTGCTCGGACTTGTAAAGGAGATCGGACTTGTCCTCGCGGATCATCGGCTTGTTGGTCGGGATCGGCACCACGCCCATGCCGTAGGTCGCGTTGAGCTCGGCGGCCTCGGTCTGGGCGGTGCCGGTCATGCCGGAGAGCTTCTCGTACTGGCGGAAGTAGTTCTGCAGCGTGATCGACGCGTAGGTCTGGTTCTCCGCGCGGATCGCCACGCCTTCCTTGGCCTCGATGGCCTGGTGCAGGCCCTCGGAGTAGCGCCGACCCTTCAGCAGGCGCCCCGTGTGCTCGTCGACGATGTCGACCTCGCCGTTCTGGACCACGTAGTCGCGGTCGCGACGGAACAGCTCCTTGGCCTTGACGGCGTTGTTGAGGAAGCCGATGAGGGGGGTGTTCTGCGGGTCGTAGAGGTTCTCGATGCCGAGCGCCTTCTCGACCTTGTCGATGCCGGGCTCGAGCATGCCGACGGCCTTCTTCTTCTCCTCGACCTCGTAGTCCTCGTCGACCGTCAGCTGCTTCGCGATGCGCGCGAACTCCGCGTACCACTTGCCGTGGTCCGCCTGCGCGGGGCCGGAGATGATGAGCGGCGTGCGTGCCTCGTCGATGAGGATCGAGTCGACCTCGTCGACGATCGCGAAATGGTAGCCGCGCTGCACCAGCTGCGACGGCTGGAGCGCCATGTTGTCGCGCAGGTGGTCGAAGCCGAACTCGTTGTTGGTCCCGTACGTGATGTCCGCCGCGTACTGCGCCTTGCGCTCATCCGGCGTCTGGCCGGCGAGGATGCAGCCGGTCTCGAGCCCCAGGAAGCGGAACACGCGCCCCATGAGCTCGGACTGGTAGTTCGCCAGGTAGTCGTTGACGGTCACGATGTGGACGCCGCGTCCCGTCAGCGCGTTGAGGTACGCGGGCAGCGTCGCGACGAGGGTCTTGCCCTCGCCGGTCTTCATCTCGGCGATGTCGCCGTTGTGGAGCGCGGCGCCGCCCATGATCTGCACGTCGAAGTGGCGCAGGCCCAGCGTGCGCGTCGAGGCCTCGCGGACCGCGGCGAAGGCCTCCGGCATCAGCGCGTCGAGCGACTCGCCGCCCTCGTAGCGCTCCTTGAACTCCGCGGTGAGCGCCCGGAGCTCGTCGTCCGAGAACTCCTGATACACGCTCTCCATGGCGTTGGTGAGGGTGACGACCCTGCTCAGGCGACGGAGGTTGCGCCCTTCGCCCATGCGAATGACGCGATCGAGAACTGACACCTAATGACTCCTAGCGATTCGAATCCACCTGCCATCGTAGGCCGTCACGGAACCGCGACGGGTTCGTCTCGCTGTGGGCGCAACACCACGACGGCCGATGCGAGTGCCACGCCACCGACGACGCCCCACCATCCGAGGCGCTCCGCGAAGACCAGCGCCCCGAGCACCGCGGCGACCAGCGGCTCGAGCAGCGCGACGATGGTCGCGACGAAGGGCGGCACGGTCTCGAGGCCGGACAGGTACGCGACGTACGCCAGCGCGGTGGCGAGGATGCCCAGTGCGAGCGCCCAGCCCCAGCCGTCGATCCCCTCGGGAACGCCCCAGCCGGACAGCGCCGCTACCGGCACCAGCATCAGGCCACCCGCGGAGAAGGACAGCGCGGTGAGGCGCACCGCGCCCAGGCCCGGAACGGGGGTCCGGTTGGACACGGTGACGGCGGCGAACGCGGCGCCCGTCAGCAGCGAGACTCCCACGCCGGCCAGCGCGGAGCCTCCAGCGTTCAGCGAGGAGCCCGTCAGTGCGATCAGCCCGGCCAGGGCGATCAGCAGGGCGACCACGCCCGTGGCGCCGGGGGCCTCCCGCAGGCGAACCGCATCCCAGATCGCGACCCACACGGGTGCGGAGCCGATCGCCACGAGCGTCGCGAGACCCACGCCCGCGAGCTCGATCCCCGTGAAGTAGAGGACCTCGAACAGCGCGATCAGCGCTCCCGTGAGGAGGATGCGGATGAGCATCGCGCGGTCGAGACGTCCGATGCCGCTCCGGACCAGGAGCCACAGCGTGAGCACGACGCCGGCGATGAGCATGCGCCACATCGCGACGGACGCGGGCGGCACTGCTCCGTTGTCCGCGAGCAGGCTCCCGAGAGCCCCGCCGGTGCCCCACAGCACGGCAGCCACGACGACGAGGACGAAGTCGCGGGTGCGCATGCCGCGAGGCTACCGCGACCTCGCAGCCCGGAACGCGCGCCGTGGCACGCCGCCGGGGCGTCTCAGGCGGACTCGCGTCCCTCGCTCTCGCCGTCCTCCTCGAGCCGGATCACGCCGTACGTCCACCCGCGACGGCGGTAGACCGCCGATGGCAGCCCCGATTCGGCGTCGAGGAAGAGGAAGAAGTCGTGGCCCACCAACTCCATCTGGTCGATCGCCTCCGCGACGGTGATGGGCGCGGCCTTGTGCGTCTTGGACCTGATCGAGATCGGAGTGCCGTCCACCGGAACCTCGACCGTCGCGCCTTCAGGCGCACCCTCCCAGGTCTCGACGTGCGCGACGCGCTCGGCCTCCGACTCGGGGGCGCGCTGCGACTCCTGAGCGAGGTCCTGCGCCACCACCGCATGCAGCGATGGCTTGTTCTTGTGGCGGTGCGCGCGGCGCTCGTGCTGCTTGCGCAGCTGCTCCACAATGCGCGTGCTCGCACGCTCGAGGGCGACCATCCGGTCGTCCGCGGCCGCCTCCGCCCGGATCACGCCGTGATCGTGCAGCGTGATCTCCACCCGTTCACGATCCGACGCCAACCGCGGGTTCCGCTCGTGCACGACGTTCACCTCGGCGCGAGTGGCGCGGGGGGCGAGCGACTCGACCTTCGCCATCTTGTCGAAGATCTTCTGGCGCATGTCCTCAGAGACCTTGGTGTGGCGTCCGACGATCGCGATGTCCATGGTGAAACTCCTTCAGGTGCGGGGGTGGCCAGGCGGCCATGACAGGGGTGGCGGGGCGCGGTCCTCGCGCCTGCGGCATCACCTCCCGAAGCCTCGAAGGTGACGACGTACGTCGTCTGCTCCTCAGACTAGACCCGCGGGAGCGACCGCGCGACCACTGTCCACGAACGCCGCCGTGAGCCCCGCGAGGACCGAGCCGCCGGACGCCTCGACCGCACTTGCGCACGCGGCGAGCGTCGCTCCCGTCGTCATCACGTCGTCGACCAGGAGCACCGGCGGCTCCGGCGCTCGGACGCACCGCACGGCGCTGCTGGCGTCGCGCCAGCGTCCGCGAGCGCCCTTGCCGCGCGATTCGCCCACACCGATGCGCAGGCACGGCACGACGCGAACGGCGTCCGCGCCCATGCGCGCGCTCAGTCCAGCGGCCACGCCCGCCGCGAGCCCGAGCGGGAGGTCGACGCCTCGGCGACGCGTGCTGGCGGGGCGCGCGGGCGCGGGGACCACGGCGATGCTCTCCGCTCCCGTGGCGCCCAGCACGTCCCCGATTGCCCGCCCGGCTCTCTCCATCGCCTCGCGGAGGACCCGGTCCAGATCCCTGCGGCGTGCGTCCTTCCACGCCGCGATCACGCCTGCCGGCGGCCCGACGAGCGGTGCCACGGACCACACCGGCAGCGGCGAGCGATCCAGCACGTCGAGGCGGGGCGCACAGCCCTCCACGCGCAGCGGTTCGGCCCACCACCACGCCTCGCACGCGCCGCACAGGATCGTGTCCTCCTCGCCGCAGCCGGGACACGCCACGGGGACGATCGCGCGGGCGAGGTCCGCGCCCGCCCGCCTCGCGGCGGCGGCCATGCTGACGACCCTGAGCATGCGCGCCACGGTGACATGCGCCCGGCGGCGTGCGCAGCCCGCGCGACGCCTGCAGTGGACACGCGCACGCGCGCCGACGCTGGGGACGGCTCAGCCCGCGTACGCGAGTTCTGTCGCTCCTGCGGTGAGGGGCGCCCAGGACGTGCCCGACCGCTCCAGCGCCTGACCCTCCGCATCGATCACGACAAGTGAGGTCTCCCCCGAGCGCACTGTCAGGTCCGCCGCGTTGCTCACCGACAGCGCCACGGTGGTGCCCCCTCCCACCTGGACGGACCACAGTCGTGACTGCGATCCCTCCTCAGGCTCACCCAGCACGCCGACGGTCGTCGTGTCGATCCACACCACGTCGAGCCCCACCCCCACCCCGGTGCCGATCACCACGGGCTCTCCGAGACCGGTGGGCGCTCCGCTCTGATCGCGCACGACCCCGACGACCTCCAGGACGGGCTGCCCGCCCGCCCTCGATGTCACCGCCAGCCGGGCCCCGTCGCGCGACATGGACACGCCAGTGATGGCGCGCGCCTGCAACCATTCGGCGGGAAGAGGCACGGCGGTTCCGTCCGGCGCGACCGCCACCAGCCCGCCGGATCCTGAACGCTCGGCCGTCCACACATACCCATGCCGGTCGTACGTCGGCGCGACCAGCGAGCGACCGCTGTACAGCGTCTCGGACGCGACGGCCTCGGCGGTGTCCTCGAGCTCGCCGTCGGCCTCCACGAGCACCACGTCGCCGCCGAGCACGTCGGAGGCGACGAGAGCACCGCCTGCCTGGATCCACGCGCTGGTCGACCCGTCGTACGAGCGCGCGAGACCGGCGCCGTCCGTCACCCCGCCCGCGGACGCCGGCGTCACCCACAGCGCCTCGCCATCCCAGACGCCCAGCCTGCCCGCCACGAAGGCCGATGCGACCTCGTCGGGCACCGGGGGCGCCTCCAGCTCGATCGCGCTCGCCGCCGAGATGGGAAGCCCGCCAATGCGCACGTCGACCTCACTGACGGCCGGCAGAGCCGTCAGCGTCAGCCGGAGCTGCTCGTTGGCGAGCGCGCGCTCCTCGGGAGTTCCGGCCGACTGCGGGGTGAGGTCCACCGTCGCCGTCCCGTCCGCGACCACCACGGACTCGACGGCGAGAGCCGCCGTGGCGGGGAATCCCGTGACCACTGCGTCCGCGAGCCAGGTCGACGGACCCTCGAGGAGTTCTCGCGCGGCGGAGGTCGCGACGTTGTTGTCAGGCAGCCAACGCAGCTCGGGGACCACGACTTCGCGGTCCGTGGCGGTGAACACGAGGGCCACGCTCCGGTAGAAGCGGTTGAAGTTGGCCGCGGAGATCACGACGCCGTCGTCCAGCTCCGAGATGCGCCACTCGCCGTCGACCTGCGCCACGGTGAAGGCGATCGACGCCACCTGGCCGTCGGTGGCGTCCACGCGCCGCCCGGACTCGTCGACCAGGGTCGCGAGCGGCAGCTCGTAGGACACCGTGCGCGTCTCGGCATCCCATTCTGGTGCGGCGGCGCCCGAGTCGTAGACCACCGTCTGCGCACCGGGATCCCAGCTGCGAGCGGCATCGGTCGTGAGGAACTCCCGGGCGACGCTGAAGTCGGTGGCGATTCCACCGGCCGCGGCCGTGAGGAAGCCGGTGACGATGGCCTCGGGCCCGTCGCTCGGGTCCGGGCCCTCCTGGATGGGCACCAGCGGCTCGACCGGCGAGACGTCAGCGTTGCCCTCCTCCACGGGCCCGCTGTCAGGGATCGATGCGCACGCCCCCAGCACGAGCACCGCCGCCACGGCCACCGAGATCCACGCGGGCGCCCTCATGCCTTGACCTCCACGCTGTCGTCGCCGGGAGGCGCGAGACCGATGTCGACCTGCGCGCGAGGCCCCACGAGAGGGAACTCGCGCTCGCGCAGCACCAGGTCGAGAGGCGCGTTGGCGCCGAGACCCTCGGACGTGCGCGGCAGCAGCAGCCGGAAGCTGGCTCCTTGCCCGGGCGAGCCCCACACCTCGAGAGCGCCATCGTGCAGCTGCGCGTCCTCGCGGGCGATCGACAGCCCGAGCCCGGTGCCGCCCATCGTCCTCGTGCGTGCCGCATCGGCCCTCCAGAAGCGGTCGAAGACCCGCTCCACCTGGTGCGGCGTGAGCCCCAGGCCGTAGTCGCGCACCACGACCGCCACTCCCCGGCGGTTCGCGCGGACCGCGACATCGACCGGCGATCCCTGGCAGTGCTCGATCGCGTTGGACAGCAGGTTGCGGACGATGCGCCCCACGCGTGGGCGGTCGATCGATGCGGTGTGCGGTCCCTCCGAGACGAACAGCCGGATCTCGATGCCCATGTCGTGAGCGATCGGCGCGACGGCGTCGACCTCGTCGCGCACGACATCCGCGAGGTCCACCTCCTCGAACTCGAGCTGCGCCGCGCCGGCATCGATGCGCGAGATCTCGAGCAGGTCGCTCAGGAGAGCCTCGAAGCGGTCGAGCTGCGTGCTCAGCAGCTCCGCCGAGCGGGCCACGTGCGGCGGGAAGGACCCGCGCTCGTCGTGCAGGACGTCCGAGGCCATGCGGATGGTGGTGAGCGGCGTGCGCAGCTCGTGCGACACGTCGGACACGAAGCGGCGCTGCAGGCGCGAGAGGTCCTCCATGCGAGTGATCTGGCGCTGGAGCGACTCGGCCATCTCGTTGAAGGTCTGCGCGAGCGTGGCCATCTCGTCATGACCGCGGACCGTCATCCGCTCGCTGAGCCTGCCCTCGGCGAGTCGAGACGCGACGCGCGCGGCGTGGCGCACCGGCCGCACCGCCTGGAGGGTCACGAACCACGTCATCACCACCACGAGCCCGACCAGCACCACAGCGCCGATGCCGAGCACGCGCTGGATCAGCGACAGCGCCGCGGCCTCGTTGGCCAGCGAGTACACGAAGTAGAGCTCGTACGGCCCCGCGACGGGGATGTCGAGCAGCGAGCCCACCACCACGCCGGGGTCGCCGGAATCGGGCAGCGAGACGAACTGCCACGGCTGCGGGATGGCCTCCTCGACCGCGGTGCGCATGTCCGGCGTGATGGTCGACCGCAGGCCCGTGGTCGACTCGCCCACCGTCAGCGGCACCGCGGAGGTGTTGTCGGGGCTGCGCAGCATCACCAGGCCCCGGTTCTCGCCGCCCAGCGCGCGCAGCTCCGTCTGCAGGTCGTAGACGAATTGCTGGAGGTCGGCGGGGTTGGCCGCGGTGGTGGTGTCCGCCCGCTCCTGGGCGGTGGTCGCATCGCGGGCGCTCTCCGCGAGCACCGTCTCGACGCGCTCGTCGACCAGGCCGTCGCGGATGTCCGTCGTCACGAAAGCGCCGAGCGCCGCGACAGTGCCGATGCCCACCACCAGCGTGGACACGACGACGCGCAGCGACATCGACCGCGACCACCGGCGCACCGCCGAGCGCAGAGGCGCGACGAACGCGGCGCCGACGGATCGCGCCGTGAGCCTCACGATTCGTGCGCGCCAGCCTTGTAGCCCACGCCGCGCACCGTCTGGATGATCTCCGGGCTCTCGGGGTCCTTCTCGATCTTCGCGCGCAGACGCTGGATGTGGACGTTGACCAGGCGGGTGTCAGCGGCGTGGCGGTAGCCCCACACGTCCTCGAGCAGCACCTCGCGGGTGAACACCTGGCCCGGGGCGCGCGCGAGCGTCACCAGCACGTCGAACTCGAGAGGCGTCAGCGGGATCAGCTCGCCGCCGCGCATGACGCGGTGGCCCGTCACGTCGATCTCGAGGTCGCCGATGCGCACGACGGCGGGGACCGCGTTGTCGTTCCGGCGCAGTCGAGCACGCACGCGCGCGATGAGCTCTCGTGGCTTGAAGGGCTTGGGGATGTAGTCGTCCGCGCCCGACTCGAGACCGAGCACCACGTCCACGGTGTCCGACTTCGCCGTGAGCATGATGATCGGGACGCCCGACTCGGCGCGGATCTCACGGCAGATGTCGATGCCGCTCTTGCCGGGCAGCATGAGGTCGAGCAGGATCACGTCCGGCGCCTGCTCGCGGAAGGCGGTGAGCGCCTCGTCCCCGTGGTCGCAGAAGACCGGTTCGAACCCGTCCCCACGGAGGACGATGCCCGTCATCTCCGCGACCGCAGGATCGTCGTCGACCACCAGGATGCGTGCCGTCATACGGTCATCTTGCCACGCCGCGCCTGGCAGGAGGAGCGTCCTCGCACGGCACGTCGGAGCCGCATGGCAGGATAGGCCGCGTCGACGAGGAGGCGCAGTGAGCGACACCACGCAGGGTCCGGACGGAGCCACGCCGCAAGGGTGGAGCGCGCCCGGGCAGCAGCCGGGCGCCCCGGGGCTCCACTACGGATCGCCCGCGAGCCCTCCTCCTGCGCCCCAGCAGCCGGCCCCGCAGATCCCGGGCGCACCCGCGCCCGCGCCCACGTTCCGCTCGTGGCAGCCGGGCATCATCCCCCTGCGGCCGCTGACCTTCGGCGACTTCCTGTCGACGCCCTTCAAGGCGATGCGCTTCAACCGTGCGGTCGTGCTGGGCGGTCCGCTGCTGTTCACCCTCATTGCGACGCTGCTGTCGCTGACCGCCATGTGGCTGCTGTTCACGGACTCGCGGCTGGGACTGCTCGATGCGACGCCGTCCTTCGAGGGCATCAACGTGCAGACCGTGGTCATGCTCATCGTGGCGGTGGTCGCCCTGCTGCTCGCGGACGTCCTGTCCAGCTCGATCGTCGCACCCGGCGTCGCTCGCGCCGTGCTGGGCGAGCGCATCTCGCTGGGGACCGCGTGGACCCAGATGCGACGTCGCCTCGGCTCGCTGATGCTGCTCTACGTGCTCACGACGCTCTCCTACGTGGTGCTGATGCTGATCATCGTGGCGCCGGTCATCGCCTGGGACGGAAGCTCGGGCGCGATCCTGCTGATGCTGGCTGCGACGCTGCTCGTGTTGGTTCCCGCGGGCCTGGTGATCACGATCGGCCAGGGAATCGCGCGGGCCATGATCGTGCTCGAGGGCATCTCCGCGCCGCGCGCCATCGCACGGACCTTCCGGCTGATCCGGGGGCGCTTCTGGTGGTCGGTGCTGATCGTGTTCGTCACGGCACTGCTCATCAATGTGGTCGCCTCAGTCCTGCAGTACGTCGGCCAGTTCGCGGCGCTGATCTCCACCGTCATCGCGCCCGAGAACCTGGTGATCCTGGGCATCATGTTCTTCGTGGTCTACGGGATCGCGTTCGTCATCTCGATGGTCCTGACCTACTCGTACATGGGATCGGTGTTCGCGTTCATCTACGTCGACCTGCGCATGCGCCACGAGGGATTCGACCTGGATCTCGCCCGCGCGGCCGAGGCCCGGTCGGGCGAGCGCGCCGCGGCCGGATCCTGACACCATGCGCGCGGATGTGCCCGTCGTCCCGGACGAGGAGACGGCCCAGCGGTGGGCGATCGAGGAGTTGGCCCGGCCTGAGTATCGCGAGAACTCCGGTCTGTCGCTCGACGCGTTCTGGGAATGGCTCGCCGGCCTGTTCGACCGCATCGGCGGTCTCGGCTCCTCCCTGGGGATCCCGGGCGCCGTCGTCGTCGGCCTGATCGTCGCGGGCGCGCTCGCCCTGATCACCTGGCTCGTGCTCGGTCCGCTGCGCCGTGCACGCAGGCGCTCCGCCCCGCGCGCGGTCTTCGAGGACGACGCCCGGTCGTGGGTTGAGATCCGCGACGCCGCGCTCGCGGCGGCGTCCGCCGAGAACTGGGACCTCGCGACCATGGAGTGGTTCCGGGCCAGCGTGCGGCTGGAGCAGGAGCGCGGCGACATCGTCGACTCCCCCGGCGTCACTGCGCACGAGGCCGCCGCGCGCATCGGCCTCGCGGAGCCCGCCGTGACCGATGCCATCGCGGCTGACGCCCGGGCCTTCGATCGCGCGCGCTACGGCGCTGGCGGTCTCACTCGCGAGCACGCCGAGCACGCGCAGCAGACCTGCGCGCGCGTCGAGCGCCGGTGCCGGGCGGGTGCCGTCGCATGACCGCCACCGCACCGCTGCACCGGCCCCCGGCGCGCGAGGGCGCGGTGCGCGCCGCGCGCCGACGGCCACTCGCGATCGTCGCGGCGCTGCTGTTCCTGCTCATGGTCGCCGCGCTCGTGTGGACGGCCCGGCCGGAGGACTACACGGCGCTCTCGACCGGAAACTCGACCCCAGACGGCACGCGCGCTGTCGCACAGATCCTGCGCGCCCAGGGCGTCGACGTCCGCCAGACCGACTCGATGGCGGGAGCGCGGATCGAGGATCCGGCGCGGACCACGCTCGTCATCGCCGACGGTGCGGCGCTCGCGCAATACCAACTGGACACCCTCGCTGACTACCCGGGCGACATCGCGCTGCTGCGACCGACACAGGCGACGCTCGACGCTCTCGGCACCGGGCTGCGTGTCGGGGCCTCTCTCGACACCGGCGTGGCGGCAGCGCAGTGCGATGACGTCGATGCGCTGGCGGCGGGGTCCGTGGCGGTGCTGGACCAGTCGCTCTCCGCGGCGCAGGGCTCGACAGCGACGCTGTGCTTCCAGAACGGCGACGGCGAGCACGCGTACGCGGTCGTCGAGGACGGATCCCGACGCATCACGGTGCTGGCGTCGTGGCCGACGATCACGAACGAGCACCTCGACGCGCACGGCCACGCCGCGCTCGGGCTCCGCATGCTCGGCCGGCACGAGACCGTCGTCTGGTACGTGGTCGACCCCTTCGATCCGACCTCGCTCACGTGGGACGGTGCGACCTCCAACGGCAGTCCTCCCCCCACCGAGGTCGAGGCGCGGCCGGACTTCCTTCCCCCGAGCGCAGGGCCCGTCGCGTTCGTGCTGGCTCTCGCCGTGGGCGTGGCAGCCGTGTGGCGCGGCCGGCGCTTCGGGCGCCTGGTCAAGGAGCCGCTGCCCGTGGAGGTGCGCGCCTCGGAGGCGACGCGAGGGCGCGCGCGGCTGTACCGCCGCGCCGGCGCCTCTGGCCGCGCGACCGCCGCCCTGCGCGCGCGTACCGCGATGCGCATCGGGCATCGGCTGGGCGTGCCTCGCTCGGCCGACCGCGCGAGCCTCGTGGACGCGATCGCCCGCGCCGCCGAGCGCGATCCGCGCGACGTGGACGCGATCCTGTACGGCCCTGCGCCCACCTCGGACGCGCAGATGATGACGATCGTCGACCAGCTGGACACCCTGGAGAGAGAGGTTCACCGACCGTGACCGACACCCCTGACACCACGCCCGCGACCCCCGAGCAGGCTCCGGAGGCCCCAGAGGCCGCGGAAGTCCCGGAGAGCGCGACGTCCGACACTGCAGCCGTTGCGGACGCCGCGGATCCCGCGACCACGTCACGCGAGGCGCTCGCGCGCGTTCGCGCCGAGGTCGCGAAGGCCGTGGTCGGCCAGGATCAGGTGGTCACGGGCCTCGTGATCGCTCTGCTGTGCCGCGGCCACGTGCTGCTCGAGGGTGTGCCGGGCGTCGCGAAGACGCTGCTCGTGCGGACGTTGTCGGCGACGATCGGCCTCGATCACAAGCGCGTGCAGTTCACTCCGGATCTGATGCCGGGAGACGTCACCGGATCGCTGGTCTACGACGCGCGCACCGGCGCGTTCTCGTTCCGTGAGGGCCCGGTCTTCACCAACCTGCTGCTCGCGGACGAGATCAACCGCACTCCCCCCAAGACCCAGTCGTCGCTGCTCGAGGCGATGGAGGAGCGTCAGGTCACCGTCGACGGCGATCCGCGCGCCCTGCCGGAGCCGTTCCTCGTGATCGCCACCCAGAACCCCGTCGAGTACGAGGGCACCTACCCGCTGCCCGAGGCTCAGGTCGATCGCTTCCTCATGAAGCTCCCCGTGCCGCTGCCGGCGCGCGACGCTGAGGTGGACGTCGTGCTCCGCCACGCCGCCGGGTTCAATGCCCGTGACCTCGCGGCCGCAGGCGTCACCACGGTCGCCACGAGCGCGGACCTCGAGGCCGGACGATCCGCGGTCGCCCAGGTCGAGGTCTCGCCCGCAGTCGCGCAGTACATCGTCGACCTGTGCCGGGCCACGCGCGAGGCGCCATCGGTGGCGCTCGGCGTCTCGCCACGCGGCGCGACCGCACTGCTCGCGACAGCCCGCGCCTGGGCGTGGATGCGCGGCGGCACCTTCGTGACCCCCGACGACGTCAAGGCCCTCGCCGAGTGGACCCTCGGGCACCGCATCCAGATGCGAGCCGAGGCGGAGCTCGAGGGCGTCACCGTCGCCGCCGTCCTGCAGTCCGTGCTCGCGTCCGTGCCCGTACCGCGCTGAGCTGATGTACATCACGGGGTGGACGGCGGCGCTCGCCGCAGCGGGAGCCGTGCCGGCGGCGTTCCTGCACGAGCGCACGTTCGCATGGCTGTGGGTGCTCGGCACGGTCCTGCTCGCGTGCCTCGATGCCCTCATGGCGCCCCGTCCCACCGGGATGGGCGTCCGTCGCGTGGTGCCGAAGGCCGTCCGGCTGAGCGAGTCGACCACCACTGTCCTCGAGGTCGCGAACCTAGGACGGCGCCGCGCACGCGGGGCGGTCAGGGACGCCTGGCAGCCGTCGGCAGGCACTCGCGGGGAGCGGCACCGCATGAGCATCGCCCCCGGCGAGACCGCGCGGCTGCGGACACCCATGACGCCCACGCGGCGTGGGGACCGAGCGGCGGATCTCGTCACACTGCGACTCGAGGGCCCGCTGCGGCTTGCGGGACGGCAGCGTTCGGTCGAAGCCCCCGGGGTGCTCCGGGTGTTGCCCGAGTTCGCCTCGCGGCGCCACCTTCCCTCGCGCCTCGCACGTCTGCGCGAGATCGACGGACAGACCGCGGTGCAGCTGAAGGGCGCCGGATCGGAGTTCGACTCGCTGCGCTCGTACGTGATCGGCGACGACGTGCGCGCGATCGACTGGCGGGCGTCCGCACGGCGCGCGGATGTGCTGGTGAAGACCTACCGACCCGAACGCGACCGCCGCGTGATGATCGTGCTCGACACCTCGCGTCTGTCAGCCGCGCGCGTGGGCGACGCGCCACGACTCGACGCGTCGATCGAGGCGACGCTCCTGCTCACGGCGCTCGCCACGAAGGCTGGCGATCGAGTCCAGGTGAGCGCGTTCGACCGCGTGGAGCGCGCCCGCGCGCTGGGCACGGGCGGCCCGGCGGTCATGCCCGCGCTCGCGGACGCGCTGGCCTCGGTGGAGCCGGCTCTCGTCGAGCCCGACTGGCCGGCGGTGGCGCGGCTCGTGCAGAACCGCATGTCGCAGCGCGCGCTAGTCGTGCTGCTCACCACCCTCGACTCATCTGCCGTCGACGGCGGCATCCTCGACGCCGTCGCGGCGATCGCCTCCAAGCACGCGGTGGTCGTCGCGTCGGTGGACGATCCGGAACTGGCCGTCCTCGAGGCGGGGCGCGAGGACGTCCACGACCACTACGCTGCCGCGGCGGCCGCGCGCACGGCACTCGAGCAGGATGCCGTGGCCACCCGCGTGCGCGAACTCGGCGCGGACGTGGTGCATGCGACGCCGGACGAGATCGCGCCCGCGGTCGCGGATCGCTACCTGGCGCTCAAGGCCTCCGGCCGGCTCTGAACCGCGCGTGTCGCGTCAGCCTGAGACGGCGGCGCGATCCGTCGCGAAGTCGCCGTCGGAGTCGCCGGTGACGCGCGCGGCGACGGCGTAGCGACCCACGACGAACACGTACATCCAGAACGCGAGGAACGCGAGCGCGCCGATCCCGATCTTGACGGGCCACAGGAGGTCCGATCCCGTGACGAAGCCTTCGATGAGTCCCGACAGGAGCAGCACCCCCACGAGGCCCAGGCCCACGGACACCGTGATGCGCCCCTCCTCGGCGAGCGCCTCGCCGCGCGAGCGAGCGCCCGGCACGAGCATCACCCAGAAGAGCCGGAGCCCGGCACCGGCCGCGACGAACACGGCGCTGAGCTCGAGCAGGCCGTGGGGGATGATCAACTGGAAGAAGATATCGAGCAGCCCCGCCTCAGTCATCACGGCCGCGGCGACGCCCAGCTGGATCACGGTGTTGTACATGAGGATCAGGGGGAAGATCCCCGTGATGCCCAAAGCGATGCACTGCAGGGCGATGAATCCGTTGTTGGTCCACACCGATGCCGCGAACGACGCAGAGTCGTACTCGTAGTAGTAGTTCTCGAACTCGTACTGAGCGATCGCAGCGCGCTCCTCCGGCGAGCCGATCAGGGCGAGCGACTCGGGGTGGGTCACGGTCCACCAGGCGCTGACGCCACCCAGGACGGCCACCGCGAGAAACACCGCCACGCCCCACCACCGCACGCGATAGAAGGCCGCGGCGAGCCCGAGCGTCAGGTAGTCCCGGACGCCTCGGGTCGACACCTCGTGCGCGCCCGTGAGCCACACGCGCGCGTTCGCGAGGGTGATCGACAGTCGCGTGATGAGGCCCGGCTCGGGAGCGGCCGAGCGCAGGGCGGAGAGGTCTCCGGAGGCGGACTGGTAGAGCCTGGTGAGCTCGTCGGCCTCCTTGCCCGTGAGCCGGCGCTGCTTCGACAGGCTCTCGAGACGGGCCCAGCGGGCGGCGCGCGCCGAGGAGAAAGCATCGATGTCCACGCGGCTACGATGCCATAGGAGCGACGCAGGCCGGAGGACCCTGCCGGACGGGAGAGCCATGGATGCGGTCGAGGACGAGATCCTCACGGGCGAGGGCGTCGCGCTCAGCACCGGCGCGGCGGCGGTCACGAACCGCATGCTCTCGGGCCTCATCGACCTCGTGGTCTACGGCGTCCCAGCGCTGGTGCTTCTGGTCTGGCTCACCTCCGCGACCCTTCTCGCCAACGGCGCGATCCAGCGCGCCGTCGCCATCGGGTCCGTCGCCGCCATGCTCATCGTGGTGCCGGCGGTCGTGGAGACCCTGAGCCGCGGGCGGTCGGTGGGACGGCTCGCATGCGGGCTGCGCATCGTGCGGGACGACGGCGGCCCCGTGTCGTTCCGCCACGCCTTCACCCGCGCTCTCGTGGGGCTGGTGGAGTTCTTCCTCACGTTCGGGCTGATGGCGATGACGGTGTCCGTGCTGAGCGCGCGCGCCAAGCGCCTGGGCGACATTCTCGCCGGCACCTACGCGATGCGCGTGCGCGGGTCCCGCCGCAGCCTCCCGCCGCTCGTCATGCCGCCGCAGCTCGCGGCATGGGCGCCGACCACGGACATCGCGCGCCTCCCTGACGGCCTGGCGCTCACCTGCCGGATGTTCCTCGCCCGCGCGGCGAGCCTGCGCCCCGACTCCCGAGCGCGCCTGGGCACCGATCTCGGCGCGCGCATCTCACACTACGTGTCCCCGCCGCCGCCGGAGCCTGTGCATCCCGAGCTGCTGATCGCCGCGGTCCTCGTGGAGCGCGGACGGCGCGAGTGGCAGATCGAGGAGCGCAGGGGTGCGCGAGCGGCCTCCGAGGCGACGCGGCTCGATCTCCTGCCCTACGGCATCGCCGACGCTGCCGACTGACCCGGCCACCGCATCGGCCCTCCGCACCGCTCCCCGCGGTAGATTTCCGCTCGCCTAGCGCCTGAGGCGAGCGAATCGGGCCCATGTCGCTCGGCTAGGGCGAGAGGCGAGCGAGAATGCACCGCCGCGCGGGCGGCTCAGTAGCGGTAGTGCTCCGGCTTGAACGGTCCCTGCTGCGGGATTCCCAGGTAGTCAGCCTGCTCACTGGAGAGCTCGGTGAGCCGCACCCCCAGCGCGTCGAGGTGGTACCGGGCGACCTCCTCGTCAAGGACCTTGGGCAGCCGGTGCACCCCGAGCGGGTACGCGGACAGGTTGCCCCACAGCTCGATCTGCGCGAGCACCTGGTTCGCGAAGGACGTCGACATCACGAAGGACGGGTGGCCCGTCGCGTTGCCGAGGTTCAGCAGCCGCCCCTCGCTCAGGATGATCACCGAATGCCCGTCCGCGAAGGTCCACTCGTCCACCTGCGGCTTGATGGGCTGGTGCTTGGCACCCGAGCGCGCCAGGCCCGCCATGTCGATCTCGTTGTCGAAGTGGCCCACGTTGCCCACCACGGCCTTGTCCTTCATCGCGGCCATGTGCTCGACGCGGATGATGTCCTTGTTGCCCGTCGTCGTGATGAAGAAGTCGGCGCGGTCGACGACGTCCTCGATGCGGGCCACTTCGTAGCCGTCCATCGCGGCCTGGAGCGCGCAGATGGGGTCGACCTCGGACACGACCACACGCGCGCCCTGCCCGCGGAGCGCCTCCGCGGCACCCTTGCCCACGTCGCCGTAGCCAGCGACGAACGCGACCTTGCCGCCCATGAGCACGTCCGTGGCGCGGTTGATCCCGTCCGGCAGGGAGTGGCGGATGCCGTACCGATTGTCGAACTTCGACTTCGTGACCGAGTCGTTGACGTTGATCGCGGGGAACAGCAGCTCGCCGCGCGCGTGCATCTGGTCCAGGCGGTGGACGCCCGTCGTGGTCTCCTCCGAGACCCCGACGATGCCGGCCGCCATGCGCGTGAACCGCGTCGGGTCCGCGGCGAGCGAGCGGCGGATGACGGCGCGCATGCCCTCGACCTCGGCGTTGTAGGCCGGGTCCTCCTCCTCGAGCGGCGTGGGCACCTCGCCCGCCGCCTCGAAGCGCACGCCCTCGTGCACCAGCAGCGTGGCATCGCCGCCGTCGTCGAGGATGATCGTGGGGCCGTCGTGGCCGGCCCACGTGAGGATCTGGTCCGTGTACTCCCAGTACTCGCGGATGGTCTCGCCCTTGACGGCGAACCCCGGAACCCCAGCGGGCGCGGGGTAGGTGCCCGGCCCCACCACGACGGCCGCGGCGGCATCGTCCTGGGTCGAGAAGATGTTGCACGACGCCCAGCGAACCTCGGCACCGAGCGCAGTGAGCGTCTCGATGAGCACGGCGGTCTGGGTGGTCATGTGGAGCGAACCGGCGATGCGCGCGCCCCGCAGCGGCTGCTCGTCGCCGTAGCGCTCGCGCAGCCTCATGAGGCCGGGCATCTCCTGCTCGGCGAGACGGATCTGGTGACGGCCGGACTCGGCGAGGGCGAGATCGGCGACCAGGTGATCGGCGGCGGGATGGGTCACTGCGGGGGCTCCTCGGTGGTGTCGGCCGCCGCAGGGGCCTGAGGGGCCGATGCGGTGGCGTCGGCGATGCGACGAAGGTCGGGTTCGATGAAGATCAGCCGGGCGGCAGGGACATCGGCGCGGATCAGCCGCTCGGCCTCGTCGATGTGCCGCGCCAGATCCTCGATCCCGGCTCCGGGCGCGACGCCCACCTTAGCCGCGATCAGGACGTCGTCGGGACCCAGGTGCATCGTGCGCAGGTGGATGACATCGGTGAGGGCCGATGCGGCGAAGGCGCCGCGGATGAGTGCCAGGTCTTCGGGGGTGACCGACTCGCCCATGAGCATGGACTGGGTCTCGCGGGCGAGCACCACGGCGATCACCACCAGCAGCAGGCCGATCATCGCGGTGCCCGCCGCGTCCCACAGTCCATTGCCGGTCACGAGCGTCATCGAGACGCCGAACAGCGCGAACACGAGCCCCACCAGCGCGCCGAAGTCCTCCAGGAGCACGACCGGCAGTTCAGGCGAGCGCGAGCGCCGAATGAAGGAGAACCACCCCACCGAGCCACGGACCTTGTTGGACTCGCGGACCGCGGTGCGCAGCGACGCGCCTTCCATCGCCATCGCCGCGAGAAGCACAGCGATCGGCACCCACTGCCACGATTCGATGGGCTCGGGGTGCTGCCACTTGTGCCACGCCTCGTAGAGGGCGAAGAGGCCGCCGAGGGTGAACAGCACGACCGCCACCAGGAACGCGTAGTAGTAGCGGTTGCGCGAGTACCCGAACGGGTGGGTGTCATCGGCCTCGCGGCGCGCGCGCTTGCCGCCCACCAGCAGCAGCACCTGATTGCCCGAGTCGGCGACCGAGTGGATCGCCTCCGCGAGCATCGACGAGGCGCCGGTCAGCCCCCATGCGAGGAACTTGGTGACGCCGATGCCCAGGTTGGCGCTCAGCGCGGCGATGATCGCCTTGGTGCCGCCCTCGGTGGACACGTCAGCCCTCGCGAATCACCGCGAGCACGGCGTCCCGCACGCGCTCCAGCTCGGCGCCCGACGCCGCCTCGACGTTGAGCCGCAGCAGCGGCTCGGTGTTCGACGGCCTGACATTGAACCACCAGCGGGGTTCCGCACCCCAGTGATCGAAGGTGAGTCCATCGAAGTCGTCGACCAGGACGTCCTCGGCGCCAAACGTGGCGCGCCCCCTCTCGAGCGCCGCCGGGACGTCCGCGACGGTCGAGTTGATCTCGCCGGATGCCGCGTACGGGGTGTGGGACGCGAGGAGCTCGGACAGCGTCCCGTCCTGGGTGCCGAGCGCCGCGAGCACGTGCATGGCCGCCAGCATCCCCGAGTCCGCGAAGAAGAAGTCACGGAAGTAGAAGTGTGCAGAGTGCTCGCCGCCGAACACCGCGTTCAGTCGCGCCATCTCCGCCTTGATGTAGCTGTGGCCCACCCGCGAGCGCACCGGCGTCGCGCCTGCGGCAGAGAGCTGCTCGGGGACCGCTCGCGACGAGATGAGGTTGTGGATCACCGTGGGCTCGTTGCCTTCGGCGAGCTCCCGCGCAGTCTCGCGCAGGCCCACGAGCGCCGTGATGGCCGAGGCCGGCACCACCTCGCCGCGCTCGTCGACCGCGAAGCACCGGTCCGCGTCGCCGTCGAACGCCAGGCCGATGTCCGCTCCGTGCTCGCGCACGGCAGCCTGCAGGTCGACCAGGTTCGCGGTGTCGAGGGGGTTCGCCTCGTGGTTGGGGAAGGAGCCGTCAAGCTCGAAGTACAGGGGGACGATCTCGAGCGGCAACTCCGGGAGCCCGGCCTCGGTGCCCAGCACAGCGGGGACGGTGTACCCGGACATCGCGTTGGCCGCGTCCACGACCACCTTGAGGGGCCGGATCCGCGACAGGTCCACGAGCGACCGCAGGAACGCGCCGTACTCGGCCAGCATGTCGCGCTCGGTGAGGCCTCCGCGCGCATCGGCGACGGGAATGCCGTCGGCCAGGTAGTCCGCGGCCGTCTCGCGCACGTCCGCGAGGCCCGAGTTCTCGCCCACCGCACGCGCCAGCCTGCGGCACATCTTCATGCCGTTGTACTCGGCGGGGTTGTGCGAGGCCGTGACCATCACGCCCGGCCGCTCGAGCGCCCCGGATGCGTGGTACAGCCCGTCCGTCGAGCACATG
>NZ_CAJXJX010000020.1 GCF_913055775.1 uncultured Demequina sp. | reverse complement strand
CCCACCCCGGCGCCCACGCCGGCGGCGGGTGCGATCAGCGCTCCCGCCCCCACAAGGTTGCCGAGCATGAAGCCCACGGCGAGGCCCAGGGCCGCGAACGCGAGCACGTGGACGTTGGTGTTGGGGTTGGCGCGAAGCAGGAATCCCAGCCCCCACGCGAGGACCGGTCCCACCAGGATGAACACCGCCACGATCAGTCCCAGCAGCGCGATCCCGCTCTCGAA
The DNA here is from genome assembly GCF_913055775.1 of uncultured Demequina sp. Classification (GTDB taxonomy): domain Bacteria; phylum Actinomycetota; class Actinomycetes; order Actinomycetales; family Demequinaceae; genus Demequina. The sequence goes on along the minus strand of NZ_CAJXJX010000020.1, from coordinate 28,862 downwards.
CAGGGTTCCCTCGGTCGGTCCCGCGCCCTCGGATCCCAGCAGCACGGTGAAGAACACGAGCGCCGCGCAGATGACGCCGGCGATCACGCAGCCCACGAACACCCACCACGGGCTGAAGCTGACCTCCCACCGGGGGCGCACCTTGCCGCTGTTCGGATCCCATTCGGCCATGGCCACAGCGTACGGGGCGCACGTCCGGGCGCCCACGCGACGACCGCATCGGCCCGCCGTGCCCACCGACACCCCCACCCTTACCGGTTCTGCACACGGGTGGGACCGGTGGTGAAGGCGGGACGTGTGGTGCGTCGCACCCTTCTCAGCGGGCGCACGAGCCCCAGGTGTGTGCAGAACCGGTAGAAGCGGGCTCAACGGCGCCGCCCAACAGCGGTGCCCGCGTGCCTGCCTGTCGCGTCCAGGGTGTTTGCGACACAATGGGCCAGTGACCTCCTTCGCTGACCGGCACATCGGACCCGACGAGACCGCCATCGCGACCATGCTGGACGCCGTGGGATACCCGTCCCTGGCGACGCTCGCGGAGGCCGCAGTCCCGGAGTCGATCCGGCAGGACGACGTCCTGGTGCTGCCGGACCCGCTGACCGAGAACGGCACGCTCAACGCGCTGCAGTCGTTCGCCCAGCGCAACCAGGTCCACATCCAGATGATCGGCCAGGGCTACTTCGACACCATCACGCCCATGGTGATCCGCCGGAACATCCTCGAGAACCCTGCCTGGTACACCGCCTACACGCCGTACCAGGCGGAGATCTCCCAGGGCCGGCTCGAGGCGCTGCTGAACTTCCAGACCATGGTGTCCGACCTCACGGCCCTGCCCGTCGCGGGCGCCAGCCTGCTCGACGAGGCCACCGCGGTTGCGGAGGCCGTCCTCCTCATGCGCCGCGCCGTCAAGGGCAAGGACGAGGGCGTCGTAGTGCTCGACTCGGAGTGCCTGCCGCAGACCGTCGCGGTGGTCTCCGCGCACGCCGAGGCGATCGGGCTGAGGCTCGAGGTCCACGACCTGGGCAAGGCGTGGGAGGCCCCCGAGGATCTCATCGGCCTGGTCATCCAGCAGCCCGGCGTCACGGGCGTCCTGCGCGAGCCCGAGCCCCTGATCGAGTCCGCCAAGGCGGTGGGCGCGCTCGTCACGATCGCGTGCGACCTGCTCGCGCTCACGATGATCAAGGCGCCGGGCGAGCTCGAGGCGGACATCGCGGTGGGGTCGGCCCAGCGCTTCGGCGTCCCGCTGTTCTTCGGTGGTCCCCACGCCGGCTTCATGTCCGTGCGCGAGGGCCTCGAGCGCCAGCTGCCCGGTCGCCTGGTGGGAGCGAGCGTCGACGTCGACGGCCGCACGGCGTACCGCCTCGCGCTGCAGACCCGCGAGCAGCACATCCGCCGCGACCGCGCCACGTCGAACATCTGCACCGCGCAGGCGCTGCTCGCGATCGTCGCCGGCTTCTACGCGATCCACCACGGCCCCGACGGTCTGCGAGCGATCGCACAGCAGGTCCACGCGACGGCCGTGACGCTGGCCGATGCGCTGGGTGCGGCCGGCGTGCGCGTCAAGCACGAGCACTTCTTCGACACCGTCGTGGCCGAGGTTCCTGGAGGTGCGGACTCGGTCATCGCGCGCGCCGCCGCCGCGGGCATCAACCTGCGCCGCGTGGACGACGACAACGTGGCGGTGGCGTGCGACGAGGTCACGAGCCTCGAGATCCTCGACGATCTCGTCGAGGCCGTCACCGCGGTCAAGCGTCACGCCGTCTACACCGCACCCCGGGTGGCGATCCCGCGCTCGCAGCGCCGCACGAGCGAGTACCTCGCCCACCCGATCTTCCACGAGCACCGCTCGGAGACGTCGCTCATGCGCTACATGCGCAAGCTCGCGGACCGCGACCTCGCGCTCGATCGCACCATGATTCCGCTGGGCTCGTGCACCATGAAGCTCAATGCGGCCGTCGAGATGGCACCCATCTCGTGGCCCGGGTTCGCCCGCATCCACCCCTTCGCGCCGAGCGACCAGACCGCCGGCTACCGCGACATGATCGCGCAGCTCGAGGGCTGGCTCGCCGACATCACGGGCTACGCGGCCGTGTCCGTGCAGCCCAACTCGGGCGCCCAGGGCGAGTACGCGGGCCTGCTCGCGATCCGCGCCTACCACCGCGACAACGGACAAGCCGAGCGCAACGTGTGCCTGATCCCCGCATCGGCCCACGGCACCAACGCCGCCTCCGCGGTCCTCGCGGGACTGCGCGTGGTGGTGGTCGCGACGGCCGAGAATGGCGAGGTCGACCTTGAGGACCTCAACGCCAAGCTCGCGGCTCACGAGGGCCGCATCGCCGCGATGATGATCACCTACCCCTCGACGCACGGCGTATACGAGGAGCACGTGGGCGACGTGTGCGCCGCGGTGCACGAGGCCGGCGGCCAGGTCTTCATCGACGGCGCCAACCTCAACGCGCTGGTGGGCATCGCCAAGCCGGGCCACTTCGGCGGCGACGTGAGCCACCTCAACCTCCACAAGACGTTCTGCATCCCCCACGGCGGCGGCGGTCCTGGCGTGGGCCCGGTCGCGGTCGCGGAGCACCTGGTGCCGTACCTGCCCGCGCTGCGCCAGACCATCCAGCGCCCCGCGGAGCTGCGCCGTCACGGCGCGCCGGTGAGCGCGGCGCCGTTCGGCTCGGCGGGCATCCTGCCCATCACCTGGGCGTACATCGCGCTCATGGGCCACGAAGGCCTGAGCCGCGCCACCGAGACCGCGGTGCTCGCCGCGAACTACGTGGCCGCGCGACTCGGCGACGCCTTCCCGGTGCTGTACCGCGGGCCCAACGGGCTGGTGGCGCACGAGTGCATTCTCGACGTCCGCCCGCTCGCCAAGGCCACCGGCATCACCGCAGAGGACATCGCGAAGCGCCTCATCGACTTCGGCATCCACGCCCCGACGATGTCCTTCCCGGTCGCGGGAACGCTGATGGTCGAGCCCACCGAGTCCGAGGATCTCGCGGAGATCGACCGCTTCGTCGAGGCCATGCTGGTCATCCGCGAAGAGATCGCGGCGGTCGAGCGCGGCGAGGTGGCCGCCGAGGATTCGGTGTTGCGCCGGGCGCCGCACACGGCCGATGCGGTGGTCGCCGACGGCTGGGACCGCGCGTATCCGCGCGAGCAGGCCGCTTTCCCCGTGGCGGGCCTGCGCCAGGACAAGTACTGGCCGCCGGTGTCGCGCATCGACAACGTCTACGGCGACCGCAACCTGGTGTGCGCGTGCCCGCCCATCGAGGAGTACGAGGACTGACTCGGGTCGCGCGGACGCGCGAACCTCGCAAGTACGCCGATAACGGCTGCCGTGGACAAATTCACAGCAGCGGCCCGGTTCCTTGGTAGGCCCCCTGCTGTCAAGTAGAGTCGCATGAGTTCCAGGGGCCCCACACCCTCGAAGTCCAGGGGCTCCACATGCGGTGGCACGAGGTGATGCGGGAGGATCCGTGGCCCGTCGGCAAGCGTTGAGCCCGCCCGTGCTCGCGGGCTATACCTACGTGCGCCCGCTCGGATCCGGGGGATTCTCGGACGTCTTCCTGTTCCAGCAGGAGATGCCGCGCCGCCTGGTCGCCGTCAAGGTGCTGCTCAGCCGCATCGAGGATCAGGCCGGAGTGCGGGCCCTCGCCGCGGAGGCGGACATCATGGCCAGCCTCAGCGCGCACCCGGCGATCCTCACGGTCTACCAGGCATCGGTCTCCTCCGACGGGCGCCCCTTCATCGTCACCGAGTACTGCCCGGCGTCGCTGACGAACCGCTACCGCAATGAGAAGGTCTCGGTCCGCGAGGTGCTGTCGATCGGCATCCGGATCTCGGCTGCGGTCGAGGCCGCTCACCGCGCTGGGATGCTGCACCGCGACATCAAGCCGTCGAACATCCTGGTCACGTCCTTCGGCCAGCCGGTGCTGTCGGACTTCGGCGTCGCGACCGCGCTCGCCGAGGGCGAGGACGACTCGATCGCGATGTCGCCGCCGTGGAGCGCGCCCGAGGTGGTGGAGCGCAAGACCTCCGGCACCGTCGCGACCGAGGTGTGGTCGCTCGCCGCCACGATCTACACGCTGCTCGCCCAGCGCGCGCCGTTCGACGGCCCGGACGGCCGTCGCGGCGACGAGGCGCAGATGCGCGCCCGCATCGTGAAGGCGCGGTACACGCCGACCGGACGCGACGACGTCCCGGAGAGCCTCGAGAACGCGCTCGCGGACGGGCTCAAGCGCATGCCGGCCGACCGGCACCCGAGCGCGCTGGCCCTGGGTCAGGCGCTGCAGTCGGTCGAGCAGGAGCTGGGACTGCCGGTCACGCCGCTCGACGTCCCGACGGACGAGTGGGCGCAGGCGACGGTCTCCGCGGCCGATGACCAGGTCGTCGCGACTCCCGGCCGCACCCCTGTGCGCTCGACGGTGCCCATCGAGTCGCGCCGGGTGCGCGGCGCCGACCGTGGCGGCACGCAGACCGGCGCCCGGGGCGGCACCCACACGGGCACCCGCACGCGACACGAGGCCGAGGCGACGCGCGTGGGCCGAGGCATCGCGATCGCCGCGGTCGTGGCCGGGGCATCGGCGCTGGGGGTCCTCGCGACCATCGTCTTCATGGTGGGTCGGTAGGACGTGAACGCGTCGGACGCCGGCGCACGCCGGTCGCCTGCGGCACGGCGTCGCTGGGTGTGGCGCGGCACCATCGCCGCCGGTCTCGTCGCGCTCGTCGTGGGCGCGGCGCTCGCACCGGGCTTCGACGAGCGCGAGGTCCAGGCCGAGGATCCCTCCGTGTGGGCGCTGCAGACCGCCACCGGCCAGCGCTTCGCCCGCGTCAACACCCTCGTGTCGGAGCTCGACACCGTGAAGACCGTGGCCTCTCCGACGGAGATCGTGCAGGCGAGCGACAGGCTGCTGGTCTACTCGGACAGCCTGGGCTCCGTCACGACGGTGGATGCCGCCCTCCCGGAGGACATCGACGGCGCGGCGGAGACCAGGACGGCGACCCCGGCCGGCACCGACGCCGTGGTCAGCAGCGGCGACTGGGTGGCGTACCTCACCACGGCGGGCGAGGTCTATCTGGGTCAGGTCTCGGACGGTTCGGCCGCCGCGCCGCGAGTCATCGATCCGTACGAGGCGGTGGAGGTCGCGGAGGACGAGGATCGCCCGCAGTTTCGCGCGGTCGCGGTGTCCGTTAGCGACGACGGCAGGGTGGTGGCGTATTCGCCCGAGCGCCAGGCGGTGCTGGTCTCGCAGGCCGGGGGCGAGTCCCTCGACGTGGTCGCGGTGCCCGACGGGCCCGATGCGGCCGATGCGCAGGTCACCTGGGCGGGCGAGACCTGGGCGGTGCTCGAGCCGGAGACGGGTCTCGTGTGGCTCGCGGGCGCGCTCGAACCGGTCGCGACGGGCTCCGTCACGGGCGCCCGGCTGCAGGCGGCCACCTCCTCGACGACGGCGATCGTGATCGCCGACGAGTTCGGGGCGATCTCGGTTCCGCTCGACGGCGCCGCGGCGTCCCGCGTCCAGGGCTCGACGGAGCTGTCCCTGGGCCAGCCCGCGCAGCCAGTGCCGATGCCCGGCACGGGCGACGTGGTCGCCGCGTGGCTGCCCGCGGGCACCGGTCCGGGAACGCTGTGGATGTCCACCGGCGCGACCAGCGCTCTCGACTACGCCGACGGCACGCTCGCCGAGCGCCGCGCTCCGGTCCTGCGCAGCAATGGCTCGCGCCTGGTGCTCAACGAGTCGCGCTCCGGCTGGGTGTGGTCGGTGCCCTCGGGTGAGCTGGTGCGCTCGTCCCAGGCCTGGGTCGCGAGCGAGGACACCGCGCAGTCCGATGCGGACCAGGAGGTGGCGACGCAGGTCACCGAGCCGCGCGCCCCGGTCGCGCGGGACGACGACTTCGGCGTGCGCGCGGGCCGCCAGGTGCTGCTTCCCGTCCTGCTCAACGACGTCGACGCGAATGCCGACGTGCTGACGGTCGCGCCCGACACCGTCGAGGGCCTCCCGCCGGAGTTCGGCACGGTCGCGGTGGGCGACGACGGCCAGGCGATCGTCGTGGACGTCGCCGCCGATGCGGTCGGCACGGCCACGTTCCGCTACGCCATCAGCGACGGCACCGCGGACGACGGCCTGCTGTCTCGCGAGGCGGTCGTGACGCTCACAGTGCAGCCCCCGGACGTCAACAGCGCTCCGGTGTGGTGCGGCGTCGAGGACTGCGCGATGCGCTGGCCGAGCCCGCAGGTGTCGCCCGGCGGCACCGTGTCCGTCGACGTTCTGTCGGGCTGGGTCGACCCGGAGGGCGATCCCATCTACCTGCAGTCCGCGACGACCGCGGCGACCAGCGGCGTGGTCGCGGCGTCGCCCGAGGGGCAGGTGTTCTTCCAGCACACCAACGCCAACGCGACCGCGGCGGGCACGGTCCCGGTCGACGTGACGGTCGCTGACGCCTACGGCGCAACCGCGTCGCGCGGACTGTCGGTCTCGGTCCTCGCGGATCCGCAGCTGCGCGTCGAGGACGTCGCGGTGACCGCGACGGCCGGCGTGACCGCGACGGTGGACGTCGCGGGCCAGGTCATGGGCGCTCGCGGCCCGCTGACCGTGACCGAGGCCTCGATGGGCCTGGACGAATCCGCCGCGGTCGCGGTGGCCGAGGGCCTGGTCGGCTTCACGTTCACGGCGGCGACGGCGGGGTCGTACCTGGTCGACTTCGCCGTGTCCGACGGCGTGGCCGAGACCCGAGCCGTCGCGCGCATCACGGTGATCGACCCGGAGGACGAGCGTCTATCGACGGTGCCGCTGACGGCATTCGTGCGGGCGCGCGAGGACGCCACGGTCGACGTGCTCGCCGCGGTGACCAACCCGAGCGGGCACGTGCTGCTGGTGAGCGATCTGCTCGTCGACCCCGAGGAGGGCGCCCAGCTCTCCGCCGACATCGTCGGTCACAGTGCGCTGCGCCTGAGCGGCGACACCCCCGATGGCCAGCCCGGCACGCTCGGCGTGGTCTCGTTCGAGGTGTCCGACGGCTCCGGGCGCGAGCAGGCGCGGGTGCGAGGCGAGATCACCGTGATCCTGCTGGGCTCGGAGTCGCCGGCGACTCCGCTCGCCGTCGACGACGCGATCACGGTCCGCGTGGGCACGCAGGCCGACATCGAGGTGCTCGCGAACGACGTGGGTCCGGCGGGCAACGTGGTCGCCCTGGACGCGGGCTCGGTGGTGGCCGATGCGGCCGCCGGCCTCGCGTTCCCTGCGGGCTCGCGGATCAGGTACCTGGCGCCGCAGACGCCCGGCCTCTACGAGATCTCCTACTCCGCGTATGTGCTCGGGTATCCGACGCAGCTGGACTCAGCGCGCGTGGTGGTTACGGTGCTCGCCTCCGACACCAACCAGCCGCCCACGCCCGGCAGCCTGCGCGGGCGCGTCGCGTCGGGCGAGACCGTGCGCCTGCCATTCGTGGGCACCGGCATCGACCCCGACGGCGACACGGTCACGCTGCGGCGCGTCGAGACCCAGCCGGCATCGGGCTCCGCGACCGTCGCTCCCGACGGTCAGTCGATTCTCTACACCGCGGATCCCGGCTTCTCCGGCCAGGTGTCCTTCACGTACGCGGTCGAGGATGCGCGCGGGCAGACGGCCCTCGGCACGGCCGCGGTCGGCGTGCTCGCCGCGGATGTGGACCCGCGTCCGGTCGCCTACTCCGACTATGTCCAGGCGCAGGTGGGCGAGGACCGCCGCGTGCGCATCAGCCCAGTCGCGAACGACATCGACCTCGCCGGCGGCGAGCTCGAGCTCGTCGACGTGCGACCCGACGCGACGCCCGACTCCGTCGAGTACGCCGCGCTCGAGGGCCGGATCCTGGGACTGACCGAGGAGCTCGTCGAGATGAGCGTGGGCGAGGAGCCGGGCACTTCGTCGTACCTCTACACCGTGCGGAACTCCGCTGGCTCGACCGCGATCGGCCGCATCATCGTCAAGGCCGTCCGCGAGCCCGTCGCCGACGTCCCGATCGTGGCGGACACCGTGCTCACGGCAGAGACCCGCGAGACGTTCGTGTCGGGCGTCGACGTGCTCACGGACAAGGTGTCCTGGGGCGCGGGAGACGCCGATGACCTGACGCTGTCGCTGTGGGGCTCGCAGGCAGACCTCGACGTCGACGGACGCAGCATCTCGGGACCTCTCCCGGAGGACGGACGGCTCATCCCCTTTCAGGTCGACGGCGTCAATTTCGCCGGCGAGGAGGTCACGTCGTACGGGTTCCTCAAGGTGCCCGGCGAGCAGGAGATCCGCGTCGCTCTCAAGGACACGTTCGAGCCCGTCCAGGTGGACGAGGGAGCCTCGGTGACCTTTGACCTGCTCAACCTGATCGCGCTGCCCGAGGGCGTCGAGGTGGCGATCGACCCCGACGGGGTCGCTGCTTCGGGCTCGCGCGCCGAGGGCTCGTGCCGGTACATCGCGGGGACGTCGGTGCGCTACAGCGCGGGCCAGGGGGCGCCCTACACCGACACGTGCCTGGTGCCGGTCCTCATCGACGGCGAGGACGACCCGACGGTGCTCCCGGTGCCGATCACGATCATCGCCGAGATCCCGCAGCCGATCCTCACCGGCGCGGCCATCGAGCTGTCACCCGGCGACACCACGACGTTCAACCTCACGAGCATGGTGTCGTGGCCCACGGGAGCCGCCGCGCGACCGGTGCAGATCGAGGCGGTGTACCGGGACGCGATGTTCGACGTGTCGCGCGAAGGAACCGTGCTCACGATCAGCGCGCGCTCGCGGGAGGCCATCCCGGGAGGCGCGGACGCCGTGACCGTCTCGCTGAGTTCCGATCCCGACACCGCGCCCGTGTCGCTGACCCTCGAGGTGGGCCCCGCGCCGTCGGAGCTGCCCAAGGGTGCCACCGTCGCGCAGACGTGCTCTCAGGCGACCGGGACCGGCTGCACCGTGAGCGTCATCGGCGGATCGGGCGAGGTCAATCCGCTGCCGGACGTCCCGCTCGAGCTCGTGTCGGTCTCGGCGTCCGCCGCGTGCCCGACCGTCGAGTTCTCGATCACCGATGCTCAGGCGATCCGGGCAACCTGGAATGCCGAGACCCCCGGCGCGGTGTGCGAGGCCTCCTTCGTGGTCCGCGACGCCCAGGGCCGCCTCAGCGGCGGCGACCGGCTGGGCTCGGTCCTCGTCGACCTGCAGGGATTCCCCGCCGCCCCCTCGGAGGTGCGGCAGGTGTCGTTCGGCGACGGAACGGTGGGCCTGGCGGTGACCCCCGGCCCGGCGGCGGCGGCGTACCCGGCCCTCAGCGGCTTCGCGATCTACGACGGCACGCGCCAGGTGGCCACGTGCGACGCCGCGGGTCTCTGCGCGGCGATCGCCGGCACGGTCAACGGGGATCAGCGCCAGTACGTGGCGCGCGCGTTCAACGCCGTGGGCGAGTCGCGCGCGGGAGTGTCCACCACGGCGTGGTCGTACGCGCCGCCGGCGGTCCTCACCGGCGCGAGCGCGTCGCCCACGAGGACCACGGGCGCGGGCAAGCAGGTCGACCTGACCTTCACCGTGTCGGATCCGACCACGCGCGAGGTCGTCATCACGAGCGCCACCGGCCAGCCGCTGCGTCACACCGTGACCGGCACCGGGGTGCAGACGGTCGCCGGCTATGCGCTCGGGTCGAACACCCCGCAGGAGATCCTGCTGACGCCGGTCACCGTGCACGACCTCCCGCCGGTCGACGGCGCCGTGGCGAACGGCGCCGCGGTCTCGCTGCAGGGCAACGGCGTGGGACGCCCGACCGTCACCCCGACGTCGACGATCACCTACGCGCAGCCCGCTCTCACGAGCGCGACCGTCCGGGTCGAGATCGGGCTCGGCGGCACCGGCTCGCAGGTCGACGTGGGCGTGGTGAACGGCGACACCTGCACCGTCCAGACGGCCGGCGTGGGCGCCGGCCCCGTTGACGTGACGTTCACCGGGCTGACCCCCTGGACTCAGCAGGTCAGGACGGTGTGCGCGATCAGCCGCGTGCCGTCGGCCACCGGATCCTTCGGCGAGACGAGGGCGGACGTCACCCTGCAGCCGCGCACCCAGCCGCCCACCCCTGTGGTGACCGCTCCGTACTCGGTGGGCACCGTGTGCGAGCTCGACGGCGACCAGGCCTGCCGGGTCCCGCTGTCGACCGTCACCGCGCCCACGTTCGAGGCGCTGACGGGGCTGCCGGCGGTCTGGTACGAGATCCGCTACTTCGTCGGATCGCCCACCGCGACGACCTCGACCACGTCCTTCCCGATCGCCCAGCAGCACAACGCTTCAAGCGCCGTGTACGCCAAGTGGTGCGCCACCGTGACGCCGTCCTACTGCGGCCCCGCCGTCCAGCTGGCGCCGGCGGCGGGCAGCCCCGCGTACGCCCCGCGCGTCCAGTACGCGCTGTGCGAGCGGCTCGACGGTGGTGCGGCTTCGCTCCCGGCGCCCACCACGCCCGCAGCCGTGGACCTCGACTACGCCTACACGCTGTACGACTACGACAGCCAGCTGATCACCGGAACCGACTACACGAACCTGGCGTACGCGCAGCTGAGCGTCGCCTTCGGCGGCAGCCTCACGGGCATCGGCCCGGTGAACTTCCCTGTCCTGACCTGCATCAATGCCGCCACCCCGCCTGCGCCGGCCCCTGAGCCGCCCCCGTCCGACGATGACCCGCCGTCACCATGACCGCCCGCACACGCCACCCGTGGGCGTTGAACGACCTCACTGAGGAGAGCACATGACCATCACCGACAAGCAGGCCACCTGGTATGCCGACACGTTCCGCGAGCTCGTGGACAACCTCGAGCGCGCCGTGCTGGGCAAGCGGCACGTCGTCGAGCTCGCGCTGACGGCGCTCGTGTCCGAGGGGCACCTGCTCGTGGAGGACGTCCCCGGCACGGGCAAGACGTCGCTGGCACGCGCTCTCGCGCAGTCGGTGAAGGGCACGTCGACGCGCATCCAGTTCACGCCGGACCTGCTCCCGGGCGATGTCACCGGCATCACGGTGTTCGACCAGAAGAAGGGCACTTTCGAGTTCCATGCGGGGCCGATCTTCGCCAACATCGTGCTCGCGGACGAGATCAACCGTGCGAGCCCCAAGACGCAGTCGGCGCTGCTCGAGGCGATGGAGGAGGGCCACGTCACGGTCGATGGCGTCACGCGCAGCACGGGCGCGCCGTTCATGGTGGTCGCCACCCAGAACCCCATCGAGCAGGCGGGCACCTACCCGCTGCCCGAGGCGCAGCTCGACCGCTTCCTGATGCGCACGTCGCTGGGCTACCCCGACCACGGATCCACGCTCCAGATCCTCGACGCCGGCCGTCCCGCGCGCGTCACCGTTCCGGCCGTGGTGGAGCTCGAGACCGTGGCGTCCATGACCGACCTGTCGCGCGAGGTGCACACCAGCCCGCTCATCCTCGACTACGTCGCCCGCATCATCGACGCGACCCGCAACGCGACCCAGGTGCGGCTAGGGGTGTCCGTGCGCGGAGCCATGGCGCTCGCGCGCACGGCGCGCACGTGGGCGCTCGCGCACGGCCGCACCTACGTGACGCCCGACGACGTGAAGACCCTGGCCGATCCGGTGCTCGCGCACCGCCTCATCCTCGACCCGGAGGCCGAGTTCGACGGCGTGACCGCGACCGCAGTGATCGGTCAGGTGCTGCTCGACACCCCGCCGCCCACGCAGAAGGATCTCGAGTGACAGAAGCCTCCACAGGCGTCACGCGGGCCGATCACGGCCGAGCGGGACGCACGCGCGCCGGCCACACGCGGGTGACCACCACCCGCGTGGGGACGACGACGCGCACCCAGATCGCAGGCGAGCGCCGTGGCCGCCGCGCCGCGCGCCGGCTGTGGGCGCTGCATGCGTGGCGCGCGACTGCGGCGGCAGTCGCGCGCGTCTGGGACGAGGCTCAGGCGATCGTCACGCCCGCCGGATGGACGGCTGTCATCTGGGTGATCGCCGGCTTGGTGTTCGGGCTCGCATTCGGGTGGGGAGAGGCGCTCATGGGCGCCGCGGCCGGACTGGTGCTGCTGCTGATCGCGCTGCCGTTCCTCATCGGCCGGGAGCAGTACGAGGTCGACTTCACGCTTGCCCACGAGGCGGTGGTCGCGGGCACCGACGCCGACGGCGAGATCATCGTCGCCAACCCGACCGCCCGGCTCGCGCTTCCGGGGCGCGTGGACGTCCCGGTCGGCTCCGGCCTGATCGACTTCCACGTGCCGACGCTGCGCAGGGGGCACCAGCATCGCGAGGCGATCGTGATCCCCGCTCCCCGGCGCGGCATCATCGACGTGGGCCCGGCGACCACCTCCAGGGCCGACCCTCTGCGGCTGCTGCGCCGCGAGTTTCACTGGGCGGACGTGCGCACCCTCTACATCCACCCGGTCACGATCGCGATCCCGAGCACGTCGCTGGGCTTCATCCGCGACCTCGAGGGGCGCGCCACGCGTACCCTCACCGACGAGGACATCTCGTTCCACGCAGTCCGCGAGTATCAGCGGGGCGACGCGCAGCGCCGCGTGCACTGGAAGTCGACCGCGAAGACCGGGACGCTCATGGTGCGTCAGTATGAGGAGACCCGCCGGTCGACGATCTCGATCGTGCTGGACCTCGAGGAGTCCTCGTACGCCTCGGCGGACGAGTTCGAGATGGCGGTGAGCGCGGTCGGGTCGCTGGGCGTGCGCGCGATCCGCGACGGTCGTGACGTCGAGGTGGTCGTCAGCGGCGAGGTGCCGGAGTTCGCCAAGGCGTCCGTCCGCTCGCTGTCCTCGCTCCGCGTGACCTCGCCCCGTGCGCTCCTCGACGACCTCGCGGGAGTCGAGGCCGCATCGGCTGTCGCGCCCCTCCCGACGCTCACCCGCATGCTCGTCGAGTCCTCGGGAGAGACCTCGCTCGCGTTCCTCGTCACGGGATCAGCGCAGACGCTCGCCCAGCTGCAGTCCTCCGCGCTCGCGTTCCCGGGCGACGTCGCGGTCGCCGCCGTGCTGTGCGATCCTCGGTCCGAGCCGTCGATGCACGCGCTCGGGCGCACGCGGGTGCTGAGCCTGGGCATCCTCGACGACCTGCGTCAGCTGCTGGCACGGGGGGCGACATGAGCCCTGTCCGGCCCGAGGATCGGCCCACCTGGACCTTCACGCTGATCAACGCGCTCGTCATGATGACGGGCTCCGCGATCGCCGCCTTCGCGCTCTACCCCGTGTATGAGTCAGTTCGCTATCTATCAGCGATGGCGGTGGCCGTGCTGGGCGGCGCGGCCGCGGCGGTCCTGGCTGAGCGGCTGGGCAGGGGACCGCTCGTCGTGTCCGTTCTCGTGCTCATCGTCTACGTGACCGGCGGTCTCACCCTCGTGGTGCCGGGAGCGCTGGTGAGCGCCGACGCCGCGGCAGATGCACTCGTGGAGCTCGCGGTCGGGCCGGTGACGGGGTGGAAGGACATCGTCACTCTCCCGCTGCCCCTCGGATCTTTCAGCGGCACGCTGGTGCCGATCTATGCGCTGTTCCTCGTCGGCACCGCCATGACCACGTGGGCCGCCGTCCACGCTCGCCGCGCCTGGCCGCTCGCCGCCCCCGGCGTGGCCCTGCTGGTGCTCACGGCCGTGCTGCTCGGGCCGGCCACACGGGCCGCGGCTCCGGCGTGGGCCCCCGCAGGCACGTTCATGAGCCGCGAGCTCGCCGTGGGACTCGCGACCTTCGTGCTGACGCTGGGATGGTTCGTCTGGCGCGCGGCCCACACGCGGCGCGCCGCGAGGCTGCGGGCCCGGTCGACGGAGCAGCCTCGGCTCGCCAGGCGGCAGAGCCTGCAGATCGTGGGCGGCACGGTCGCGGTGGCGGCGATGCTGCTGCTGGGCGTCGGCACGGCCGCGCTGATCGCCGGGCCGATCGCCGCGGAGACATCGCGCGAGGTGGCCCGCACCGTGGTCGACCCGCGTCTCACCCTGGCCTCCGCGGTGTCGCCGCTCGCGACCCTGAGGACGTACTACTCGGACGACGCCTACGACGCGGTGCTGTTCCGGGTGAACGTGACGGAGGGCTCGCCCGAGCGGGTGCGCATCGCCGCCCTGCCGTACTTCGACGGCGAGTCCTTCACGGCGTCCGCCGGCCCCGACCAGCCGACCGTCAGGTTCGAGCGTGTCCCGGCGGTCATAGACGCGGCCGAGGGCGCCCAGATGGTCCAGGCGACCATCATGATCGGCGTGGGCGGAGGCATCTGGGTGCCGCTGGTCGGCGAGCTCGGTTCCGTCGACTTCGAGGGCGTGCGCCGCGCGCAGCTCGTGGATGGCTTCTACTACCTGCCGGAGACGGCGACGGGCATCGAGTCTGCTGGAGGCGGCGTGGTGTCGGGCGACCAGTACACGGTGCGCGGGTACGTGCGTGACGCGGGGACGGGCCTGGCGGCGCTGGGCTCCTCGCCCGCCGCACCCACGATCGACGCGTCGCTGATCCCCCCGGCGCTGTCCGAGTGGGTGGCGCGGCAGGAGGTGACGCGCGACGGCCGCGGTCTCGACGAGCTGCTGACGCGGCTGCGTGAGCGCGGATACCTGAGCCACGCGCTGGACGCGGCCCCTGACGGTGGCCGCTACGCGTGGGAGGAGGACCTCGACGGCTACGTCTTCGCGTCGTCGGCGGCCGGGCACTCCTACGATCGCATCGAGCGGCTGTTCCTCGAGCTGCTCGAGCGCGAGGACATCGCGGAGGGAACAGGAGAGCCGTCCCTCGTGTCGGGCGTGGGCGACGAGGAGCAGTTCGCCGCGGCGGCCGCGCTCGTGGCTGCGGAGCTGGGCTTCCCGTCGCGGGTCGCGCTCGGAGCGCGCCTCACGACCGCCGATTCCGAACTGTCGTCGACGACCCCGTGCACCGACGGCGAGTGCCAGGGCCGCAACATCACCGCGTGGGTGGAGGTCCAGGGGGCCGACGGCCGATGGATCGCCGCCGACGTCACGCCCCAGCACGAGGCGCCGCTTGCCCCGGACACGACGTCCGAGACCGACCCGGAGCACGCGACGGACATCGATCCCGAGCGCGCGGAGGCCATCGTGCCACCGTCGTCGCAGCGCGGGTCCTCAGACGACGACCCCGGCTTCGAGGAGGCCTTCGACGACCTCTCGCTGTGGCTGCTGCCTTCCGTGCGCATCGGCGCGGCGGCCGCCCTCATCGCTCTGGCGCTCCTTGGGCCCTTCCTCCTGATCCTGCTGTGGAAGTCCGGAAGGCGCCGCAGGCGCAGGCGCGGGAACCCCGAGGCGGCCGTTCACGGCGGGTGGGACGAGTACCTCGACAACGCTCTCGACGCTGGCCACGAGGCGCCCCCGGTCGCCACCCGGGCCGAGGCGGCTGCGGCGTTCGGCACAGACAACGGCGCGCGGATCGCGGAGCTCACGGACCGCGCCACCTTCGCTGGCGCGGCCACGGACCCTGGAGAAGCCGAGGAATTCTGGCGACTCGTCGACGCCGATCGCGCGGCCTGGCTGGGCGCTGCGGGATGGTGGGGGCGGCTGAGGATGCGCGTGTCGCTGCGCTCGGCGTGGCGAGGACTGGCGTCGCCGCGACGCACCGATGGAACTGAGCGGCAGCGACCCGGATCGTGGTCCCCCGAGCACGACACCGCGGGACGCCACCGCGAGGCGGGGCGCCGTTCTCGTGGCGCCCACCGGAAGGAAGGACAGAGATGACGGACCAAGCGCTGATGGTCGCCGCGGTGGCGCTGACGGCGATGCTCGCAAGCTACCTGTGGATGGCGTTCGCGCTCGGGTCGCTGCTGCGCAAGCTCGACGAGCGACCGGGACGCGCCTGGATTCCGGTGTGGCGCTGGGTCGCCGCGGCGAAGGCCGCGCACCAGCCGGCCACTCCCGTGGCGATCGCGCGAAGCGTGGGGCTGGCGGGCCTGGTGGCCGTGGCGGCGGGGATCGCGCTCGCGGTCGCCGACGCTGAGACCGATGCGGGCACCGAGGGCGCGGACGCCGCGGGCTCGGGGGCTGGCGGCCTGGCATCCCTGCTCGCGGACTCGGCGCTCGCGGATGTCGCCGTGGATGCGCGCGCCGTGCTGATCGGGGGGCTGGTGGCGGGGCTGCTGGGAACGATCGTGGGCTGGGGTCTGTGGGTGCACGGCTCGGGCACCATCGAGATGAGGCTGCGCGCTCCGGCGGCGCTGTCGTGGCTCGCGGCTCTCGCGCCGGTGGTCTGGGCATCGGTGATGGGGTGGGGCAAGTACGGGCGCACGGGCTCGCTCGCGGCGCGGCTCGCCGCAGGGGCGTCCGCGCCGTCGCCGACCGCCGCCGCGGATGAAGGGGACGTCGAACCCGAGTCCTCGAGTCTCGTTGCGGTGGGTGCCGGCTCGGCGCACGCCGTCTCGCCCGATGCGGCCCCGACGCCGTCACCCGCGTTGCCGCTGCCCCGGCGCGACCGGACGGGGAGCGGCGACTCCGATCGTCGTCCCGTGGAGGGCGGCGGGACCGAGAGCGAGGCGCCGGGTGGGTCAGGCATCGAGGGAGGCTCGGGTCCGGAGTCGCTCGACACCGCGCCGATCACCGTTCCCGGTGGACGGCAGGAGCGTTGGCGAGGATTCGGGGTCGAGGACGCGGCCGCGGCGGTCGTCGACGAAGAGCCGTTGCTGCCCGACCCGGCGGGTCCGTCCACCGGAACGATCGACCTGGGCGGCCGATGGGACGAATTGCGCGCGGGCGCCGGCGTCGATGCCGACGATGGCCCCAGGCCGGAGGCCGGCGACGGCACCAGGACGAGCCCGGTCGCGGAAACCGCGCGCACGCCCGTCGGCGATGCTGGTGCCGCGCCCGACGAGTCCAGGCCCTCGGCTCCGACGCCGGGTCTGGCTGCCTCGCCGTATCTTGCGCGCTCGTCGTCAACGGCAGCGTCGGCAGCCTCGGCGCCGTCGTCGCCGTCCGGCGAGACCGACGCCCCGGCGCCGGCACCCACCCCGGCACCTGCCACCGAGCGCTCCGTCGACCTCGCCGACGACCCGAACCCCGTCGACGACGGACTCCCCGGCTGGGTCACCGGGGCGATTCCGGTGGTGCCGGTGTCGAGCGAGGGCTCGGACCAGGCCGATGCGGCTGGAGCCTCGGCACTCGAGATGCCGCGGGACGTGGGACCCGACGCCTCGCCGGAGCCGCCCGCGCAGTCTCCTGAGGCGACCGCTGCGCAGTCTCTCGAAGTGAATTCGGCATCGTCCCCCGAGGCGACCACTGCTCCGTCCCCCGAGGCGACCACCGCTTCGTCCCCCGAGGCGACCGCTGCATCGGCGCTGCCGATTCCGACCGCCGGCTCGACCGCACCCAGCGCTCCCGCCGACGACGCCCAGGATCCACCCGAGGATCCCGAGGAGCAGACCATCGTGGTCAAGCGCAGAAACGCATCGTGGGTCCTCGAGGTGGTGGGCGGCGCGCGGTATCGGCTGCCCGAGGACTCGGTGGTCGTGGGGCGGGCGACCGCGCGGCCGTCTCCCGAGACCCTCGCGATCGAGGACTCCACGCGCACCATGTCCAAGGTCCACGCCGAGCTGACCTTCGAGCAGGGCGGCTGGTACGTGCGCGACCTGGGCTCCACCAACGGCACGTACCTTCGCGATGGGGACGACGAGTGGCCGGTGGTCGGCGACCGCCCGGCGCTCGTGGAGGGAACGCTGCTGCTGGGCGACCTCGAAGCGCGGATCCTGCCAGACGAGAGGAGAGGGTGATGTCGGCGGTGTGGTGCACCGGCGCCGGTGTGACGGCGATCGGCATGAGGGCCGAGAACCAGGACGCGTACCTGAGCGCCGGCCGGGTCCAGGTGGTCGCGGACGGCATGGGCGGACACGTCGGCGGAGCGGCCGCGGCGCAGGCCGTGGTCGATGCTTTCCGACCGCTGTCGGGAGCGACCAACGCCACGCCCGATCACGTGGCCGATGCGGTCGCTCAGGCTCGCCGGGCCGTCGACGAGGTGTCCTATCGCGAGGGTGGCGACGCTGGGTCGACGCTCACCGGCGCGATCGCGGTCGAGCACGACGGCGTCCCATGGTGGATGGTCATCAACGTGGGCGACTCGCGTGTGTACGCGCTCGAGGGCGGCAGCCTCACCCAGATCACGGTCGACCACTCGCACGTGCAGGAGCTCGTGGACGCGGGCCGCATCACGCCCGAGCAGGCTCTCGATCATCCCGATCGCAATCTCATCACGCGCGCGATCGGTGACGGCATGTTCGGCTTCGACGGCTGGCTGGTGCGTGCGCGCCCCGGTCTGCGCCTGATCATCGCGAGCGACGGCCTCATGAAGGTCGTGTCAGATGCGCGCATCGGCATGATCGCTTCGCTGGCCGGCGACGGCTCGACGGCCGCCGCCCGCCTCGTGGCTGCGGCCGAGGAAGCGGGTGCTCCCGACAACGTCACGGTCGTGGTCGCGGACACGCTGAACGCCCACACGCCGACGGATGCCTCCGCCGACCCCTGGCGTACCTGGGGCGATCGCGACGATGACGACACGACTGTGTCCGGACGCGTGAAGGCCGGCGTATGACTCGAGCCCCGGGCGAGGACGCTCGCGACTCTCAGGCAGACGAGGTCGCGGAGCCGGACGCCGACCACGCTGAGGAGCCGAGCGACGTCGACGCTGCTGAGCCGGACGTCGACGACGCCACGATCGTCGCGTCCCGCCGCCAGGCGGGAGCCGGGGACGACGCGACACGGCTGTCGGCGCGCCGGGGTGGCAAGCCTGGCGACGCTGCCGATGACGGGTCGGTCGATCGCGGTTCGGTACCTGGCGCGGCCGGGAGCTCGGCCGAGCCGGCCGAAGCGCCCGAGGTCACGGAGGATCGCACGGTGCTGTCGCGGGTGCGACGGGCCGATGCGGGCGCGACTCAGGTGTCGCCCGACGCCCGGCCGCACCGTCAGGGCGAGCGGCCCTCGGTCCCCCCGGAGCACATCGCGACTCACACGTGGACCGGGACGTTCGGTTCTCCGGACGCGCCGTACCCACCGCGCGAGAAGCTCGCGCCACCACCTCCGGATGACGATGAGCCGGGCTCTCCTGCCCGGCCCGCCATTCATGTGCTGTCACCCGCGGAGGTGACGCGCCGCCGCGACGCGTCGCGGCGCAGGCGCCTGGCGATCGCCGTCATCGCGATCGTCGCGACGAGCCTGGTGGTCGCGGGAGCGCTCGTGGGTGCCGGCCTGCTGCTCAGCGGCCTGTGATCGACGGCGCCCTCGCGAGCCGTGAGGTCGCGTAGGTTGGTGCCGTGAGCACACTCGAGTCGCCCCTGTACCGCCTCCATGTCGAGCTCGGCGCCTCCATGACCGAGTTCGCGGGATGGCAGATGCCGCTGCGCTACGAGAGCGACGTCGTCGAGCACACGGCCGTCAGGAACGCCGCGGGGCTGTTCGATCTGTCGCACATGGGCGAGCTCATGGTGCGCGGCGAGGA
Organism: uncultured Demequina sp.; assembly: GCF_913055775.1. GTDB lineage: Bacteria > Actinomycetota > Actinomycetes > Actinomycetales > Demequinaceae > Demequina. The sequence goes on along the minus strand of NZ_CAJXJX010000020.1, from coordinate 9,450 downwards.
CGCCGCTGCGGCGCTCGACTACGCGCTCGTGGGCCACATGAGCCGCATGGGCCTGTGGCGTGCGAAGTACACGATGATGTGCTCGGACGACGGCGGCGTGATCGACGACCTCGTGGTCTACCGCCGGGACTGGGATCACTTCATGGTGGTCGCCAACGCCGCGAATCGCGAGAAGGTCGCCGCCGAGCTGACCCGCAGGTTCGCTGCGGCCGGCCTCGACGCCACGGTCGAGGACGAGACGGCTGCGATCGCGCTGATTGCGGTCCAGGGCCCGGCCTCCGCCGAGATCGTCGCCTCCATGTGCGAGCTCGGCGCGGATGACATCCGCACGATCAAGTACTACACGGCGGCAAACATCCTGCTCGAGGGCGGCATCCATGCATTCGTCGCGCGCACCGGCTACACCGGCGAGGACGGCTTCGAGCTGTTCGTCTCGGCGGTCGAGGCCCGTGAGGTCTGGGAGCTCGCCGCGCGCCACGGCGAGGGTGCCGGGCTGATCCCGTGCGGCCTCGCCTCGCGCGACTCGCTGCGCCTCGAGGCCGGCATGCCGCTCTACGGGCACGAGCTGAGCCACGACACGACGCCCTTCGAGGCCGGGCTCGGCCGGATCGTGAGCTTCGGCGTCGACGGAGGTCCCAAGCGAGGCGACTTCGTGGGTCGCGTCGCGCTCGCGCGAGCGAAGGACGAGGGTCCCGCGAAGGTCCTCGTGGGGCTCGCGGGCGACGGACGCCGTGCGGCGCGCACGGGCTATGCGGTCACGGATCACGAGGACCGCCAGGTGGGCGTCGTGACATCGGGCATGCCGTCGCCGACGCTCGGTCGGCCGATCGCGATGGCGTACGTGCCCCCGCAGCTGGCAGAGCCCGGCACCGATGTGGGCGTCGATGTTCGTGGCAGGCGCGAGCACATGCGCGTGGTCGCGCTACCGTTCTACAAGCGGGACGCGTGACCGGTCGCGGGCCGGCACCACAAGCGAGAGGCAGAGTGACATGGCGAGCATTCCCGAGGAGTTGAAGTACTCGAAGGAGCACGAGTGGGTCGCGGGTGAGTTGACGTCGGGTTCCGTCGTCACGGTGGGCATCACCGCTCACGCCTCCGAGGCGCTGGGCGACGTCGTGTTCGCGGAGCCGCCGGCGGTCGGTGCCACGGTGACCGCGGGCGATGTGTGCGGCGAGCTCGAGTCCACCAAGGCGGTGTCGGAGCTGTTCTCGCCGGTGACCGGGACGATCGTCGAGGTCAACGAGGCGCTCGAGAATGAGCCCGAGTCGATCAACGCCGAGCCCTACGGCTCCGGCTGGATCTTCAAGGTCGAGTTGAGCGGCGCGGCCGAGGGCCTTCTCGACGCCGCGGCGTACGCGGAAGTCTCGGAGTAGGGCCGATGCGGTCGCGGCCGGGGACGCACCCCTGATGGGCGGGCACACGTCGACACGGCTCGTGGTCGCGGCGGCGATCACGGACGACCTGGACGTGCCTCGAACGCTGTTGGCCGCGCGGCGATCCGCGCCCTCGGCCCTCGCGGGTTTGTGGGAGTTCCCGGGCGGCAAGCTCGAGCGCGGCGAGACCGTGGAGCAGGCGCTGCGCCGCGAGCTGCGCGAGGAACTGGGCGTTGAGGTCAAGATTGGCGACGAGGTGCCAGGCCCCGACGACGGACGCGGCATCGAGGACCAGTGCGGCGAGGACCCGGTGTGGATGCTCCGCCCGGGAGACGCGGACGTCGAACGCCTCGTGATGCGCGTCTGGTGGGCGCGGATCCTGCCGGGCGCGGATGGCGCCGCGGTGGAGCCGCGGCCGCTCGAGGACCACGACGCTCTGCGCTGGCTCGAGCCCGGCGGCTGGCGCGATGTCGCCTGGTTGCCGGCCGACAAGCGCGTGGTCGATGCCCTGCTGACGGACGCCACCGAAAGGCACCGACGGGCCTACTGCTGAACGCCGCCTGCGGCTGCGCACGGACACCACCTGACCGCAGACAGAGTTCACCCCTGTGTGTCCGGTCAGGCCGCCGTCACGTACCCGCCGTCGAGATGCGCCTTGCCCCCGATGCGCGGCGTGCGATGCGGGTCGACGCTGGCGGGCGGCGTGAACCACACGTCGTCGCCACGCACCTCGATGCGCCAGTCCTGGTGATGCATGCGGTGGTGACAGGCGGTACAGAGCATGACGCCGTTGCGCAGGTCGGATCTGCCGCTGTCGCGGTGCCACCATCGAACGTGATGTGCCTCGCAGAAGCTGGGTGGGGCGTGACACCAGGAGCACCCGCCGTCGCGTTCGAGCAGCGCGATCCTCTGCGCGGGGGTGAACAGCCGCGAGGCTCGACCCACGTCGAGCGGCAGAGAGCCCGACCCCATGACCACCGGAATGATCGCCGCGTCGACCGCCATCGCCCGCAGGGTGGCGACGGAGATGGGCCCCGAGAGCTGGTCGCACTCTCCCACGCCGACTCCGGACTCGAGGTCCTCGGCATCCACGCGCATCACGATCTGGGCCTTCACGCCTGCAGTGGGCTGCTCGCAGTCGAGTCCGTGTGTCGCCAGCATGGCCGGCGCGTCGACGGCGATCTGTCCGGGGCTCCGGTCGTCGGCGATGCCTGCGCCGCCTTCGACGCCGTCTCCGTCCAGAGACCCGTCGCGGGACTTGTGGAGCGCGGCACGCACCTGCGCCTCGATCCAAGCCTTGATGGGCGCGGCGGTGAGCGGGTCGAGCTTGCCGTGCATGATCACCATGCCAGCAGGGTCGTCCGAGAAGCTGAGGAAGCGCTCCTGGTGCAACCGCCGTTCGGTCTTCTCGAGATCCCGCGGCGAGCGCCGGGCGACCTCGCGCCGGCACGCCTTGCGCAACTGCGGCACCGTGAGCCGCCGCGCCTGCGCCACAAGTCCTTGCTCGAGCCCATCGAGGTCCCCCGCCTGCGGCTCCGCGGGGTCGATCGAGTCGAGAGCCTCGGTGATGGCCCGCGCCGCATCGACGCTGATCTCGCCGGCGCGAACCGCCGCTGCGACATGGTGATGCCGCGGCGCGGGCGGCTCGACATCACGCCCGGCCCCGCTCTCGTCAGGCGCCGGCACCGGGGCGTCCGCGTTCTGCAGGGTGCGGCCGACGTCGATGATCTTGCCTGCCTCGCCTGGAGTGATTCCCAGGTCCTGCGCGATCATGCCCTCGGGCCGCCGATGCCCTTCCTTACGGGCCATGCCCGCCCACCCGAGCTCGTCGGACGACCGCGAGGCCGCCTCCGCCGCGATCTCCGCCACCAGCGCGTCGAAGCTGCGCTTGGCGCGCCCGACCTTCTCTCGCAGTGTCGCGAACTCCTGGCGCGGCAGCGCACCGAGGTCAGCGCCGTCGTAGGCGAGCAGTTCGCCCGCCTGGCGCTTGAAGCTCTCGGTGGAGAAGGTCATGACTCCATCCCATCAGAGGGGTGTGACAAACACGATCAAAGCGCCTGGAAATGGTGGATAGCGGTCACATCGCAGAGCCTGTGGACGGACGGCTCACCGCACCGCGACGCACCCCGCGATGTGGTCGTCGACCAGCCCGCACGCCTGCATCAGCGCATACATCGTGGTGGGACCCACAAACGCGAATCCGAGCGACTTCAGCTCCTTCGCGAGAGCCGCGGACTCGACGGTCTGAGCCGGCACGTCCTCCCAGGCCTGGGGCCGTGGTCGCGCCTCGCCGGGCCGATGCCCCCACACCACCGCGTCCAGCGAACGCCCGGACTCCTGCAGTGCGAGCGTCGCGCGCGCATTGGTGATCGCGGCCTCGATCTTCCGACGGTTCCGCACGATCCCGGCATCGCCCATCAGCCGTTCGACGTCTTCCTCATCGAAGCCTGCCACCGCACCGGGGTCGAAGCCCGCGAACGCCTCGCGAAACCCCTCCCGCTTGCGCAGGATCGTGAGCCACGACAGCCCCGACTGGAATCCCTCGAGCACCATCCGCTCGAGCAGCGCCGCGTCGCCGTGGACCTCGCGCCCCCACTCCTGGTCGTGGTACTCCGCGTACAGCGGATCGCCGTCCCCGAAGCATCGGACCAGGTCGTTCGTCTCCGTGATCATGCTGCCAGTGTGCCGTGCCGCCCTGCCCGCCCGCGCATCGGCCCCCACCACTCTGTGGAGGACCTCCGAGCGCACGCGCCTGTGCACGGAAAGGCACGACGAAGGTGCGCCGCGCCCACCCGGGTAGCGGCCCGGACGCCCTGCCCACTAGGGTGACCACCGCCATGACCATCCGTGAATTGCTGCGCGACCACGCGCCCACGCTCAGCTACGAGCTGTTCCCCCCGCGCACGCCCGCGGCCGAGGCGACCCTCGAGCAGACCATGCGCGTCATCGCCGCCACGGAGCCCGACTTCATCTCGATCACCTACGGCGCCTCGGGCACCACCCGCAGCACGTCGCGCGGCGTGGTTCAGCGCATCGCCGAGTCCCACACCATCCCCCCGCTCGCGCACCTGACGTGCGTCGACCAGTCGCGCGCGGAACTGATCGACGTGATCGAGGGCTACCTCGACCAAGGAGTGCGCGACTTCCTCGCGCTGCGGGGCGACCCGCCGCAGGGCCAGAGCGACTGGCGCCCCCACCCCGACGGCCTCCTCTACGCGAGCCAGCTCGTCACCCTGCTGCGCGAGGTCGCGGGCGCCCACGGCATCGGTGACCTCAGCATCGGCGTCACGGCGTTCCCGGCCCAGCACGCGATGGCGCAGTGGCGCCAGCAGGGCCTGGACATCCTCGCGGCCAAGCAGGAGGCGGGCGCGGACTTCGCGATCACCCAGGTCTTCTACGAGGTCGACCAGTACGTTTCGCTGGTGCAGGACGCCCGCGACCAGGGCATCGGCCTGCCGATCATTCCCGAGGTGATGCCGCTCGTGAGTGCCCGCCGGGCCCACCGCGCGGCGCAGCTCACCGGCGTCCCCACCCCCCAATCGCTCGTCGCGGACCTCGAGGCCGCGGAGGACGACGTCGCCGCCCGCACCGCAGGAGTCGAGCACGCCGCGCGCCTGTCACGCGAGCTGCTGGAGGCGGGCGCGCCCGGGATACACGTGATCACGTTCAACAAGCACGAGGCCGCCATGGACCTCGTGAGCCGCCTCCCGCTGCGGGGCTAGGCGCCCGGAGCGGGCGCGCCCAGTCCGCAGGGCCGATGCGCGGGCGGCGACCCGCACGCGGTCAGACTTCGCGCAGGGTCACCGGGGAGCCCTGGGAGACCGTGCGCGACACCGTGCACGTCTTCTCCTCGGCGGCCTTGAGCGCGGCGCCGATGCGCGCGCGAGCCTTGTCGCCGTCCTCACCCTCCGGGAAGGCCACGTCGAACAGCACCTCGATGTCGCGCAGGAAGGCCGGCGCGCCGCCGCCCACCTTGTCGGCGTTCACGGTGACGTCGAACTTCGTGGGCTCGGCCCGGCGCGAGGTCATCATGTCGAGATCGGTCGACGAGCAGCCGGCGATCGCGACCATGAGCAGCTCCACCGAGCTCAACGCCCCGTCCACGTTGTGCCCGAACCGGTACTCCGCTCCGTCGGCGTTGCGCGCGAGGTACACGCCCTCGGCCTCGCGGGTGAGGGTGATCTGCTTGGGGGTGGTCTCTTCAGCCATGCCGGCCATCCTTTCATCCGGCCGGACAACGTCCGCGCGGCCTGGCGCATTCCGGCGCGCGCGCTTCGCAGTCTCACGATGCGGACAGGCTGTCTCATTGGGCGTAGAAAACCCCACGCCAACCCGCTAGACTCGCGCACGCACAGCATCGGCGCGACACTGGTACGCGTCGACCAAGCGCAATGGCGAGCCCGCCGCGCACTGAACACCTCCATGAGGAACCATGTCTGACATCACGAATACGCCTGCCCCTGCGCCCGCCTTCCCCGGTGGCACCATCCTTGGTTACCCGCGCATCGGCCGAATGCGTGAGCTCAAGCGGGCGCTCGAGTCGTTCTGGAAGGGCAACGCCACCGAGGCGGAGCTCGAGGCCGTCGCCAAGGAGCTGCGCGCGGCCAACCGCGACCGCCTGACCGCCCTGGGCCTGGGCCGCACCGACTCGTCCATCCCCAGCAACTTCTCGTTCTACGACCACGTCCTGGACGCCACCGTGACCTTCGGCGCGGTGCCCACCCGCTTCGCGCACCTGCGCGATGAGGACGGCAGCCTGGACCTGGCCGGCTACTCGACCGTGGCACGCGGCGAGGGCGACAAGGCCCCGCTCGAGATGACCAAGTGGTTCGACTCGAACTACCACTACCTGGTGCCCGAGATCGGCCCCGAGACCTCGTTCGCGCTCTCGAGCACCCGCTGGGTGGACGAGTTCGTCGAGGCCAAGGAGGCCGGCTTCGTCACGCGCCCGGTCATCACCGGCCCGCTCACCTACCTGTACCTGTCCAAGCCCTCGGACGACGCCCCCACCGGCTTCGAGCCCATCGAGCGCCTGGACGACCTGGTCGCGGTGTACGTCGAGCTGCTGGCCGCCTTCAAGGCCGCCGGCGTCGAGTGGGTGCAGATCGACGAGCCCATCCTGGTCGCCGACATCGACGCGGATCGCGCCGACGTCCTCGCCAACGCCGCCAAGGTCTACGAGGCCCTGGTCGCGGCGACCGAGCGCCCTGCGCTGTTCGTGGCGGCCCCGTACAACTCGCTCGACGACGCCCTCCCGGTGCTGCAGCAGGCCGGCGTGGACGCGATCGGCATCGACCTGATCCGCGGCGGCGTGCCCACGGACATCGACCTCACCGGCACCACTGTGGTGGCCGGCGTGGTGGACGGCCACAACATCTGGCGCACGGACCTCGACGCGGCACTGGCGAAGGCCGATGCGGTGGCCGCGCTGGGCGCGACCGTCACCGTGGCGAGCTCCACCAGCCTGTTCCACGTCCCGCACACGCTGCAGGGCGAGGAGCACCTGGGCGAGGAGCTGCTCAGCTGGCTCGCGTTCGCGGACGAGAAGGTCGCGGAGATCGTGACCCTCGCCAAGGCCCGTGCCGAGGGCGAGCAGGCCGTCGCGAGCGAGCTCGAGGATGCCCGCGCCGCGCTCCAGGCCCGCGCCGAGCACCCCGGCACCAACCGTGCGGACGTGCGGGACGCGCTCGCGGCCGTCGAGCCCGGCGACACCGAGCGCAGCCCGTACTCGGTCCGCGCGGCGGCTCAGGAGAACCGCTTCCACCTGCCGGAGCTGGCGACGACGACGATCGGCTCGTTCCCGCAGACGCCAGAGATCCGCAAGGCACGCGCCGCGTGGGCCAAGGGCGAGCTCTCCGACGCCGACTACGAGCAGGCGATGAAGGACGAGATCGCCACGGTCGTGAAGCTCCAGGAGGACCTGGGTCTCGATGTCCTGGTGCACGGCGAGGCCGAGCGCAACGACATGGTCCAGTACTTCGCGGAGCTGCTCGACGGCTTCGACGTGACGAAGAACGGCTGGGTCCAGTCGTACGGCTCGCGCTGCACGCGTCCGTCCATTCTCTGGGGCGACGTCGCTCGCGCCGAGCCCATGACGGTGCGCTGGGCCGAGTACGCCCAGTCGCTCAGCCCCAAGCCGGTCAAGGGCATGCTCACCGGTCCGGTGACCATCCTCGCCTGGTCCTTCGTGCGCGACGACCAGCCGCTGGGCGACACCGCCAACCAGGTGGGTCTGGCACTGCGCGGTGAGATCGCTGACCTCGAGGCTGCCGGCATCGGCATCATCCAGGTCGACGAGCCCGCACTGCGCGAGCTGCTGCCGCTCAAGAAGGCGGACCAGCCCGCGTACCTCGACTGGTCGGTGAAGTCCTTCCGTCTCGCCACGAGCGGCGCGAAGGACGACACCCAGGTCCACACGCACCTGTGCTACTCCGAGTTCGGCGAGATCATCGACGCGATCGACGGCCTCAACGCCGACGTCACCTCGATCGAGGCCGCCCGCTCGCGCATGGAGGTCCTCCCGGCGATCCAGGGTCACGGCTACGAGCGCCAGATCGGCCCGGGCGTGTGGGACATCCACTCGCCGCGCGTGCCCTCGACGCAGGAGGTCACCGAGCTGCTCCAGCTGGCCAAGGACTCGATCCCCGGCAAGCAGCTGTGGGTCAACCCGGACTGCGGCCTCAAGACCCGCGGATACGAGGAGACCACGGCCACGCTGAAGAACCTCATCGACGCGACCCGCGCGGTGCGCACCGCGTAGCGGTACAGGTCCCAGAGACGCTCAGGCCCGGCCCCCGCAGCATCATGCTGCAGGGACCGGGCCTGTGGCGTATGACAGGGGCCCCGAGTGCCGTCAGCAGGCGGCCTGCTCGACGTAGCCGTTCTGGGAGTCGAACCTCACGCCCGGGTTGGCGGCCTTGTCGCCGTTCGGGTGAGTGAAGCCGATGCACCACGTGTCGTAGTCGTTGGCATTGGTGATGCCGCTGAACACGACGCCGTCGGACGCGGGGAAGGCGATCTCGCCATCGATGACGTAGTTGCCGTTCGCGTCGACGGTGACCGCGACCGACGTGGTGTCGGGATCTTCCCACGTGGCTCTCACGAGCCTGCCCAGGTTCATCGCATCGGATTGCGCCGCCGCATCGTTCGCGTCCTTCCGGTGGTTCATGAGGAACGGGATCGCGATGGCCGACAGGATGCCGATGATGATGATGACGACGAGCAGCTCCACCATGCTGAAGCCTGACTCGGATCCCCGCCGTGCGGTGGGGACTGTCATGATTCTCTCTTTTCAGTTCAAACCCGCAGGAGCGGGTGCCGCCCTCCACAAAGGTGGCGCGTCAGAACCAACTGACACGGCCACACCAGGGCGACACGCCCATCGTGGCGGGAGTCGCCGAGGCTCCGCAAGGGTCAGAAAGCAGGACAAACGGGCACGAACACGGCGAGTGTGACCTATTTCACGCGCGCTTCACACCAGCGGACGCTGCAGGTAGGCGACATCGATCCATCGATCGAACTTGCGGCCCACCTCGTGCAGCACGCCCACGTCGCGGAACCCCAGCGCGTGGTGTAGCCCGATCGACGCATCGTTGGGCAGCGCGATCAGCGAGATCGCGGAGTGCGCGTGCGACGCCTCGAGACGCTCGATGAGGTCGCCATAGAGCGTGCGTCCCAGCCCGCGGCCGCCGGCAGCGCGGTCCAGGTAGATCGTGGTCTCGACCGAGTGCAGATACGCGGCGCGCGGCCGGTAGGGCGCCGCGTACGCGAACCCCACCACCGCATCGGCCTCCTCCACGACGATCCACGGCAGCTCGCGCTCCTGCACGGCCGCGATGCGCGCGCCCATGGTCTCGACCGCGACCTCGTCGTACTCGAACGTGATGACGGTGTCGCGCACGTACGGGTTGTACAGCGCGGCGATGGCAGCGGCGTCGTCGGTGGTGGCCTCACGGATCATGAGGCCATTGTGCCGGGCCGATGCGCGGGTGGGGTCACGACGCTCGCCCCACCTGGATCAGGGCGAAGGTGAGCCCCATCTCCTTGAGCAGTTCGGGTGCGGCGGCGCCGTCGAAGA
>NZ_CAJXJX010000019.1 GCF_913055775.1 uncultured Demequina sp. | reverse complement strand
GCCCGCCGCACCCAGCCCGCGCATCGGCGCTCCGTGCGCCCCAGCAGGTCCTCAGTGCCCGAAAGGAGCCCGCGCGTGCACTGACGACCTGCCAGCGAGCAGTCCGCCGCAAGACCACGGGAGGGTGCTAGTAGCCGACTGTGTCGAAGCCGATCTCATGGAGTTGGGTGACCCAGCGCTCACGCTGTACGTCCGGCATCGCGTGCCCCTCGTACCAGTGCACGGCCATGTCGCCCAGTTTGAGGTACCAGATCTCGCGCGTCACCCAGCGCCGCTCCCAGCGCCAGGCTCCGCGGTGGAGCTCCTTGGCGGTCCGGGCGTGCGAGCCCACGCGTGCATGACCGCCGAGCCTCGCAAGTCGCACGAGTCCGTGCCGCGAGAACGAGACGACGAAGCACCGATCACCACGCGCCACGAGCGTTGCAAACGGCAGCAAGCCCGTTTCTCGCGCGATGGAGAAGCTCGCCAGACCAATGAAGAACAGCCCAAACCCGACGGTCATCCAGAAGAACAGGGAACCGGGCAACGCCGCGCTGGAGGCGAGTTGCGTCGGGATGACCCCCGTTGCGACAAGCCCGAACGCGAGGATGGATGACCCGATTGCGACTGATGGCAGCGCGCGCCACAGGACTCGTGCGTCACGAGGAAATCGTCGCAGCGCGGCTACCCGGGTACGAGTTGTCACCTCGCTCATGGGCGTGAGTCTTTCACCGGCGCACGGCACGAAGCTGGAGCAACGCGCCCGCCGCACCCAGCCCGCGCATCGGCCCTCCGCAAGCGCCCGGTGAGTGCCTCAGTGCCCCAATCGGGCCGGAACGAGCACTCAGCCACTCCCCGGAGGCACAGCCGCGCCGGGCAAGCGAAAGGCCCCCTCCCAGAACCTGGGAGGGGGCCTTTCCTGTGGTGCGCGAGGGGGGAGTTGAACCCCCACGCCCTTTCGGGCACACGGACCTGAACCGTGCGCGTCTGCCTATTCCGCCACTCGCGCGCGCCGAGCAACTTTAGCACGACGGAGGCGACCGATACGATTCCACGTATGGGAGTCCTCGATCGGTTCGAGAAGGGCGTGGAGAACGTGATGCAAGGCGCGTTCGCCAAGACCTTCAAGTCGGGCGTCAAGCCCGTGGAGATCGCGAGCGCGGTCAGGCGGGAGTGCGACGCCCGCGCCGCCGCTGTCGACCGCTCGCGCACGGTAGTGCCGAACGAGTACGCCGTGTCCCTGAGCGCCACGGATCACGAGGCGATCGAACAGTGGGGAGCCGACGCCCTCGCACACGAGCTCGAGGACGCCCTGCGCGACCACGCCGAGCGCCAGCGCTATTCGTTCGTGGGCGGCGTGAGCGTCGAGTTCCAGCTCGACGAGTCGCTGTCGACCGGCCGCCTGGCCGTACGTAGCAAGTCGACGCGCGGCCCCGCCGCCCCCGCGACCACGCAGGACCACCACTCCCGCTACCCGCTGCTCGACATCGACGGCGAGCGCTACCACCTCACGGGCGAGATGACCGTGATCGGCCGCGGCTCCGAGGCGGACATCGTGGTCGACGACACCGGCGTGAGCCGCCAGCACTGCCGGTTCGAGGTCACGGACCAGGGCACGATCCTCACGGACCTGGGCTCGACCAACGGCACGCTGGTCGAGGGCCAGCGGATCACCGAGGTCACGCTCGTCGACGGCAATGCGGTCCGCGTGGGCCGCACCACGATCATGTACTGGGACGGCCTCCCCGTGGACGAGGACGTCTGACCGCATGAGCGAACTCTCGATCACCCTCCTCCGGTTCGGCTTCCTCATCCTCCTGTGGGCACTCGTGCTCGCCGCGATCGGGGTGCTGCGCGCGGACCTGTACGGCACGCGGGTGATCTCTCGCGGCCGGGGCCGCGAGAACCGCAGGAGGGCCGATGCGCGGGGCGACAAGGTGGCGGCGCCCTCCAGGTCTGCCACGGGCATTCGCACCGGCTCGATCTCGACGCGGGACGAGGCGGCGGCGCACCTGGCCGTAACGGCAGGCTCGCTCAAGGGCACGACGATCCCGCTCGGGTCCGCGCCCATCCTCATCGGCCGCTCGCCCACCTGCACCCTCGTCATCGACGACGACTACTGCTCGGCCAAGCACTGCCGCATCTTCCCCGAGGCAGACGGCTGGAAGGTCGAGGACCTCGGCTCCACCAACGGCACGTTCCTGGACAACCAGCGTGTCGACGACCCGATGCCTTTCAAGCGCGGCGACAAGCTGCGGCTGGGCGCCACGACCGTCGAGCTGAGGGGCTGACGTGTTTCTGGGATTCCATTTCGCCGCTCGGTCCGACGTCGGGCTGATCCGCTCCAACAACCAGGACTCCGCGTATGCCGGGCCGCACCTGCTGGTGGTCGCGGACGGGATGGGGGGCGCGGCCGGCGGCGACATCGCCTCGTCGATCGCGGTGGGCCGGCTCGCTGCGCTGGACGGGGAGTCGCACGGCTCCGACGAGGCTCTCGACGAGCTCAAGGAGGCGATCGCGGACGCGCACGCGGAGATCGTGGGCCGCGCGCAGAACGACCCCGAACTGTCGGGCCTGGGCACCACCGTGACAGCGCTGCTGCGCGCCGGCTCGACGCTGTCGATGGCGCACATCGGCGACTCGCGCGCCTACCTGCTGCGCGACGGCGAGCTCGACCAGGTCACCACCGACCACTCGTTCGTCCAGCACCTCGTGGACACCGGCCGCATCAGCGCCGCCGACGCCGAGCACCACCCCAAGCGCTCGATGCTGCTGCGCGTGCTCGGCGACGTCGATGCAGACGTTCCCGTCGACATCTCGGTGCGCGAGACGCGTGAGGGCGACCGGTGGATGCTGTGCTCGGACGGCCTGTCCGGCGTGGTCAGCCGCGACACCCTGCACAAGACGCTGCAGGAGGTCGAGGACCCCGCAGATTGCGCCGATGCGCTGGTCTCGCTGGCACTGGCCGCGGGGGCCCCGGACAACGTCACCTGCGTGGTCGCGGACGTGGTCGACATCGACTCGGTGGAGGACCACGTGGGTCCGTCGACCTCGACGCAGATCGTGGGCGCCGCCGCGCGGGACCGCCACCGGCCCTCCGCGGGCGGCTCGAGCGCCGCCGCCAAGGCCGCACGGCTGTCCGCTCCCGAGGAGTCCGACGACGACGAGGAGCCCTCCCGATGGGAGCGCCTGTGGCCCAAGCTGCGCGCGTGGGGCCTGCCCATCGTGGCGCTGCTGGTGGTCGCGGGAGGAGCCTGGGGCGCGTACGCGTGGACGCAGAACCAGTACTACGTGGGCGAGTACGACGGGCGCGTCGCGATCTACCGGGGCATCCCGCAGGAACTGCCGCTGGTGGACCTCCACACGCTCGTCGAGCTGTCCACCGTAGAACTCGGGGATCTCCCGCAGTACCAGCAGGAACGCATCGAGTCGACCATCCGCGCAGGCAGCCTTGAGGACGCCTTCGGGGTGGTCGACGCGCTTGAGGCGGAGGCCTAGTGGCCACCGTCGCGGAGCTCAAGGTCCGCACCGGGCGGCGCGCTGAGCTGGCCCTCCTCGCGATCGCGTGGGGGATCACCGTGCTCGCGCGCGGCCTCGTCGACTACCACGCCGCCTTCCTCGAGCTCGACGAGCTCGGCATCTATGCGGCGGGCGCGGCAGTGCTCATGCTGGGCTCGCACCTGGTCCTGCGGCGCTTCGCGCCTCACGCGGATCCGGTCCTGCTGCCCGCCGTGTTCGCGCTCAACGGCATCGGTCTGGCGATGATCCACCGCATCGACTTCGGCTACGCGCAGTACCGCGGTCGCGACACCGACTTCGGCACGGCGCAGATCGGCTGGACCATCGCAGGCGTGGTCGCCGCGATGGTCGTGGTGCTGCTCATTCGCGACCACCGACGACTGCGCCGCTTCACCTACACGGCGGGCATCGCCGGCCTCATCCTCTACCTGCTGCCCCTGGTCCCGGGGCTCGGCCTGGAGATCAACGGCGCGCGCATCTGGATCTCGCTGTTCGGCCGGTCGCTGCAGCCCGGCGAGGTCGCGAAGATAGCGATGGTGGTGTTCTTCGCGGGCTTCCTCGTCACCAACCGCGACACCCTCGCGCTCGCCGGCCCCAAGATCCTCGGCCTGCGCTTCCCGCGCCCGCGCGACATGGGCCCGCTGCTGCTGGTGTGGGCCGCGGCGATCCTGCTGATGGTCTACGAGCGGGACCTGGGGGCGTCGCTCCTGTTCTTCGGCATCTTCCTGGGGATGCTCTACGTCGCGACGCAGCGCATCAGCTGGGTCCTGACCGGGCTGGCGTTGTTCGCGGTGGGTGCGGTCGCGGCCGGCACGATCTTCAGCCACGTGGGCGCGCGCTACAACGCCTGGCTCAACGCTCTCGACGCGGAGGTGTACGCCTCGGGCACGTCGGAGCAGCTCGTCCGTGGCCTGTTCGGCATGGCCTCGGGCGGTCTCTTCGGCACGGGACTGGGCGAGGGCCGGCCGGACCTCGTGCCGTACGCCGAGTCCGACTTCATCATCGCGTCCCTCGGGGAGGAGCTGGGCCTCACGGGTCTGATGGCGATCCTCGCCCTGTACCTGATCATCGTGCAGCGGGCCTTCCGCAGCTCGATCGGCGTGCGCGACGGCTTCGGCAAGCTCATGGCGGCCGGCCTGGGCTTCTCGATCGCTCTCCAGGTCTTCATTGTCGTGGGCGGCGTGACCCGAGTCATCCCGCTCACCGGCCTCACCACCCCCTGGCTCGCCTACGGCGGGTCCAGCATGATCGCCAACTGGATCATCGTCGGCCTCCTCCTGCGCATCTCGGATCAAGCGCGACGCAGCGCCCAGGAGGTGACGTAGATGAACGAGCCCGCTCGCCGCCTCAGCGTCATCGTCCTGCTCCTGTTCCTCGCGTTGATGGCCGCCGCGTCGTGGATCCAGGTCGTCGACGCCAACAGCCTCAACCAGGACCCGCGCAACGTGCGCACCATCTACCGGGAGTTCGGCAACTTCCGCGGCCCGATCGTGGTCGACGGCAGGTCCGTGGTGTGGTCCGACCCCGTCGACGACCCCTTCAACTACCAGCGCACCTATGAGGATGGACCGCTCTACGCGGCCGTGACCGGCTTCTACTCGGTGGTCTACGGCCGCTCGGGCCTCGAGCGCACCGAGAACGAGCTCCTCAACGGCAGCGCGGACTCCCTGTTCTGGACGCGGCTGGGCAACCTGTTCGCGGGCGAGCAGCAGCAGGGAGCCTCGGTCGAGACGACCCTGTCGGGCTCGCTCCAGCAGGTGGCGGCCGATGCGCTGGGCGACCGGGCGGGCGCCGTGGTCGCGCTCGACCCGAGCACGGGCGCGGTGCTCGCCATGGTGACGAGCCCCACGTACGACCCGGCGCTGCTGGCCGGCCACAGCACCTCCGTGGTCAACGAGAACTATGCGAGCCTCATCAGCCGCGACGACGGCCCCATGGTCAACCGGGCCATCGCGGGCGACACGTACCCGCCCGGGTCGACGTTCAAGCTTGTGGTCGCGGCCGCGGCGCTCGAGTCCGGGTACTCGCCCGACACGCAGGTCTACGCACCTCAGGAGCTCGAGCTGCCGGGCTCGAGCGCGACTCTCGGCAACTACGGCGGAGTCGAGTGCTCGAGCGACGACCACATGACCCTCGAGGATGCGCTGCGCGTCAGCTGCAACACCGCCTTCGGCGACCTGGGCATGTCGCTCGGGTGGGGGGTCGTCGAGCGCAAGGCGCAGGACTTCGGGTGGGGCGAGTCGCTCGAGATCCCGCTGCCCGTCACCGCGTCGCGACTGCCCGTGGCGCCGGACGATGCGCAGACGGCGATGAGCTCGATCGGCCAGTTCGATGTGCGCGCGACTCCTCTGCAGATGGCCATGGTCGCGTCCGCGATCGCGAACGACGGCACGCTCATGCGTCCCTACCTGGTCGAGTCGGTGCGCGCGCCCGACCTGCAGATCATCGACACCACGCTGCCCGAGGTCTACCGGGAGTCGATGCAGGCGGCCGACGCCGCAGACCTCACGGACATGATGGTCACCACCGTCGACAGCGGCTCGGGCCGCGGCGCGCCGATCTCCGGCGTCGAGGTCGCGGGCAAGACCGGTACCGCCGAGACTGGCACCAACAGCCCGCCACACGCGTGGTTCGTTTCCTTCGCCCCGGCCGACGACCCGGTGATCGCGCTCGCCGTGATCGTCGAGGAGAGCGGCGGGCAGACCGGCACGACGGGCGGCGCGCTCGCCGCTCCCATCGCGAAGACGATCATGCAGGAGGCGCTCCGCCTCGACAGGGAGGGCGAGCTGTGAGCATCACCGCTGGCACCACCCTGGGCGGACGCTACGTCCTGCGTTCCCTGCTGGCCGTGGGCGGCATGGGCGAAGTGTGGCGCGGGGAGGACAGCGAGCTCGGGCGGCCCGTGGCGGTCAAGGTGCTCAAGGAGGGCGCCGCCGCGAACGAGACCTTTCTCAAGCGCTTCACGAACGAGGCCAAGAACGCCGCTGGCCTCGCTCACGAGAATATCGCCCAGGTGTTCGACTACGGCGACCAGGAGGGCACCGCCTTCCTGGTGATGGAGCTGGTCGAGGGCGAGCCCATGTCGACCATCCTCGAGCGCGAGCGCACGATTCCCGAGGAGCGGCTGGTGCGCATCATGGCCGGCACGGCGCACGGGCTGAGCGCCGCTCACGACGCCGGCGTCATGCACCGCGACATCAAGCCGGGCAACCTCCTCATCGCCGAGGAGGACCTGGTCCGCATCACCGATTTCGGGGTGTCGCGCAGCACGGACCAGACCACTCTGACCCAGACCGGGATGGTGATGGGCACCGCCCAGTACCTCGCGCCCGAGCTGGCGCTGGGCAAGCCGGCGACCCCCGCATCGGACCTCTACGCGATGGGCATCATCGCGTACGAGTCCGTCGTCGGGAAGCGGCCGTTCACGGCCGCGACCGCGGTCGACATCGCCATCGCGCACGTGAACGAGACCGTCCCACCGCTGCCGGCGGGAGTCTCTCCCGACCTCGCCCGGCTCATCATGGATCTGCTCGAGAAGAACCCGCGCAAGCGACCGCGCACCGCGCGCGAGCTGCTGGAGAGGCTCGACGGCCTCGACCTCCTACCCGCGGGTGGGGACGGCGCGAGCGCGGCGTCGGCGAGTGCCACGACTCCTCGATCCGGGAGCCCGATCGCCTCCACGTCGCCACCGAGCGGTGAGTCCGGCCGCGGCCGCAGATCCGCGCGCAGGATGCCCCCCAGCATCGCGCCCCGAGAGCACCGCCCACGCCCCGATGCCCCGCCTCGCGGGCGTTCGCAGGGATCAATGGGACAATGACCACCGATACACGCACGCACGTGGGAGACTGACGAACTGATGAACGACGACGCGAAGATCCTGGCAGGCCGCTATGAGGTCGGCGAGCTCATCGGCCGTGGGGGCATGGCCGAGGTGCACATCGGCTACGACACGCGGCTCGGTCGCACGGTCGCGATCAAGATCCTGCGTGCCGATCTCGCGCGCGACCCGTCGTTCCAGACGCGCTTCCGCCGCGAGGCACAGGCGGCCGCCGGCCTCAACCACCCCGCGATCGTCGCGGTGTACGACACGGGTGAGGACTCGGTGCGCACCGGCGAGGGCACGCCTCAGGCGGTGCCGTTCATCGTCATGGAGTACGTCGAGGGTCACACGGTTCGCGACATCCTCAAGGGTGACGTGGCGGCCCCGATCGACGAGGCCATCGAGATCTCCACGGGCGTCCTGACCGCGCTCGACTACGCCCACCACGCGGGTCTGGTCCACCGCGACATCAAGCCCGCCAACGTGATGCTGACCCCGACCGGTGCAGTGAAGGTCATGGACTTCGGCATCGCCCGGGCGCTGGCCGACGCCGGCAACACGATGACGCAGACGCAGGCCGTCGTGGGCACGGCCCAGTACCTCTCTCCCGAACAGGCGCGCGGCGAGACCGTCGACGCGCGCTCGGACCTGTACTCCGTGGGCTGCCTGCTGTTCGAGCTCCTCACCGGCCGCCCGCCGTTCGTGGGCGATTCGCCGGTGTCCGTCGCCTACCAGCACGTTCGTGAAGAGGCGCCCAAGCCGTCCGACTTCGCGTCCGACGTCCCGGCCCAGCTCGACCAGGTGGTGCTGCGCGCGCTCGCCAAGGACCGCAACCAGCGCTACGCGACCGCTCAGGAGTTCCTGGGCGACCTGCGCGCCGTCCTCGGCGGCGCGCCGCTGAGCCCCAGCACGGGAGCCATCGCCGTGGGATCGGCCGCCTTCGGCGCGGGCGCGGCAGGCGTGGCAGCGGCCGCCGCCGCGAGCGCAGGCACCGGCGAGAACCCTCAGCTCACCCCCGAGGAGCTCGCCGAGCAGCCCACTCAGGCCATGCCGGCCCAGGCCCCCGTCACGGGCGAGACCCAGGTCATGACGTCCGCCGGACAGCCGTGGGCAGCAGTGGCCCCCGCCTCAGTCCGCACACGTGGCCGTCACCGACGAGCACGACCTCGTGGACGAGGAGGACGCCCGCCGCCGCAAGCTCATCCTGTGGATCTCGCTGGGCGCAGCCGCGCTCATCGCGATCATCCTGCTGCTGTGGCTGTTCATGCGCGACTCCGGACCGGAGGAGCCCACCACCCAGACGGCGACCATCCCCGACGTCGTGGGCATGGAGGAGGACGAGGCCCGGGCTGCGCTCGAGGACCTGGGCTTCCTGGTCGAGGTCGAACAGGAGTCGAGCACCGAGATCGATGAAGGCCTCGTGACCCGCACCGACCCGCCCGTGGGCGAGGAGCTCACGTGGACCGAGGACGCGCAGGCGCAGGCGATGACGCTCGCGATGGCGGCCACCGCGACGGCGGAGGCCACCGGCCCGCCCACCGTCACCCTGTTCGTGTCCGCCGGCCCCGACGCCGTCACCGTGCCCTCCGTGCGCGGGATGACGCAGGAGGACGCGCGCACGCGCATCGAGGAGGCCGGACTCACCGTGGGCTCGGTCGAGCAGGAGGACGACCCCGACCTCGAGCAGGACCGCGTCACCAAGACCGATCCCGAGGAGAGCACCGAGGTGGCCTCGGGCACGGCGATCACGCTGTACGTCTCGAGCGGCCAGGTCGAGCTGCCGGATGTCACCGGCGGCACCGAGGACGAAGCGCGGGCGACCCTGCGCGAGCTGGGTCTGATCCCGGACGTCAACGACGTCGAGGACGACTCCGTCGCCCCCGGCACCGTGCTGAGCCAGAGCCCGAGCCCGGGCCGCGTGCCCCAGGGCTCGACCGTGCAGCTCGACGTCGCGGTGGCCCCGTCCACCGTGATCGTGCCCGACGTCACGGGCCTGGGTCAGGCCGAGGCCGAGCGCCAGCTCGGCACGCAGGGCCTGAGCTTCACCTACGGCCAGGAGCAGTACGACGACAACGTGCCCGCGGGTTCGGTGATCTCTCAGAACCCCAACGGAGGCACTGAGGTCGCTCCCGACACGCAGGTGACTCTGGTGCTGTCTCGCGGCCCTCAGCCGCAGCCCTCGGTGACCCCGTCTCCCTAGCGTCTGAACGAGAGCCAGCCCACGCATCGGCCCTGAGCGGTCTCGGCGGTCGATTCGCGCTCGCCTATGCGCTTAGACGAGCGATTCGGGCCCATTTCGCTCGTCTAAGCGCTGAGGTGAGCGATTCGGGCCCATTTCGCTCGTCTAAGGGCCTAGGTGAGCGACTCGGGCCCACTTCGTGCAAGAAGACCCGGGGCGGGTGCATCCAAACCGCGTCCTCGGCCGGAAGTAGAGGTGAGGCGGTTCGCATCCCGCGAGCCGCATGGCCAGAGGAGCGCGGACATGCAAGAGTCGAGCCAGGGGCGGAATGAGGGCCGCATGCCTCGCGGGCGGAGCGCGATGGGCAGGGAATGCATGGGACTTGACCAAGTGTTGACCGGAGCATCATGGCTCCGGTGATGACGTCCCAGGACCTCCAGGCGTGGGTGCGGTCCCGTCTGTCGCTGGTTGACGCCGCTCTCACCGCCCACGTCGAGGGAATGCCGGCGCAGCTGCCACAGTCGGGAGCGGAGTACCGGCGTCTGTGGCAGCGCCTGGGAGAGCAGTTCGCGGGAGGAAAGAACCTCCGACCTGCCCTGACGCTTGCGGCCTACTCTGGGCTCGGCGGCGACAACGCCGACGCCGTTGTCCCGGTGGCTGCGTCGATGGAGATGCTGCACACCGCGATGCTGGTGCACGACGACATCCTCGACCATGACGAGGTGCGCCGCGGTCGGCCCAATGTTGCCGGCACGCGGCGCGCCGAGCTCGCTGCACGGAGACTCCCTCCCGCGCAGCTCGACGACCATGTGATGACGGCCGCACTGCTCAGCGGAGACCTCGCCCTGTCCAGCACCTACGACATGATCGCTCGCGCATCGCTGCCGGCGCATCATCGCCTGGCCGCCCTGGATCTCGTGACCCGCGCGATCCGCGCGACCATCGCCGGCGAGCTCCTGGACATGTGCGGCGACCTCTCCTCGATGGAGGACGCCGACGCCCTCACGGTCGCGGAACTCAAGACCGCCACCTACTCGTTCGTGGTGCCGTTGCTCGCCGGAGCCACCATCGCCGGTGCCGACCCGACGATGATCGCCCACCTCGAGCGCATCGGCACTGCCCTGGGTCTGAGCTTCCAACTGGTCGACGACGACCTGGGAGTCTTCGGTGACCCCGACGTGACCGGCAAGACCAACCTCTCCGACCTTCGCGCCGGCAAGCGGACCGAGCTCATGCGCATCGCGCACGTCCAGGCTGACCCGCTCCAGCGCGCGATTCTCGATCGCCACGTGGGAGACCCGGCACTGACCGATGCCGGAGCGGCGCACGTGCGCCAGGTCCTCATCGACACCGGCGCCAGAGACGCCACTCTGAAGCTCGCTAGGCGTCACGCCCGGCAGGCCAAGCGCATCGCGAGCGAGCGCGTGCCCGCCCCGCTCAGCGGCTACCTCACCAGCGTCGTGGACATGCTGGACGGCCGCCCCTCATGACCACAGCGGAGCCGGCCGCGGACGATCTGACGTCGCTCGACCTGTATGACGTCGCGGCTCAGTCAGCAGCAGCGCAGGTGATCCGCCACTACTCCACGTCCTTCGGGCTGGGCACTCGCCTGCTTCCCGGGGCAATGAGGCGCCACATCGAGTCCGTGTACGCCATGGTGAGGGTGGCCGACGAGATCGTCGACACCTATCGGGGGTCCGACGCCGGCGCGCAGCTCGACACGTTCGAAGCAGAAGTCCACGGCGCGATGGCGCACGGATTCTCGACCAATGTGGTCGCCCATGCGTTCGGCACGAGCGCCCGGGCTGTCGGCATCGATCGTGAACTGGTCGATCCGTTCTTCGCCTCGATGCGCATGGATCTGGACACGGCCGAGCACGACGATGACAGCCTCGCCCGCTACATCCACGGCTCCGCGGAGGTGGTGGGCGAGATGTGCCTCGCGGTGTTCCTGAACACGGGGATGGGGCCACGCCCGATGCCCGACCACCTGCGCGCGAGCGCGCGCCGCCTGGGCGCCGCATATCAGAAGGTGAACTTCTTGAGGGACCTCGGCGCGGACAGCGCCGCGTTGGGCCGTTCGTACTTTCCCGGCGTGACCGCGGATTCGCTCTCGGAGGACCAGCTCGCCGTCCTGGTCGCGGACTGCCGAGCGGACCTCGTAGCGGCACGCGGAACCCTGCCGGAGCTGCCGCGTCCTGCTCGCGTGGGAGTCGCCACCACCGTGGACATCTACGAGCGACTGCTCGACCGCATCGCCGCCACACCGGCCGCTGACCTGGCGCGCGAGCGCATCCGGGTGCCGGATGCCGCCAAGGCCGTGCTCGCCGTCCGCAACCTCGTCGCCCCTGGACGCAGCTCCACCGAGCCGGACGGAGCCGCATGACCGGGCGCGTCGTGGTGATCGGAGGCGGCGTCAGCGGGCTCGCCAGCGCCGCGCTGCTCGCGCGCGGCGGGGCGGACGTGACGCTTCTCGAGCGGCACGGTCAGGTCGGAGGACGCGCCGGCCGGCTCGAGGCCGACGGCTTCACGTTCGACACGGGGCCGTCCTGGTATCTCATGCCCGAGGCGTTCGAGCACTTCTTCGATCTGCTCGGGCGGGACGTGGCCGAGGAGCTCGACCTCATCGACCTCGACCCCCGCTACCGGATCTTCTTCGAGGGGGAGCCGGGAGCCGACGCCGACATCCTCGACGTCACCGCATCACCCGAGGACAACACTGCCACGTTCGAGCGCTGGAGCCCCGGGGACGGCGAGGCCATCGCCGCGTACGCCTCTGAGGCGAGCGAGCTCTACCGCTTGGCCCTCGACCGCTTCCTCTACACGACCTTCGAGCGCCCGCTCGCCGTCGCCGACTCCTCCCTGCTGCCCCGCCTGCCCGAACTTGGCGGTCTGCTCACCCGCTCGCTCGAGTCGCGCATCAGCTCGCGCGTATCCGACTCCCGCCTGCGCCAGCTGCTGGGCTATCACGCGGTGTTCCTGGGCTCCGCGCCAGGGCGGGTGCCGTCGCTGTTCTCTCTCATGAGCCACCTCGACCTCGTGGACGGCGTGCGCTACCCGCGCGGCGGCCTCTACGCCGTGATCGAGGCCCTCCTCCGTGCGGCTGAGGCCGAGGGAGTCGAGGTGCGCACGGACGCGGATGTCGCGCAGATCACGGTCGTGGACGGACAGGCGACGGGTGTGCAGCTGCGTTCGGGCGAGGTGGTGAGGGCCGATGCGGTGGTCTCGGCCGCGGACATGCACCACACGGAGACGGCCCTCCTCGAGCCGCAGCACCGCACCCGCAGCGAACGCGCCTGGCGGCGCACCCGGCCCGGCGTGAGCGCACTGCTGGTCATGGCGGGCGTCGAGGGCGAGCTGCCCGAGCTCGAGCATCACTCGCTGTTCTTCACCCGCGACTGGGATGCGAACTTCCGCGCGATCATGGACGAACAGCGCGTGCCGCACCCCGCATCCGTCTACGTCTCGCGCACCTCCGCGACGGACCCGAGCACCGCCCCCGACGGGCACGAGAACCTGGTCATGCTGGTGCCGTTCCCGGCGGACCCTGCACTGGGCGCCACGCCCACCTCCCGCGAGGGCCTGGAGCAGCACGCGGGACGCTACCTCGACCAGGTGGGCGCGTGGGCGCGGATCCCCGATCTGCGCGCGCGCACCAGCGTCAAGGCGCTGCTGACGCCGTCCGACTTCGCCGGCTCGCTGTCTGCGTTCCAAGGTGGGGCGCTCGGTCTCGAGCACACGCTGGGCCAGTCCGCGATGTTCCGGCCCCGCAACATCTCCGGCAAGGTCGACAATCTCCTCTACGCCGGCGCATCCACGGCTCCCGGCATCGGGGTGCCGATCTGCCTGATCTCCGCGGAGCTGGTCGCCAAGCGGCTGCTGGGCGAAACGGGCGTCAAGCCGCTGAACACACCTCTGCCTGCGGGCTACCTGTCGCGGACCCTGCGCCGCGACCGCCTGGGTGACGTCGCGCGGCTGCTCAGCGGCGCATCGGCGCCAGACGCTGCTCCCGCTCCTGACGGAAGCGTGCCCGCCCCGTGACCTCCTACCTGTACCTGGCGGCACTCGTGGTGAGCCTCCTGGGACTGGGCACTCTCGACTGGCGGTACCGCGTGGCGCTGTTCGCGGATGCACGCCGCACGGCGCTCACACTCGTCGCCGGTGTGGCGTTCTTCCTGCTGTGGGACCTGGTGGGCGTCGGCCTGGGGATCTTCTTCATCGGGGACGCGCCCTACATGACGGGGTGGGTGATCGCTCCCGAGGTTCCCGTCGAGGAGGTCGCCTTCCTCACCCTGCTGACCTACAACACGCTGCTGGCATGGATCGCTCTGACGCGGTGGCACGATAGACGTCACCACCCGCGAGAGGAGAGTGCGTGACGTACGTGGTGCTGTCAGTGGCGGTGATCGCCCTGCTCACACTCGTCTGCGCACCGGTGCTGCGACGCCTGCCCCGGTGGCCGCTCCTGACGACGGGTCTGGTGCTGCTCACCCTCACGGTCATCTTCGACAACGTGATTGTGGGCGTGGGCCTGGTCGACTACGACGCATCGCTCATCTCCGGCGTCCGCATGCCGATCGCGCCCATCGAAGACCTCGCCTACACGGTGGGCGCCGTACTGCTCATCCCTACGTTGTGGGAACTCTTCGGCAGGAGACGGCCCGAGGCCGCGCCGCCCGCGCATCGGCCATCCGACGGGACATCGCCGGGGGACTCTGCGTGATCGCCGCGATCGTGCGGGCGTCGCGCCCGATCTCCTGGATCAACACCGCCTACCCGTTCGCCGCCGGCTACCTCATGGTCGTGCGGGAGGTCGACGCGGTGCTGATCGTGGGCACGCTGTTCTTCCTGATCCCGTACAACCTGCTGATGTACGGTGTGAACGACGTGTTCGACTACGAGTCCGATCTCGCCAACCCCCGCAAGGGCGGCGTCGAGGGCGACGTGGTCCGCGACCGGGCGGCCGCAGCGCGCATCCACCGCGCCATCCTGTGGGCGAGCGCCCTCACGGTGATCCCACCGGCGGTGTGGCTCGCGACGCAGGGCGACCTCGCGGCGCTGCTGACGCTGGGCCTGGTGCTGTTCGGTGTAGTCGCCTACTCCGCGCCAGGCCTGCGGTTCAAGGAGAAGCCCTTCCTGGACTCGGTGACGTCGGCGCTGCACTTCGTGGGGCCGCTCCTGTATGCGCTGGTGCTGGCGAACGTGTCGCTCCTCGACGCTGGCGTGTGGCCCGTCTGGGCGGCGTTCATCCTGTGGGGCATGGCGTCGCACGCCTTCGGGGCGGTGCAGGACGTCCGGGCGGATCGCGCCGGCGGGATCGGCTCGGTCGCCACGGTCATCGGCGCCCGGGCGACCACCCGTCTCGCCGCGGCGCTGTACATGGGCGCATCGGCCCTCCTGCTGTTCTTGCCGTGGCCCGGCGTGCTCGCCGCACTGCTGCCCCTCGCCTACGCGGCCTCCCTGGCGCGTTTCTGGAACGTCACGGACGCCACCTGCGAGGACGCCAACCGTGGGTGGAGGACGTTCCTGTGGCTCAACCAGCCGGTGGGCTTCCTGGTGACGCTGCTGCTGATCGTGGAGTGGAACGGCTGGCTGTGAACCGCCCCGGGCGCTGATTCGGTGGTCGGGCTGGCCGACCGTCCACCGTTCTCCTGCGGACACGTCGAAACGCGGGGCGATCAGCGCATCGGCCCCCGGACCCCGACGCGCTACTGCCGCACCAGCGGCGTGAGCCCTGCCGACCGACCTTCGGCGTCCGGCATGCCGCACACCTCGAGCCAGTTGGCGAGCAGCCGGTGGCCACCCTCGGTGAGCACCGATTCGGGGTGGAACTGGACCCCGTGCAGCGGCAGATCGCGGTGCTTCAGGCCCATGATGATGCCGGTGGACGTGCGTGCGGTGACCTCGAGGGCGTCGTCGACCGTGCCCTCCTCGACCGCGAGCGAGTGGTAGCGCGTGGCCGTGAACGGGGAGGCGAGCCCCACCAGCACGGACGCGCCCTCGTGGGTCACGGCGGAGGTCTTGCCATGCATGAGCTCGGGGGCGTGCGAGACCACGCCTCCGTAGACCTCCGCGAGCGCCTGGTGCCCGAGGCAGATCCCTAGCATGGGCGTTCCGGTGCGCGCGCACTCGCGGATGACGTCGTTCGACGCGCCCGCCTCAGCGGGCGTGCCCGGGCCGGGCGAGACCAGCACGCCGTCATAGTCGTCGATGTCACCGGCGTCCGCCACAGCGTCGTTGCGCACCACGACGGTCTCCGCGCCCATCTGGCGCAGGTAGCCCACGATCGTGTAGACGAACGAGTCGTAGTTGTCGATCACGAGGATGCGGGTCAAGTCTCCTCCACGGTGGTCTCTTGGACGTTGAGGGCCTCTGAGACCCAGGGGAACACGTACTCGAACAGCGCGAAGACGACGGCCGCGATCACCACGAGCAGGATCAGCACCCGCACGAGCGCCGGCCCCGGCAGCGCATTCCAGATCAAGGTCGAGATCATGCGGGCACCTCCACCAGTTCCTCGGGCACCCCGTGGCCGGTGGGCGCCCAGTAGTCGAACGCGCCGTGCACCACCCAGCGCTCCGCTGCAGAGAACATCGGGTGGCAGGTGGTCATGGTGATCGACCGCTCGGTCGGCGCGACGCCGGGCTCGTTCGGCGTGGGGGCGATGACTTCGACCTGGGTGGGCTGCACGATCTCCCACGACTCGACGTGGTAGACGAACCACGCGTCCTCGGTCTGGATGATCAGGCTGTCACCCACCTGGAGGTCCGCCACGGCGTTGAAGGGCTTCCCGTACGTGGTCCGGTGACCCGAGATCGCGAAGTTGCCGATCTCTCCCGGCAGGGCGGTGCCCGGGTAGTGGCCGATACCGAGCGGGTCGAGCACGTCTGCGCGCGTGACGCCTTCGCTGACGGGCTTCACGTAGTCCTCGCCCCAGCGCGGCACCATCATGGTCGCAAACGTCTCCGTGAAGTCCGGATAGTCCATGACCGGCGGGTCGACGTCGAGGTACTTGAGGTCATCCGGGATGGTCTCCGGACCGTTCGACGCGTCCGCGGAGACTCCCGCCACGACATCACTGTCCACCCACTCGAGGCTGTCGACGACCTCCTGCTGCGCGCGCTCGCCCTGGATGTCCGTGTAGAACAGCTGCCACAGCACGAACAGCCCCAGCAGCACCCCCGCGAGGATGAGCAGCTCGCCGAGGACCCCGATGACGCTCAGGCGCGCGCCGCCGTCAACGGCGTGGGCCGGGGGCCGGCCGCCGGCGGCCTGCGAGGTGGGGGCTGGCGCGCTCATGGTGGTGACCAGCGTACGCGAGCGGCGTGCGCGCGAAAGAGTCCCGGTCGACTCCTAGGTACCCTGGTGGGCAGAGAGACGCCCGCACGATGCGAGCGCCGAGTGAGCATGGAGACACCAGCGTGGCCAAGAGCAAGAAGAAGCAGGACGGACAGCAGGTCTACAAGGCGCCTCGGAACATCGGCAAGCCCGAGTCTGAGAACCCCAAGTGGCTGCTGCCCACCGCGATCACGCTGCTGTGCCTGGGTCCGGCATGGATCGTCGTCTACTACATCACCAAGGCGCAGTGGCCGCTGCCCATCGGCGACCTCAACCTGCTCGTGGGCTTCGTGTTCATGGGCGCGGCGATGCTGCTCCTGACGCGCTGGAAGTAGCCGCTCACCCGTAATGACACGGGTGTAGTTATCCCCAGGGATCTCCACACTCGGGGATAACTACACCCGTGTCATTCACATCTGGGGACGGTCCTGGGGATAACCACACGGGTGTGGTTCACCCGCCCCGCTCATGCGCGAATTGGATCCATTTCGCTTGCGTGGGGAGGGCCGATGCGGACTCAGGTGGCCGCGCGCGTCGCCTTCTCGCGGCGGTCGACCCCGCGGAACATCGCAAGCATGATGATCGCGCCGGCGACCGCGCCGCCCAGGTGGCCCTGCCAGGACAGGCCGGAGAAGAAGGCGAAGCCCGGGATCAGCTCGGAGACCAGCGGTCCGCCGATGAAGATCGCCGCGATCACCAGCACCGAGGTGTAGGGCAGTCGCAGGCGCTTCAGCACCACGCCGTACGCGGCGAGGAGCCCGAAGATCGCACCCGACGCGCCGCCCACGGCCGTCAGTTGTCCACCCGTGCCGATAATCTGCACCGCGGCCGAGCTGCCGAGCAGCGAGCCGGCATACAGACCGACGAAACGCCACCTTCCCAGCGCCGGTTCGAGCGACTGCCCCAGTTGCCACAGCGCGAGCATGTTCATGCCGATGTGCCACAGCCCGAAGTGCACGAAGCCCGCCGTGATCCACCGGTACCACTCGGTGCCCACGTCGATGAATGCCGCAGATTCGATAGGCGTCGCCTCGGGCCACAGCGCCCACGCCCCCGGCCACGCGTCGCCAAGGAGCACCGGGCCCAGCAGGAACACCGCGACGTTGAGCCCGATGAGCACGAATGTCGCGAGGGGCGGCCCCGCGGACATCGTGAACCCCAGCCGCGAGCGCATCGGCCGCGCCTGCGACTGCGCCTGCTTGAGGCAGTCCACACACAGCACCCCCACCGCAGCCGGCCGTTGGCACTCCGGGCACGCCGGGCGCTCACACCGCTGGCATCGCACGTAGGAGACGCGGTCGGGGTGGCGCGGACAGGTGGGGGCCGATGCGCCGGCAGGCTGGGTCACGCGTCCCCTAGGCGAGGGTGACGTTGGTGATCATCACGTCCTCGAGAGGACGGTCGCGGCCGTCCACCGGGGTCGTGGCGATCTTGTCGACGACGGCCTTGGACTCGTCGTCGGCGACCTTGCCGAAGATGGTGTGGCCCTGGTTCAGGTGCGGGGTCGCACCCACCGTGATGAAGAACTGTGAGCCGTTGGTCCCCGCCGGCTGGCCGGTGATGGGATTGAGGCGCTTGCCGGCGTTCGCCATGGCGAGCAGGTAGGGCTCGGAGAACTGGTTGTTGGGGTGGATCTCGTCGTCGAAGGTGTACCCCGGGCCGCCGGTGCCGGTGCCCTCGGGGCAGCCTCCCTGGATCATGAAACCGGAGATGACTCGGTGGAATACCAGGCCGTTGTAGAACGGCTCGGTGCTCTTGTCGCCAGTCTCCGGGTCGGTCCACTCCTTCTCGCCGGTGGCGAGTCCCACGAAGTTCTTGACGGTCACGGGAGCGTCGTTCGGCATGAGCTCGATGCGGATGTCACCTGCGGTGGTCTCAAGGGTTGCAATCATGCGGACTATTCTCGCATGCCCCTCGCGTTAGAGAGGGGTAAGTGACAAGATGGTGAAGCAGGAGACCCCTGATAATCACGGAGGCATCACGGTGGGACGCACGAAGAAGGCCCTGGACGAGATCGACGTTGAGCAGTATCGCGCTCAGGCCCAGGAGGCCGCCGCGGTTGCGAAGAACAAGGCCGAGGAAGCTGCGGTTCACGCGGCCGAGGCCGCCAAGAAGGCCCAGGAGTGGGCCGGACCCCAGTACGACAAGGCCAAGGCCTGGGCGGGCCCTCAGTACGACAAGGCCAAGGCGTGGGCGACGCCCCGCGCCAAGAAGGCCTACCACCAGGGTGCCCAGAAGGCAGAGCCCTACGTGCGCCAGGCCGGCGTGACCGCGACGCGCTGGGCGGACATCGCCCACGCCGCGATCGTGGGCGCCGCGATCCCTGCCGCCGTCAGCGCCGTCGAGCACGCCGCCGAGGAGCCGGCCGAGAAGGGCCGCTCGTGGGGCAAGGTGCTCATCCCGCTCGCGCTCGTGGGCGCGGCGACCGCCGCGCTGGTGGTGTGGGCCCGTCGCGACCCGGGCCGCGACGAGTGGGCAGGTGAGGACGAGGAGTGGGAGCTCGCCGAGGACGCGACGTTCAAGCAGCAGCTCCGCGACAACGTCAACAAGGCCACGGATGCGGCGATCGACGCCGCCAAGAAGGCGAGCGAGGCAGCCACCGCCGCCGCGACCGCCGTGGGCGAGAAGGCGGGGCCCACGTACGAGAAGGCGAAGGAGCAGGCCGGTCCCTACGTGGAGAAGGCCAAGGAGCAGGCGGCTCCCTACGTCGAGAAGGCCAAGGACGTCGCTCTCGAGCAGGGCAAGAAGCTCGCGGACCAGGCTGGCGCCAGCGCGGCCAAGGTGAAGGAGTCCGCCGCGTCAGAGGCGTCGAAGATGCGCGCGTCGATGGACGGGGCACGCGACCGAGCGACCGCCGCCGCCACGAGCACCATCGATGACGCCGAGGACGTCTGGGAGGACGAGACCGGCGACGCCGCCGCGAAGAAGTCCACACCGGCGAAGAAGCCGACCGCCGCCAAGTCGACGGCGTCCAAGTCGACGTCGTCGAAGTCCACAGCGGCGAAGAGCACGCCCAAGAAGTCCGGCGGCTCCGCCAAGTAGCGCGCCCCGCCGAGCACGAGGGCCCCGGTCCCCACGGACCGGGGCCCTCGTGCGTCCAGGGCCGGGTTCATCCGTCCGGGACCGCCGTGCGGGCTGCCGAGCGCTACGCCCTGAACCTCAGGCGCAGTCCTGCGCCAGGCGCGCACCGTGCTGGTCGATGAGCGTCGCTACGCACGCGTCGATCTCCTCGTCGACCCGCGCATCGTCCCACCCCAGGGTGCCAGCCATCGCACCGGCGACCTGTTCGATGACCCCTCGCGAGACCGCGCCCGCGAACGCGAGCGCGGTCCTGCGCTGCACCACATCGGTCACGCGCAGCGCGTGCTCGTGACGCACCATGAAGTCGACCTCGCGCACGCTCAGGCGGTCGCCAGCGATGGGGGTGTCGTGACCGGCGCGCAGGTGTGCGGCGACGTCCTCGGCGCGCGTCCCGTACCGCGCGAAGAGTACCCGCCGGCGGCCGTCAGCGAGGTCGCCGAGCCGCTCGCTCATCCACGCCTCACGATCGTCGCCGGTGCGCGGGTAGCGCTTGCCGCCGCCGATCGGCTCGTGGAGCGTGTGCCGCCGCCGCACTTCGCCGCGATGCTCGAGCACGACGTCGGTGACGCGCTCGCCCAGCGCACGGAACGTGGTCCACTTGCCGCCCACGATGTCGATGCGCAGGCGTCCCGCGGAGTCCTGGCGCTGCTCGAGCCGGTAGTCCCGGGACAGCTCTCCGGGCGCGGCGCCGTCGGTGCGCGGCAGGGGCCGGATGCCCGCGAAGCGGTAGACGATCTGATCGCGCTCGACGGGGATGTCGGGGAAGACATGTCCGACCAGGTCGATGAAGTAGTCGACGTCGTCCTCGCTGCACCGCACGGGCCCGCGAGGGTCGGCGGGAGTGTCCGTGGTGCCGATCATCACGCGGCCGTGGAGCGGGTAGATCAGCACGATCCGCCCGTCGGCGTGCTCGAAGAAGATCTCGTGACCGCCCGTCGCGTCGAGCAGCGCAGGGTTGTCCACCACGATGTGGGAGCCCTGGGTGCCGCCCATGAACGCGCTCGGCGTGCCGAGCGCGGCATTGGTGAGGTCGGTCCAGGGGCCCGAGGCGTTGATGACGACCTCTGCCTGGACCACGGCCTCCTCACCGGTGATCAGATCGCGCACGCGGACGCCGTCGGGCGACGCCCCGACGGCCTCGGTGTACGTGTAGGCCGCGGATCCGGGGTTCGCCTCCGCCCCGTCGAGCACCAGCTCGAGCGCGATGCGTTCGGGCTGCCCCACCGAGGCGTCGAAATAGGTTGCGGCGTAGCGAATGCCGGGGTCCATGTTGGGGAAGCGCTCGCGCACGGCGGCCGGTCCGGCGAACTCGTGGCGCGGCATGCGCCGGCCGCTGCCCGAGTAGGAGTCGTACAGGGTGAGGCCCAGCTTCGCGAGCAGCGCGCCGCGCTCGCGGCGACCCCGGCCGCGCCGGTGCGTGATCACCCGCAGGGGAGCGGACAGCAGACCGGGCCATGCGCGGCGCAACGGGATCGTGGTGGGCAGTGGCGCGACCTGATGGGGCGCGGTGTAGAGCAGCGAGTTGCGTTCGCGCACGGACTCCTGGACCAGCCGCATCTCTCCGTTCTCGAGGTAGCGCAGGCCCCCGTGAACCATGTGGCTGGAGGCGGCCGATGCGCCGGCTGAGATGTCGCCGCGCTCGACCAGGATCACGTCGACTCCCTGCAGGCTGAGGTCGCGGAAAACGGAGGCGCCGTTGATGCCGCCCCCGACCACGAGGACCTGCGTAGGCACGATGTCACGCGAGCCGACGATCCTCGAGGATC
Organism: uncultured Demequina sp.; assembly: GCF_913055775.1. Classification (GTDB taxonomy): domain Bacteria; phylum Actinomycetota; class Actinomycetes; order Actinomycetales; family Demequinaceae; genus Demequina. The sequence continues at coordinate 7,604 of NZ_CAJXJX010000019.1, read as the reverse complement.
CACGAATGTCCATATGCCTATGATCGACACGGGAAGAGAACAGGTGCAAGAACACTGCACATCTGTGCACAGGAGGTCGAGGTGCGCGACGAGACGCCGGAAGGGCAGCGCGATCAGCGCGCCCTCAGGGCCGCGCAGCTGTACTACCTGCAGGACCAGACCATGGCGACGATCGCCAAGGAGCTCGACGTGTCCCGGTCGTCAGTGTCGCGCCTGCTCGCGCACGCGCGCGACACCGGCATCGTGGACATTCGCGTGAGCGCTCCGCACCGCCACGCGGGTGATCTGGAGGCGCGCCTGCGCGACAGGTTCGGCGTCGAGCCGCACGTGGTGCCCATCCCGGACGGCATCCCCGACGTCGACCGTCTCGAGCGCGTCGCGGTGCAGGCCGCGCATCTGTTCAGCGGCTACGTGGAGTCCAGCATGGTGGTGGGGGTCGCGTGGGGCTCGACGCTCAGCGCGATCAGCAAGCACCTGCCGTCCAAGCCCACGCGCAACACCACCATCGTGCAGCTCAACGGCGCGGGCAATACCCAGGACACGGGCATCGAGTACTCATCGGAGATCCTGCAGCGCTTCGGCACCGCCTACGGTGCGCGCGTCCAGCAGTTCCCGGTGCCGGCATTCTTCGACCGCGCGGCCACCAAGGATGCCCTGTGGCGCGAGCGCAGCATCAGGCGCCTCCTGGAGCTGCAGTCGCGGGCGGACCTGGCGATCTTCGGCGTGGGCTCCCCGTATTCGGAGGTGCCGAGCCACGTGTACATCGGCGGCTACCTCGCGGCCCCGGACTACCGCAGCCTCAAGGACGCCCGCGCCGTGGGCGATGTCGCGACGGTGTTCTTCCGTCAGGACGGCACCTCGGAGGACATTGAGCTCAACGCGCGCAGCAGCGGCCCGCGTCTGACGCTGCTGCGACGGATCCCGAGGCGCCTGTGCGTGGCCTCGGGATCGCAGAAGCTCGCGGGTGTCCGTGGCGCACTCGCCGCGGGTCTCGCCACGGACCTCGTCGTCGACGAGGAGCTCGCGCGCCGCCTGGTCGAGAAGTAGCGGCCGCCTCTCGCGTGGGCAGCGAAGCCGGCCGCACGTCTGTGCAGACGGGTGGCACCAGGGCCGTCAAGCCGCGTAGGTTGCCAAGAGCACGGCCACGCGCGCCTGGCCACCGCCGCACTGGACCGAAGGAGCTCCCGTGACGACCATCGTCTCGATCGACCAAGGCACCACCAGCACCCGCGCGATCGTGTTCGACGAGCGGGGGGCCGTGGTCGCCTCCGGGCAGTTCGAGCACGCGCAGAGCTTCCCCGCGCCGGGGTGGGTCGAGCACGACGCCGAGGAGATCTGGAAGAACGTCCGCGAGGCCGTGGGCTTCGCCCTCGCCCGCGCCAACATCACGCGTCTGGACGTCGCCGCGATCGGGATCACCAATCAGCGCGAGACGGTGGTCGCGTGGGACCCGGCGACCGGCCGTCCCGTGCATCCCGCGATCGTCTGGCAGGACACCAGGACCCAGCCGCTGATCGACAGGCTCACGGACGAGCACGGCCGTGACGCCTTCGTCCAGGTGACGGGGCTTCCGCTCGATGCCTACTTCTCCGCGTCGAAGCTGCGGTGGATCCTCGACCACGTCGAGGACGGTCAGGGGCGTGCCGAGCGGGGTGAGCTGCTGTGCGGCACGATCGACTCCTGGCTGGTGTGGAACCTCACGGGCGGCGTCGACGGCGGGGTGCATGCGACGGACGTGACCAACGCGTCGCGGACCCTGCTCATGGACCTGCGCTCGCGGGAGTGGTCGCCCACGATGCTCGATCTGTTCGGGATCCCGCGCGCGTGCCTGCCGGAGATCCGCATGTCCTCGGACGCCTACGGCCGAGCGTCCCGCTCGAGCCTGCTGCGCGAGGTTCCCATCACCGGCGTCCTGGGAGACCAGCAGGCCGCGACGTTCGGCCAGGCCGCGTTCCACGTGGGCGACTCCAAGAACACCTACGGCACCGGCAACTTCGTGCTGCTGAACACGGGCCGCGAGCCCGTGTTCTCCGACAACGGACTCATCACCACGGTCGCGTACGAGCTTGAGTCGGGAGAGCTCGCCTACGCGCTCGAGGGCTCGGTCGCGGTGACGGGCTCGCTCGTGCAGTGGCTACGAGACTCCTTGGGGTTCATCGGCACCGCAGCGGACGTCGAGCCGCTAGCGGCGAGCGTGGACGACTCCGGCGGCGTGGTGGTGGTGCCGGCCTTCTCCGGCCTGCTGGCACCCCACTGGAGGGCCGATGCGCGCGGGGCGATCCTGGGCCTCACCCGCTTCTCGGGCCCCGCGCACATCGCCCGCGCGTCCCTCGAGTCCGTGGCGTGGCAGTCGCGCGATGTGCTCGACGCGATGGTGGCGGACACGGGCACGCCGCTCACCGAGCTCAAGGTGGACGGCGGAATGGTGGTGAACGACCTGCTCATGCAGCTGCAGGCCGATGCGCTGGGGGTCCCGGTCATTCGACCGGAGGTGTCGGAGACGACGGCTCTGGGCGCGGCGTACGCCGCGGGCTTGGCAGTGGGGTTCTGGGGCTCGCTGGACCAGCTTCGGGGCCTGTGGCGGGAGGGCAGGCGCTGGGAGCCTCGCGTCACCGACGACGAGCGCAAGCGTGCATACGCCGCGTGGCGCAAGGGAGTCGACCGCTCGCTCGGGTGGGTGGACTAGAGGCCGTGCTCAGCAGGTGAAGCTGAAGTTCAGGGGACCCGTGGGCGTATCCGCGCTGCCGGAGACGGTGCCCCCGCTCTTGGTGAGGTCCGCGATGCTCGTCTCGATGGGGTCGAACGTGTCGCCCAGCACGAGGCCGTCGCGGGACGTGAGGCTGAAGTCCGTGCCATCGTCGAGGGTGGTGACGATGCGGAAGTAGTCGTCGCCTTCGGTGCCGGTGACGTCCTCCGTCTCGCACAGGCCGGTGCCTGCGAACGGATCGAAGTCCTCGTCGGTGAGATCGCTGCGCGCGCCGGCCCACTCCACGTACCCGCTCTTGGTGGACTCCCCGCCGGCTGCCGTACCGGCGTCCGCATCGGCGTCCGCATCGTCCGATGCGTCGTCGCCATCCGCCTGGACGGGGTCCTGCTCCAGGCATTCGAACCCGAACTCGATCGTCACCGGATCGTCCTGGCCCGACAGCGACGCGAGTATCGCGGTGCCCGTCGCGCCGCCGTCGGTGACGTCCAGCGAGACCGCGCTGGCGTCATTGGTCCGATAGCTCGCGGCGCCCTCGGGGCCGGTGTACTCGACGCTGACGAAGTCGGGGGGAAGAGAGGACACGGAGAACGCGGGGAAGCCCCCGGATCCGTAGGCCCACAGTTCGCGAACACCGTCATCACCCAGGAAGCACAGATCGGCCTCGAGCGCGTGCTCCTCGCCGTCCACCACAATCCAGATGGGACCGCGCTCGACGTCGCCCGACGCGTCTTCGGCGACAGCCGTCGCCGCGCCGGTCGCGTCGTCGGAGGGACTCGCCGCCGGTTGGTCGTTCCCGCCGGAGCATGCCGTGAGGGCGAGGGCAAGAACGGTCGCAATCGCGGCGATTCTCATGGGGAGTCTCCTTGCGAGCGCCAGGGACGGACAGTTCCACCGTAGGTCAGCATCGCTGGAGGTGCTCCCGCTCGAGCCGGGACCGCAGTTCGTGCATCCCGTAGCGGCGGCGATCGCGGCATGCGCCGCAGCGCGGAGTCAGATGGTGGAGCCTGCGGGACTCGAACCCGCAACCCCCTGCTTGCAAAGCAGGTGCGCTACCAATTGCGCCAAGGCCCCCGGTGGTGGTCAGAACTCGTGATGGACATCATCCCAGATGTCCCGCTTCGCGTCACGGGCCAGGGCCCCGTACACGAGCGCCGCCGCCGCAACAGCTGCGACGAGGATGACGATCTTCTTCATTCGACCACCTCGGTGGGCCCAGGAGGACTTGAACCTCCGACCTCTTCGTTATCAGCGAAGCGCTCTAACCGCCTGAGCTATGGGCCCGTTGCGGCGAATGCCGCGGCGACCAACAATACAGCACCGGGACGCGGCGGAACAAACTGACTCCGCCCCGCGGCCCGGGCGCACGCCGGCCGCTCGGATCAGTCGTCCGTCAGGGTGACGTACACGCCGCCGACCACGCGCGACACGGTGTTGTACAGCAGCGCACCCAGGGTGCTGAGCGCCGTGAGCAGCACCACGTTCACCACGGCGAGAAGCGTCGCGGCTGCCATCCACCGGTTGAGTTCGAAGAACGGCATGATGTTGACCTGGCTCTCGGCCGTGAACAGGTCCTGGACCCACTCGTTGGCGAGCGCGAACAGCTCCTGCGAGTTGAGAGTGTTCCAGATCACGTAGACCGCGACCACCATCATGATGCCGAGCGCGATCGACAGCAGGAAGCCCATCTTGAGCGCGGACCAGGGGTCGATGCGCGACAGCAGCACGCGTGCCTTGCGCGGGCCGCCACGGTGCTGCGACGCCGCGATGTCGTCGCCCGCGGTCAGGTCCTCCTTGGCCTTGGCCGCGAAGCCCTTGAGCTTGTCGAAGCCCACGCCAACAGTTGCGCCGACTCCCGCCGCTGCACCGCCCGTGAAGGACTGGTGGGTGCCGGTGGTGGGCTGGGTGCCGGTGACCGGCTGAGTGCCCGTCACCGGCTGCGTCCCGGTGACCGGGGGAGCCGATGCGGTGGCCTGGGGGGCGGAGGTGGGCTGAGCTCCGGAGGTGGGCTGAGCTCCGGTGGTCGGCTGCGCGTCGGTGACAGGAGCATTCACGGGTGCGAACGGGGACGGGGCGTTCTGGGTCGACTGCTGGGCCGAGGTGGGCGCAGGCGCTCCCGCCTGGCCCGCAGGGACCTCGCTGGTGATGGGTCGCAGCGACGAGCGCTGAGGGCGCGCTCCAGTCGCCGGGGCGCCCGACGCCGGCTGCGGCGTGAAGGTCGAGCCCGTGCTCGTCGAGCCGCGGTTGTCCGCGTTCATGACATCTCCTCTTCGCCCGTGCGGCCGCACGGGCATGGTGACAAGGGTACTTGAGGCCGGTGAGAGCGGGGTCGCCGGGCGTCATCACCGGACCCGACCGCAACCCGGCCTACCGTACCCGAACGTCTCACAGGGCGCGAGAGGTTCCCGCGCATCGGCCCTCCCGACACGGACGGCCGTTGCCGTCGCGTCCCCCCGCCCCGTGCCGGCCCCGCCGCTACCGTGGAGCCATGAACGACGCACCTGGAATCACGCAGGACGACGCCGCGACCAGCCCGTGGCGGAAGGCCCTCACCGCGGCTAAGGCGATCCCCGTGACGCTGGGCGTCGCCGCGGTCGTGCTCATCGCCGGGATCGTGAGCGGAGCGCTGTGGACACCCGCGGAGGAGTCCGGACTGATCGACACCTGGGGCTGGGGCCTCGATTCCTTCCAGGAGGGACGCTGGTGGACCATCCTGGGCGGGACGCTGATCTCTCCCACGCCGTGGATGTACCCGCTGATCCTCATCCTGTTCGTCGCGGGCGCGGGATACCTCGAGGCCCGCTTCGGGTGGCTGCGGATGCTCGTGGTGACGTTCGGCGCCCACATGGTCGCGGTCGCCGCCGCGGCTGGGCTGTTCTGGGCGCTGAGCGGCACGTCGGTTCCGTGGGCGAATGAGTATGCCCAGGTATCCGACGTGGGTCTGTCGAACGCGGCCTTTGGTGCTGTGGGAGCCGTGAGCGCGGCAATGCCGCTCCTGTGGAGGCGCCGTCTCCGCGTGGGCCTGTTCATGTACCTGGTGGCGATGCTGCTGTGGGCGGGGGAGGTCTGGGACTTCACGCACCTGTTCGCGTTCATCGCCGGCCTGGCGGTCGGGCCCTGGGTCGCGGGCCGGGCGTTCCAGCGCGTCGAGTGGCGGCTGGGCGCTCAGGAGACGCGCGACCTGGCCGCGCTGCTCGTCGTGTTCTCCGCCCTGCACTCACTGCTGTCGCACGTGTGGCCCGGCGAGGGCGGAATCCTGTCGTTCGGCAACCCGGAGGTCTCCGAGACCACGCTTCTGGGCGACATCGGTATCGCGATCCTGCAGCTCGTGGTCGCGTACGCGCTGCACAAGGGGAGCCGCTTCGCGTGGTGGGTGGTCACGGTCGCCGTCGTCGTGACTGCGCTGGCGGGAATCCTGGCGATGGTGCTGGTGCCGTCATGGTCGCTCGCGGTCGGCCTGCTGCTGGACGTGGCCCTGGCCGCGACGCTGCTGCTGGGTCGGCGACACTTCTCGGTGAAGGCAGCGCCCGGCGACCGCGGCCGCATCTGGCGACGCATCGGCATCGCGGCCGTCGCGACCGTGGTGTTCACGAGCACCGCGATCATGGCGCTCGGCTCCTCGTTCGACCACCAGCCCACGTGGGGCGAGGCCATCGGCACTTCCTTCATGCGGATCCTCGGCGACTCCGAGGACGGGCTTCAGCCGGAGACCACGGCGACTCGGGTCCTGCTATCCGCGATCGGCGTGGTCTGGTACCTCGTCATCGCCGCGTCCATCGCCGGGCTGCTGCTGAGCTCGCGCCGGCCCGAGGCCGAGCAGGGCGACCGCGACCGCTTCATCGAACTTCAGAACCAGGCGGGCATGACCTCCATCGGGTACATGGCCCGCTGGGACGGCATCACTCACTGGGTGAGCTCGTCTCGCGACGTGGCGATCGGCTACCGCCTCGAGGGGGGAACGGCCGTGGTGCTCGGCGACCCGGCCGGCGAGCCCGAGGCCGTCGCCGCCGCGATCGAGGAGTTCCGCGACTGGTGCCGCTCCCACGGGTGGCGGGCGGCGTACTTCGCCGCGAGTCCCGCGCTCCGGGACCTCCTCGCGGAGCATGGGTACGGCTCGCTGCAGGTCGCCGAGGACACCGTCATCCACCTGCCGGAGCTCGAGTTCAAGGGCAAGGCCTGGCAGGACGTGCGTAGCGCGATCAACCGCGCGAAGCGCGAGGGCGTGACGATGCGCACGGTCCACCTCCACGAGGCGCCGCGCGGGATGAAGGACCAGCTCGAGGCCATCTCTGCGCAGTGGGCGGGTGACAAGTCCCTCCCGGAGCTGGGCTTCACGTTGGGCGGGCTCGAGGAGGCCGCCGACCCGAACGTCATCATGCACGTCGCCGTGGACGAGCACGGCACCGTCCACGGGATGACCAGCTGGATGCCCGTCTACCGCGGGGGCGACGTGGTGGGCTGGACCATCGACATCATGAAGAGGCGCCTGGACGACGGCGTCATGAGCGGCGTCATGGAGTTCCTCATCGCCTCGAGCGCGCTGGAGTTCAAGGAGGCGGGCTACCAGTTCATCTCACTGTCGTGCGCGCCGCTGTCCTACTCGGGCGAGGTCGAGTCGAGCGTCGAGCGCATGCTCGACATCCTTGCGGACCGCATGGAGCCGTACTACGGGTTCGCGAGCCTCGAGCGCTTCAAGGCCAAGTTCAAGCCCGAGCACGTGCCCATGTACCTGTGCTACCGCGACGAGGCGCAGCTGCCCGCCGTCACCCTGGCGATCCTGCGCGCCTACCTGCCCGACGCATCGGCCGCCGACCTCATCAAGGCGGCGGCCCGCCCGGGCGACTGACGCTCACGCGCCTGGCCCGCCCAGTCCTCCACCGCATCGGCCCTCCCCAAGACG
>NZ_CAJXJX010000018.1 GCF_913055775.1 uncultured Demequina sp. | reverse complement strand
CATCGCGATGGGGGCGCGCATGGGTCCCACGGTCGCGACCTTCCACACGTCGAACGAGCAGTCGCGCATCATGCGCAACGCCAAGCCGTTCATCAAGCCCGGCTATGAGGAGCTCGACGCCCGCATCGCGGTGTCGCCCTCCGCGGACAGGACCATCAAGCGTCACCTGCGCGTCGCCGCGACGCACATCATCCCGAACGGCGTCGACACCGCGGCGTTCGTGAACGCGGAGCCCGTCCCCGAGTGGCAGGGCACCAAGAAGGCGCCCACGATCGGGATCCTGGGCCGCATGGACGAGCCCCGCAAGGGCCTCGAGGAGTTCCTCACCGCGATTCCGTACGTGCGGCGGCGCCACCCGCACGCGCGCTTCCTGGTCGCGGGCCGCTTCTCGGATCGCATCGCCGCGCACGCCGCACGCGCGGGCGCCGAGGTGGTGGGGGAGCTCGATGAGGGCATGAAGGCGCGGTTCATGTCGTCGGTCGACGTCTACTGCGCGCCCAACCTCGGGGGCGAGAGTTTCGGCATCGTGCTCGTCGAGGCGATGGCGGCAGGCGCAGCGGTCGTGGCGAGCGATCTGGTCGCGTTCCGCGATGTCGCCACGGATGCCGACGGCGAGGTCTGCGCGGCGCTGCACACAGTGGGCGACTCGGTCGAGCTCGCGGCACGCGTCAACACCCTGATCGAAGAGCCGCACGCGCGGCGGGACCTCGCCGCGCGGGGCCAGGAGCGCGCTGGCACCTTCGACTGGCGCCAGGTCGCCCCGCGGATCGAGGAGACCTACCGCGACGCGATTAGACTGGAAGCAGAATTCCACCCCCATCCACCGAAGGACAGCAACGCATGAGCGACACCGCCAAGAGCACCACCCCCGAGGTCGGAACCGACCTGGTCAAGCGCGGCATGGCCGAGATGCTCAAGGGCGGCGTGATCATGGACGTGGTCACCCCGGAGCAGGCGAAGATCGCGGAGGACGCCGGTGCGGTCGCGGTGATGGCGCTCGAGCGAGTTCCGGCAGACATTCGCGCCCAGGGCGGCGTGTCCCGCATGAGCGACCCGGACATGATCGAGGGCATCATCGAGGCCGTCTCCATCCCGGTGATGGCGAAGGCGCGCATCGGCCACTTCGTCGAGGCGCAGGTCCTCGAGTCGCTGGGCGTCGACTACATCGACGAGTCGGAGGTCCTCACCCCGGCCGACTACACGCACCACATCGACAAGTGGAACCTCACCGTGCCGTTCGTCTGCGGGGCCACGAACCTGGGCGAGGCGCTGCGGCGCATCTCCGAGGGCGCGGCCATGATCCGCTCGAAGGGCGAGGCCGGCACCGGAGACGTCTCCAACGCCACCACTCACATGCGCAAGATCCGCGCCGAGATCAAGGCTCTGACGGCGACTCCCGAGGACGAGCTGTACGTCGCCGCCAAGGAGCTCCAGGCTCCGCTGCCGCTGGTCAAGGAGATCGCGGCCACGGGCAAGCTCCCCGTGGTGCTGTTCACGGCCGGCGGTATCGCCACCCCTGCGGACGCCGCGATGATGATGCAGCTGGGCGCGCAGGGCGTGTTCGTGGGCTCCGGCATCTTCAAGTCGGGCGATCCGGCGACGCGCGCCAAGGCCATCGTCAAGGCGACCACCTTCCACGACGACCCCGACGTGATTGCGGAGGTCTCGCGAGGGCTGGGAGAGGCCATGGTCGGCATCAACGTGGACGAGGTTCCCGAGCCGCACCGCCTCGCCGAGCGTGGCTGGTAGTACCGACGAGCTGAGTTCCGCGGCCGCGGCGAGCGGCCGACGGTTCCGCCGCGCGGCGCGCCTGCTGCTGGTCGATGACTCGGCCGCTGAGGCGCGCCTCCTGATGGTGCGCGAGACCGACGTCCGCGGGAGCGGCGCGACCTACTGGTACACACCCGGTGGCGGGATCGAGGACGGCGAGACCGCCCTCGCGGCGGCGGTGCGCGAGCTCGCCGAGGAGACGGGCCACGTCGTGGAGCCGGAGTCCGTGGTGGGACCCGTGATCCGGCAGGTGTCGCTCATCAGCTTCGCTGGTCGCGAGACCGAGCAGCACGAGGAGTTCTTCGTGGTCCGCGCATCGGACATCGTCGAGACTGTGGGGCGCCAGCTCACGCAGGACGAGCACGAGACGATGGACGAACTGGTCTGGCGCACGGCCGCCGACCTCGCGCACGAGCCGCTCCCGGTGTGGCCGAGCGTGCTGCGCGGACCGTGGGACTTCCTCGACAGTTCCGGGGACGCGGTGGACCTGGGCGTCGAGCTGCGCACCGCGCGCGTCCACCGCCGCGGCGCCCGAGTCCTGCTGATCGACCGCGAGGGAGGGACGCCACGGATTCTCATGATCCGCGGCCACGACCCGCATCAGCCCGACCGCGCCTTCTGGTTCACCCCCGGGGGAGGCATCGAGCCGGGCGAGGCTCCCCGCGCGGCTGCGGTGCGGGAGCTCGCGGAGGAGACCGGGCACGTCCTCGAGCACGGCGAGCTCCACGGCCCGGTGTGGCGCCGCACCGCGCTGTTCGACTTCGCCTCGCGCCCCTACACGCAGCACGAGGAGATCTTCGTGGGGCGGCTGGAGGACGCCGAAGCGAGGGCGAGGACGACTGCCGAATGGTCCGCCATCGAGGCGGAGACCATTGACGAGGTCGCATGGATGACGCAGGAGGAGGTGCGCGACGCCTCGATCGAGGTGTTTCCGCGCGAGCTGAGGGAGCCGTGGGACGCGTTCGTGGACTGGGACGGCGTCACGAGGGACTTGGGAGTGGAGAGCGAATGACGATCGCGGGAGTGCTGGCGCTGCAGGGAGACGTGCACGAGCACCAGGTGATGCTCGAGTCGCTGGGGGCCGAGGTGATCCGGGTACGCAGGCTGTCCGAGCTGGACGCGGTCGACGCTCTCGTGATCCCTGGGGGCGAGTCGACCACCATGGACAAGCTCCTGCGCGCCTTCGACCTCCGGGACCGTCTCATCGAGCGCCTGCGGAACGGTCTCCCGGTCCTGGGGTCGTGCGCGGGCATGATCATGCTCGCCCGCGACATCGAGGGCGGGATCGAGGGGCAGCAGACGCTCGGCGCGATCCCCATGACGGTGCGGCGCAACGCGTTCGGGCGTCAGGTCGACTCCGCCGAGGTGGATCTGGTGTGGGAGCCCGACGGATCCGCCATGCACGCCACCTTCATTCGCGCGCCGTGGGTGGAGTCGCGTGACCAGGATGTCGAGGTGCTGGCCACCGCCGACGGCCCCGACGGCTCGCGGCACCCCGTCGCGGTGCGTCATCAGCACGCGATCGCGACGTCCTTCCACCCCGAGATCTCCGCGGACACTCGGGTTCACGAACTGCTGCTCGCGTTCACCTGACCAGCGCGGCGGGGGAGCGCGGCGCGTGCACCGGACGACGGTCCGCGCCTGAGTAGACTGGACGGCAGTCCTTTCGTCTCGCAGCACAGGGAGCACATGTGTCCGGCCACTCCAAGTGGGCAACCACCAAGCACAAGAAGGCGGTCATCGACGCGAAGCGGGGCAAGCTCTTCGCGAAGCTGATCAAGAACATCGAGGTCGCGGCCCGCACCGGCGGCGGCGACCCGGCGGGCAACCCCACGCTGTTCGACGCGATCCAGAAGGCCAAGAAGTCCTCGGTCCCCAACGACAACATCGACCGCGCCGTCAAGCGCGGCTCGGGCGAGGACGCCGGCGGCGCGCAGTACGAGACCATCATGTACGAGGGCTACGGCCCCAACGGCGTCGCGATGCTCATCGAGTGCCTCACGGACAACCGCAACCGCGCCGCGATGGAGGTCCGCACCGCGCTGACGCGCAACAACGGCACCCTCGCCGACCCGGGCTCCGTGTCGTACCTCTTCACGCGCAAGGGTCAAGTGGTGGTCCCCAAGGAGGGCACCACCGAGGACGACGTCATGATGGTGACGCTGGACGCCGGCGCCGAGGAGATCGAGGACGCGGGCGAGGTCTTCGAGATCACGTCCGAGGCCACGGACGTGGTCGCGGTCCGCACCGCGCTGCAGGAGGCCGGGATCGACTACGACTCGGCCGAGGCGGCGTGGGTGCCGTCCATGAAGGTCGACCTCGACGTCGACGGCGCGAAGAAGATGCTGAAGCTCATCGACGCGCTCGAGGACTGCGACGATGTCCAGAACGTGTTCGCCAACATGGATGCCTCCGACGAGGTGCTCGAGGCGGCCTCCGCCGAGTGATGATCGGCTGACCCGCGTGCGCATTCTCGGCGTCGACCCTGGGCTGACGCGCTGCGGGCTGGGCGTGATTGACGCCTCGGGTGCGCGCAAGGTCTCGCTGGTGCACGTGTCCGCGGCGACCTCCCCGGCGGCGGACGAGACGCCGGCGCGCATCGCGCTCCTGGCCGATGCGGTCGAGAGTGTCCTCGACGAGCACCGACCCGACGCAGTCGCCCTGGAACGGGTGTTCGCGCAGCACAACGTCCGCACCGTGATGGGTACCGCGCAGATCTCGGGCGTCGTCATGCTGGCGGCGCAGCGTCGCGGGCTGCCGGTCGCGCTCTACACCCCGTCCGAGGTGAAGGCTGCGGTCACGGGCGACGGCCGTGCGGCCAAGGCCCAGGTGGGGTACATGGTCGCGCGCGTCCTGGGATTGGCGGAGGCGCCGCGCCCGGCCGATGCCGCGGACGCCCTGGCGATCGCCATCACCCACGCGTGGCGTGGGGGAGCAGCGCCCGCGGGCTCTGCCGCGACCACCGCCGCACAGCGGCGGCGGGCGGAAGCGGAGCGCGCCGCGCGCAAGCGTGGTTGACAAGCCCGACCCGCGCATCGGCGCGTCGCAGTGCTGCGGGGAGAGCACGTCCCGTACGGTGTTCGTACACATGTTCGAAGGGAGCCGTCCGTGATCGCTCAGCTCGCCGGCACGGTCCTGTCCGTGCGCGCGACGTCGCTCGTGATCGAGGTCGGGGGCGTGGGCATGCTCGTGCAGTCGACCCCTGCGACGCTCGGCGAGCTGCGCGCGCAGCAGCCGGCGCGGCTGCACACGACGCTGGTCGTGCGCGAGGAGTCGCTCACGCTGTTCGGCTTCGCGACGGAGTCCGAGCGCGACACCTTCGAGGCGCTCCAGGCCGTGCAGGGGGTCGGACCGCGCCTGGCGCTCGCAATGCTGTCCGTGCACTCGCCCGCGGCGCTGCTGACGGCCGTGCAGGACGGCGACCGCAAGGCCCTCGAGAAGGTCCCCGGGATCGGCGCGAAGGTCGCCTCGCGGCTGCTGCTGGAGCTGGGCGGCCGGCTGTCGCTGCCCGAGTCCGGCGAGCCCCAGGCGGCGAGCGCCGATGCGCGGCCCCAGGTCGAGGAGGCGCTCGTCGGGCTCGGCTGGAGCCAGAAGGCCGCCGCGGCCGCCGTCGAGGCGGTCGCGAGCTCGCCCATCTCGGAGGACGAGGTCTCGGCCACGTTGAGGGCGGCCCTCCAGAGCATGGGCGGCTCGCGTGTCTGACGACCTTGGGGCGAGGGGTTTCGGCGACGACGCCCGGGTGGTCGACGTCGACGCGGACGCGCTGGAGCGCTCGGCGGAGGCCGCTCTGCGGCCGTCGACTCTCGATGAGTTCGTGGGCCAGCGGGTGGTGCGGGAGCAGCTCGATCTAGTGCTGCGCGCCGCTTCCGCGCGCGGCGCGACCGCGGACCACGTGCTGCTGTCCGGCCCCCCGGGACTGGGAAAGACCACTCTCGCGATGATCGTCGCTGCGGAGATGGGGGCGACGCTGCGCGTGAGCTCCGGACCGGCCATCCAGCATGCCGGCGATCTCGCGGCGATCCTGAGCTCTCTCGACGAGGGCGACGTCCTGTTCCTCGACGAGATCCACCGCCTCGCGCGTCCTGCCGAGGAGATGCTGTACCTCGCGATGGAGGACTTCCGCGTCGACGTCGTGGTGGGCAAGGGAGCCGGGGCCACCTCGATCCCGCTCACCCTGCCGCCGTTCACCGTGGTGGGAGCGACCACGCGCGCGGGGCTGCTGCCCGCGCCGCTGCGCGATCGCTTCGGCTTCACGGCGCACCTGGACTTCTATGAGCCGCACGAGCTCCACGCGATCGTCGAGCGTTCCGCCGGGCGGCTCGGATTCCCCGTGCACGGCGAGGCGGCCGCAGAGATCGCGGCACGGTCGCGAGGCACCCCGCGCATCGCGAACCGCCTGCTGCGCCGCGTGCGCGACTGGGCCGAGGTTCACGGCGCCGGCCATGGCGATCTGGACGCGGCCCGTGAGGCGCTGACGGTGTACGAAGTCGATCAGCGCGGGCTGGACAGGCTGGACAGGGCCGTCCTGGGCGCGCTGTGCACCCGCTTCGGCGGCGGGCCGGTGGGGCTGTCGACGCTTGCGGTGTCGGTGGGCGAGGAGGCGGAGACCGTGGAGACCGTCGCTGAGCCGTTCCTCGTGCGCGAGGGCCTCATGAGCCGCTCGCCGCGCGGCCGGGTGGCCACGGCCGATGCGTGGGCTCATCTCGGTCTCCAGCCGCCCGCGGATGCGGTCGCCGGCGAGCAGTCGCGCCGGCTGTTCGACTGACGCGGGTTCGACTACGGCCGCGTGAGGCCCTAGAATCGCGTGGGCTCTTCCGAGCCCAGTGAACTTCTCAAGGAATCCAGTGTCTAAAGTCACCAACGGCGCGCGCAGATCGCTGATCTGGCTCGCATCGATCCTCGTCGCCATCTACGGACTGCTCGCGGTGGGGGCGCTCACGGGCAACGCCTCCTGGACTCCCGGGCTGGCCCTCGACCTCGCCGGCGGTCGTCAGATCATCCTGACCCCCGTGCTCGAGGAGGGGGCGACACAGGAGATCGAGCAGTCGGATCTCGAGCAGGCCGTCGAGGTGATTCGCGATCGCGTCGACGCCTCTGGCGTGGCCGAGGCCGAGATCACGACCCAGGGCAACAACATCGTCGTCTCGCTGCCCGGCACTCCGGATCAGGCCACGATCGACCTCGTGTCGCAGGCGGCCCAGCTGCAGTTCCGACCGGTGCTGCTGGTGGGAAGCCCGAGCGCGACGACGACGGAGTCGACCGACGAGTCCTCCGTCGAGCCGACCGCCGAGCCGACGGCATCGGTCGAGGGCGAAGAGGTGACCTCCTCCGAGCCGACGCCCACGCCGAGCGCGTCCGAGGTCGCCAACGTCGTGACGGGCTCCGCGGCGACCGAGGCCGAGCCGAGCGCCTCGCCCAGCCCGGTGCTGCTCGACACGGCCACCGACGGCTCGGACGACGAGTCCGTCGAGACCACCGAGTCGACGACGCCTGACATCGAGACCACTGACCCCTCGTCCTTCGAGTGGCTCACCGCTGACCTGACGGCGGAGTACCAGGCCCTCGACTGCCTGGACGTCGCCAACCTCGCCGGCCGTCCGATGGGAGACCCGGACACCGGCCACGTGGCCTGTGCGCAGTACGGCCTCGAGAAGCTCGCGATGGGCCCCGTCGAGCTCACCGGCGACGACCTCGAGACCGCGTCCTCGGGCCCGCAGGTGAACGCCGCTGGAAGCTTCACGGGCGACTACGAGGTGCGCCTGCAGTTCGACTCCGATGGGGCCGACAAGTTCGGCGAGGTCACCACCCGCCTCGTGAGCCTCGAGGAGCCGCGCAATCAGTTCGCGATCATCCTCGACGGTGTCGTCATCTCGCACCCGACAGTTCAGGTGCGGATCACCAACGGCGAGGCCTCGATCACCGGCGCGTTCACGCAGGAGGAGGCCGAACAGCTCGCGAACCAGCTCAAGTTCGGTGCGCTGCCGCTGAGCCTCGAGGTCCAGTCGAACCAGCAGATCTCCGCGACTCTCGGTGCCGATCAGCTCCAGAAGGGGCTCATCGCCGGCGCCATCGGTATCCTGCTGGTCGCGGCGTACTCGCTGTTCCAGTACCGCGCGCTGGGCTTCGTCACGATCGCCTCGCTGCTGATCGCGGGAGCGACCACCTTCGGCATCATCTCGCTGCTCTCCTGGGGGCTCGGGTACCGGCTGTCGCTCGCCGGCGTCGCCGGCCTGATCGTCGCGATCGGCATCACCGCGGATTCGTTCATCGTCTACTTCGAGCGCATCCGCGACGAACTGCGCGAGGGTCGCTCGTTGCGATCCGCCGTGGACCACGCGTGGAAGCGCGCGCGCCGGACCATCCTGGTCTCCGACGCCGTGTCGCTGCTCGCTGCCGTGACCCTCTACCTGCTCGCCGTCGGCGGTGTGCGCGGCTTCGCGTTCACTCTGGGACTCACGACGGTCATTGACGTCATCGTGGTGTTCCTGTTCACGCACCCGGTCATGGTCCTGCTCGCGCGGACCACGTTCTTCGGAGACGGGCACCGGCTCTCGGGACTGGACCCGCGGCAGCTGGGCCGGGACACCATGTACAAGGGCCGTGGGCGCGTGGTGCGCTCCGAGGGCCCGACCCTCGCGGAGCGCAAGGCCGCCGAGCGCAAGGCCGCCGCCGGCGGTGAGACGGACGCCGATGCCGACGACGCATCGGCCGAGGGCACCGGCGAGAAGAAGGAGTCGGCACGATGAAGGGCAGCCTCGCCACCTGGGGAAACCGCCTGCACTCGGGCGAGAAGACCTATCCGATCGTTGCGCAGCGCAAGCGCTGGTTCGCCATCTCGGGCGTCCTCATGGCGTTCTCGGTGACGATCCTCGTGACGCTGGGTTTCAACCTGGGAATCGACTTCACGGGCGGATCGCAGTATGTGGTCGCCAACGTCGAAGACGTCTCCACCGCGCCCGCCGAGGACGCCGTCGCCGCCGTGGCACCGGGCGAGCAGCCGCGCGTCACGCAGTTGGGCGAGAACGACATCAGGGTGCAGGTGGGATTCCTCGAGCCCGATGAGCAGCTCGAGCTCACGGAAGCCCTGGCGGACGCCTACGGCGTGCCGACCGAGGACATCAGCTTCGACCAGATCGGCCCCACGTGGGGTGCCCAGGTGGGCCAGGCTGCGCTGCAGGGCCTCGTGATCTTCCTCCTGCTCGTGTTCCTGGTGATCACGCTGTACTTCCGCGCGTGGCGCATGGCCGTCGCCGCGATCGTGGCGCTGATCCACGACCTGCTGTTCACCGCCGGCATCTACGCCCTCACCGGTTTCGAGGTCACGCCCGCGACGGTGATCGGATTCCTCACGATCCTGGGCTACTCGCTCTACGACACCGTGGTGGTGTTCGACAAGGTGCGCGAGAACACGGCCAATCTGCAGACCCAGAACCGCTACACGTACGCCGAGCTCGCGAACCTCGCCGTCAACCAGACCCTGGTGCGGTCGATCAACACGTCGGTCGTGGCGCTGCTGCCCGTCGCGTCGATCCTCTTCATCGGCACCTGGCTGCTGGGAGCCGGCACGCTCCTCGACATCGCACTGGCGCTGTTCGTCGGCATGGCCGTCGGCACCTACTCGTCGATCTTCGTCGCGACACCCCTCGAGGTGGCGCTGCGCGGCAACGAGAAGGCGATCAAGGACCACACCGCCCGCGTCCTGGCCGCACGTGAGTCCGGCGAAGCGGATGTCGCGGTCAACACCGATGGCACGGTGCGCGTGGGCGCACTTCAGCCGGGCCACCACCAGGGTGTGGGGTCGCAGCCGCGGCGCAAGGGACGCCAGTAGCGCCAGTACACTGGTTCTCACCCTGAGGGAAGGAGGACCGGAGTGACGGAGACCCGTTCGCCCGCGCCCTCGGGGCCACTGGCGTTCCTGCGCCGACCGGCGAAGGAGCCCACGGCCATCGACGGCCTGCTCGACACCTTCAGGCGGATGTACCCGAAGGGCAAGACGGGCCTGATCGAGCACGCCTACCGGGTGTCCGCGAAGGCCCACGAGGGTCAGACACGCAAGAGCGGCGAGCCGTACATCATCCACCCGATCGCGGTGGCGCAGATCATCGCGGACATGGGTCTTCCCGACACCGTGATCGCGGCCGCGCTGCTGCACGACGTGGTCGAGGACACCGAGTACCCCCTGTCGCAGCTGCGCGAGGAGTTCGGCTCGGAGGTCGCCTCGTTCGTCGACGGCGTGACCAAGCTCGACAAGGTCACCTACGGGGACGCGGCCCAGGCCGAGACCGTGCGCAAGATGGTCGTGGCGATGGCCAAGGACATCAGGGTCCTGGTGCTGAAGCTCGCCGATCGCCTCCACAACGCCCGCACGTGGAAGCATGTCTCTCCCGAGAGCGCGCGTCGCAAGGCCCAGGAGACCCTCGAGATCTACGCGCCGCTCGCGCACCGCATGGGCCTCAACGCGATCAAGTGGGAGCTCGAGGACCTGTCCTTCAAGACGCTCTATCCGAAGATCTACCAGGAGATCGTCGACGTCGTGGCCGAGCGGGCGCCCGAGCGGGAACGCTCCCTCGCCGAGATCTCAGCCCAGATCGACGGCGAGCTCAAGACCATGAAGATCAGGGGAGTCATCACCGGGCGCCCCAAGCACTACTACTCGGTCTATCAGAAGATGATCGTGCGCGGCCGCGACCTCAACGACATCTACGACCTGGTGGGCATCCGCATCCTCGTCGAGTCGGTGCGCGACTGCTACGCCGTGCTGGGCGCGATGCACGCGAAGTACCAGCCCGTGCCCGGGCGCTTCAAGGACTACATCGCGATGCCCAAGTTCAACCTCTACCAGTCGCTGCACACGACGGTGATCGGGCCGCGCGGCAAGCCGGTCGAGCTCCAGATCCGCACCCACGAGATGCACCGCCGCGCGGAGTACGGTCTCGCGGCCCACTGGCGCTACAAGGCCAACGCCAAGGGCGAGGGCTCGGGCGGCTCGGGGGAGATGGGCTGGCTGCGCCAGATCGCGGACTGGCAGCAGGAGACCGCAGACCCCTCCGAGTTCCTCGACTCCCTGCGCGGGGAGATCTCGCGCGCCGAGGTCTACGTCTTCACTCCCCGCGGGCGCCTGCTGTCGCTGCCGCAGGGCGCCACGCCGGTGGACTTCGCTTACGCGGTCCACACCGAGGTGGGCCACAAGACCATCGGCGCCAAGGTCAACGGCCGGCTGGTGCCCCTCGACTCGACGCTGGACAACGGCGACACCGTCGAGGTGCTGACGACGTCGGACGAGAACGCCCACCCCAAGCGCGATTGGCTCGACTTCGTCCAGTCGACGCGTGCGCGCAACAAGATCCGACAGTGGTTCACGCGCGAACGGCGCGAGGAGTCGGTCGAGACGGGGCGCGACATGCTCGCGCGGGCCATCCGTCGCCAGCACCTTCCCATGCAGCGCCTGATGTCGAAGTCCACGCTCCTGGCCCTCGCGAAGGAGATGCACTACGACGACGTCGATGGGCTGTACGCCGCGATCGGCGAGCACAAGGAGCAGGCCTCCGACGTCGTCGCCCGGATGGTCGAGGCGGTCGGCGGCGCCGAGGGCGCCGATGAGGACGTCACGGAGATCACGCGCCCGGGGACCACGGGCGCGCGCTCAGCTCGGCGGGGCGACCCCGGCATCTCGGTGCACGGACTGTCCGACGTGGTCGTCAAGCTCGCGAAGTGCTGCACGCCCGTGCCGGGCGACCCGATCCGTGGATTCGTGACGCGTGGCAACGGTGTCAGCGTGCACCGCCCCGACTGTCAGAACCTCGGAGCTCTCGCCGAACAGGAGGAGCGCTTCATCGACGTCCAGTGGACCGGACAGTCGAACGCGGCGTTCCTGGTGCAGATCGAGGTCGAGGCCCTCGACCGCAACCGCCTGCTCAGCGACGTCGTGAAGGCGCTGTCGGACTATCACGTCAACATCCTCGGCGCCAACGTGTCGACGAGCCAGGACCGCGTCGCGCTGAACACGTTCACCTTCGAGATGGCGGATCCCTCGCACCTCGGCGCGGTGCTCGCCGCGATCCGCAAGATCGACGGGGTCTACGACGCCCGCCGCATCACCGGCGCCAAGCGCGACTAGCGCGACTAGCGCCACTGGCGCGACTGGCGCGACCAGCGAGACTCAACCAACGCGACCGGCGCCATCCCTCCATGGAGCGGGGGAGTCCCGCGCATCAGGCCGCCTCCACCGCGCCGGGTTCGACCAGGCCGAGGCGCACGGCATCGGCGATCACCGGGGCCGCCAGGCTCGCCGGGGCCCACCGGAGCGCATCGGCGACCGCGACGGCCGGACACGCGATCGACGGATGGAGACGGCCATCGAGATCCGCTGGCGCCGCCAGCCCCACCGCATGTCCGATCATCGGCAGCGGGCCGCGACGGGTCCCGAGGCGCCGGCGGGGGTCGTAGCGCACGTGCATCTCGGTGGGTGGGGGTCCTGCGCCCAGCGCCCACAGCGCGGCGAGCCCCGTGACCTGCCCGCCTGCGGGAGTCATCGTGCCCAGCACGTGGCGGCGTATCGGCGGCGAGGCGGGTACGTCAGCGGGCGTGGCGTGGCCGGGAATCACGGTGGCGATGACGCCATCGCGCATCATGCGGCCGAACTCGACGCGTCCCACGTCCCTCGGCGTCACGATCCACATGGCGCGAGTGTCGCAGGTTCCTCGCCAGACGGCCGTGCGCATGCGGCGACCTTGTGGACAGGCCCGTCGCCCCGGCGCTGTGGACGCAGGAGCGCTGCCGGTTCCCGCGCGAGCGATACCGCTACGAGACGACGCCCTGGATCTGCTTGAGCCAAGCCCGGCGTGCGGCGAGCGCCTCCTCCGTCTCCTTGACGCGGCGCTTGTCCTTGGCGGCCTTCGCCACGGCGAGGTCCTCCTCGAGCTCGTCGATCGCCGCCAGCAGCTGAGCCGCGGCGCCGGTGGCACGGGCCTCGAGTTCCGGGTTGCGCGAGTTCCACTCCGCCTCCTCGGCGTCGCGGACAGCGTTCTCGACGGCGCCGATGCGCTTGTTGAGCCGCGCGACGTCACCACGCGGCACCCGTCCCGCCGCCTCGAAGCGGTCCTGCGCCGCGCGCAGCGCCTGCTTGGCTGCGGCCAGGTCCGTGATCGGCAGGATCGCCTCGGCCTCGGCGACAGCGGCCTCCTTGGCCTCGACGTTCCCGGAGAGCGCCTCGTCCTCGGCGTCGGCAGCGGAGCGGCGCGCGTCGAAGAACGCGTCCTGTGCCGTCTGGAACCTCTTCCACAGGGCGTCGTCGACGCTGCGGCGACCGCGCCCGGCACGCTTCCACTCGCCCATGAGGTCGCGAAACGCCCGCGCCGTGCGGTCCCAGTCGGTCGACTCAGCGAGGCGCTCGGCCTGCGCGACGAGGTCCTCCTTGCGGCCGGCGACCGACGCGTTCTCCTTGTCGAGCTCCGCGAAGTGGTGCTTGCGGGCCTTCTCGAAGGCCGAGCGCGACGTGGTGAACCGCTTCCACAGGGACTTCTCGACGTCCTTGGGGATGCGCGCGAGATTGCGCTGCGCGTCCTTCCACTCGTCGAGCAGCGCTCGCAGCTTCGCGGTGTCGTTCTTCCAGTGCACCTGGGACTCGTCTCGAGCCGCGATCTCCTCCGCCTGGCTCACGATCGCCTCGCGAGTCGCGATCGCCTCGTCGCGGGCGACCTTGCGGGCCTCCTGGATGCGCTCCCTCGCCTCGCTCGCCTCCGTGGTGACGTCTTCGAGTCGCGCGCGCAGCGCTGGCAGGTCACCGACGACCTTGGGCTCGGCGAGCGACTGCGCCAGCCCCGCGAGTGCGTCGTCGATGTCCTTGGGGGACAGCTCGGCTGACTCGAGACGGGCGTGGAACCTCTCGACGGAGGCCTTCAGCTCGAAGTACGCCTTCGCGTATGGCGCGATCGGGTCGTCTCCCTGTGCGGGCCCGACCTCGTGGGTCTCGTCCCCGTCCTTGACCGAGACGACCTCGTCCGCGACGGTGCCGAACGCCGCCGCGGCCGCGAGTTCTGCTTCGGAGACGTCCGACGCGACGGGGACCTTCACGGGGTGCGTCGCGTGGGCCGCGATGACGGCCGGGCTCGGTGCCTGGGTGGGCGGTCCGGGCTTGGGGATCGGCTTGGGCTTCGGGGTGGACATCGCGGGGCACCTCTATCACGTCGACGGACGATGCCGGACATCCGTCGGGGCAGGCCTGTCTCTGGGGCCGGCATGGCAACGCCCCCAACAATACCCAGGGACGGCGGTCGGCGTGTGGCCAGGGGCGATGCAGATGGAACAATGGCGCCTATGGCACGCGTGCGACCCCTCTCCGGTTTCCCCGAATGGACCCCTGCCGAGCGCATCGTGGAGGCGTCCGTGCTCGACTCGCTGCGCGAGGTCTTCCAGCTTCATGGGTTCGCGGAGATCGAGACGCGCGCGGTCGAGACGGTTGACCGGCTGGCCGGGAAGTCCGAGGCGGCGAAGGAGATCTACACGCTCGGTCGGCTGAACGCGGAGGAGGGCTCCGAGGCCAAGCTGGGCCTGCACTTCGACCTGACCCTGCCGTTCGCTCGCTACGTCGAGGAGTTCCAGAACGAGCTCGCGTTCCCGTTCCGGCGCTTCCAGATCCAGAAGGTGTGGAGAGGGGAGCGCCCGCAGGAAGGTCGCTACCGCGAGTTCTACCAGGCGGACATCGATGTGGTGGCGCGGCAGACCCTGCCCGCTCACGCCGATGTCGAGGTCGCAGTTGTCATGGCCAGGGCGCTCGCCGCGCTGCCCGTGCCAGGCGTGACGATGCGCGTGAACAACCGGCGCCTGGTCGAGGGCTTCTACCGCGGGGTCGGGATCGGCGACATCGCCGGTGCGCTGCGCAGTGTGGACAAGCTCGACAAGATCGGCCCCGACGGTGTGCGCACCGAGCTCATCGAGCAGGACATCCCCGAGTCCGCGGCCGCAGCGATCCTGGATCTTGCGCAGATCAGCGCTCCGGACGCGGGGTTCGTCGCCGCGGTGGAGGACCTGTGGGCGTCCTCGACGACGGTGCACGATCCCGCCGAGGCGGAGCAGGAGCTGCGCGCAGGACTCGCGGAGCTGGTCGCGCTGGTCGAGGGCGTCAATGCCGCCGTGCCGGGGACCGCGGTCGCCGACCTGCGCATCGCCCGCGGGCTCGACTACTACACCGGATCGGTCTACGAGACCTTCCTGACCGGCCACGAGGATCTGGGTTCCATCTGTTCGGGCGGACGCTACGACTCCCTGGTCGCGGGCGGGGGCTTCCCCGGGGTGGGTATGTCGATCGGCGTCAGCAGGCTCGTGAGCCGGATGCTGGGCGCCGGGCTGGTGCGGGCCTCGCGCCCCGTCCCGACTGCGGTGCTGGTCGCCGTGACCGACGAGGCCTCGCGCGCCACCTCAGTCCGGATCGCCGATGCGCTGCGGGGGCGGCGAATCGCCGCAGAGGTGGCGCCGTCCGCCGCGAAGTTCGGCAAGCAGATCCAGTACGCAGACAAGCGCGGGATCCCCTTCGTGTGGTTCCCCGACGCGGGCTCCGGCGACGCCGAGAGTGAGAGCACCGGCGGAGAGGTGAAGGACATTCGATCGGGTGACCAGACGCCTGCCGACCCGACCTCGTGGGAGCCGCCTGCCGCGGATCTCCACCCGCGCATCGTCCCTGCGGACTGAACGGAACCGCCGCACCCGGCCACCGCATCGGCCCCCCGTCCGCGCCGCTAGAATTGACGGCGACACCCCTATCCGGCGCGCCCGTCTAGCGCGCCCAAGAAAGGCTTGACCGTGCTCCGCACTCACCTCGCAGGAAACCTCCGCGCCACCGACGCCGGATCGACCGTCACTCTCGCCGGATGGGTGGGACGCCGGCGCGATCACGGCGGCGTGGCCTTCATCGATCTGCGCGACGCCTCGGGCTTCGCCCAGGTCGTGATCCGCGAGGAGGTCGCGCACTCGCTGCGCAACGAGTATGTGATCCAGGTGACGGGCGAGGTCCGCGACCGTCCCGCGGGCTCGGCGAACCCCAACCTTCCCAGCGGCGAGATCGAGGTCGTGGTCTCCGACGTGACGATCCTCAACGAGTCCGCGCCCCTGCCCATGCCGGTCGACGAGCACGTCACCGTGGGCGAGGAGGCGCGCCTCAAGCACCGCTACATCGACCTGCGTCGCCCGCAGCCGCGGGCCAACATCGTGCTCCGCTCGCAGGCCAACCAGGCCGCGCGCCGGGTGCTCGACAAGCACGAGTTCCTCGAGATCGAGACCCCGACCTTGACGCGCTCGACGCCCGAAGGCGCACGTGACTTCCTGGTGCCCGCCCGCCTCGCGCCCGGCTCCTGGTACGCCCTGCCGCAGTCGCCGCAGCTGTTCAAGCAGCTGCTCATGGTCGCCGGCATGGAGCGGTACTACCAGATCGCCCGCTGCTACCGCGATGAGGACTTCCGCGCGGACCGTCAGCCCGAGTTCACGCAGCTCGACATCGAGATGAGCTTCGTGGATCAGGACGACGTCATCGCTCTGGGCGAGGAGATCGTCAAGGAGCTGTGGTGGCTCATCGGCGTCGAGATCTCGACGCCCATCCCGCGGATCACGTACGCCGATGCGATGGCGCGGTTCGGCTCGGACAAGCCGGACCTGCGGTTCGGCCTCGAGCTCACCGAGCTGACCGAGTACTTCAAGGACACGCCATTCCGCGTCTTCCAGAACGACTACGTGGGCGCGGTCGTCATGCCGGGCGGAGCGGACCAGCCCCGCCGCACGCTCGACGCGTGGCAGGACTGGGCCAAGCAGCGTGGCGCGCGAGGGCTCGCCTACGTGCTGATCGGCGAGGACGGCGAGCTCACCGGTCCCGTCGCGAAGAACCTCTCCGACGCCGAGCGCGCGGGACTCGCGGCCGCCGTGGGCGCGGAGCCCGGCGACTGCGTGTTCTTCGCCGCAGGCAAGGCGGAGCCTTCGCGAGCACTGCTGGGAGCGGCGCGCCTCGAGATCGGACGCCGCGTGGGCCTGATCGACGAGGACCGCTTCGAGTTCGTGTGGGTCGTGGACGCGCCGCTGTTCAAGGCCGTCGACGCGGACGATGACGACGTCGCCGTGGGCTCGGGCGCCTGGACCGCCGTCCACCATGCCTTCACGTCTCCCAAGCCCGAGTACCTCGAGAACTTCGAGCAGGTGCCGGGAGAGGCACTCGCGTATGCGTACGACATCGTGTGCAACGGCAACGAGATCGGCGGTGGCTCGATCCGTATCCACCGCCAGGACGTGCAGGAGCGCGTGTTCAAGGTCATGGGGATCGGCGAGGAGGAGGCTCAGGAGAAGTTCGGCTTCCTCCTCGAGGCGTTCTCGTTCGGTGCGCCTCCGCACGGCGGCATCGCGTTCGGCTGGGACCGTATCGTCGCGCTGCTGGCCAAGGCGGACTCGATCCGCGACGTCATCGCCTTCCCCAAGTCCGGCGGCGGCTACGACCCGTTGACCGCGGCACCCGCGCCCATCACCGCGGAGCAGCGCGCCGAGGCGGGCGTGGACTTCGTGGCGGAGGACGAGGAACCCGCCGAGGGCTGAGCCGCTGGGCTCATGCGGGTGACCGCGTCGACCGATATCTGAGAGGACGGCGGCGCGCGCGTCGGCGTCTCGCGCCGGGGCGCGCACCAGCGGGTCCCCGGCACGCACGACATGCTCACCGTGGCGTGTGTCACACCTGAGAGGGCCTCAGGGCTTTCTCAGATCGGGCACGTTACCGTGACGTGGAGTCGAGGGCCGGTGACGGTCCTGACGGTCGACGGAGGAGGAACACGATGGCGGGTGCTCAGGTGGCACAGGCATACAGTCCCATGAAGCGAACGATCGTGACGGCGGTCATCGCCCTCGTCACGGCGGTGACGGTGATCCCGGCGAGCGCCGCGCCCTCGCAGGCCGCGAGCCCCGGGTTCCGTGACGTCACGAACCACTACCAGTTCTATCGCGAGATCTCGTGGATGACCGACAAGGGCATCACCACCGGGTACTCCGGCAACTGGTTCCGCCCCGAGTGGGAGGTCTCGCGCGAGGCCTTCGCCGCGTTCCTGTACCGGCTCGCCGGCCGGCCGAACGTCTCGCTCCCGTCGCGCTCCCCGTTCCGGGACGTCCCGACCAACCACCAGTTCTACAAGGAGATCGTCTGGCTCGAGCGCCAGAACATCACCACCGGCTGGTCCGACGGGACGTTCCGCCCTGACCTGGCGATCGACCGCAACGCGATGGCCGCGTTCCTCTACCGTTTCGAGGGGCGACCGAAGTTCACCGCGCCGTCCTCCTCGCCGTTCAAGGACCTGCGCCGCAGCGACCCGTTCTACAAGGAGATCACCTGGCTGCGCAGCAGCGGCATCACCACGGGCTACTCCGACGGCACGTTCCGCCCCTACGCGAGCACGTCGCGAGCCGCGACGGCCGCGTTCCTGTTCCGTGGCTTCGGGAACTCGTCGTACAAGGCGCCCGCGTACGTCGCGCCGCGCTCCCCGTGGAACTCGAGCCTGATCCTGAACAAGGCCCGGTCGCAGGTGGGCTACCGAGAGCCGTCGTGGCGCAATAACAAGTTCAACGACTGGATCGACGGCAACAGCGCGTGGTGCCAGGTCTTTGTGGCGTGGGTCTTCTACGAGGCCGGCTACCCCGAGTACGTGCCCCGCGAGGAGTACTACGACAAGGACTTCTTCCCGTCCAGCGTGCCCTCGAACCATCCGAGCTTCGTGAGCCGTCTGCAGTCGGCCGGCGTCCTGGACTGGAACGTGAGCCTGTCCGATCTCGACCCGGGCGACGTGGTCCTCATCAACTGGGGCACGGGTCAGGGCGTGAGCCACGCCGCGATCGTCCACCGTGTGGACGGCAACGGCGCATGGTTCTACGAGGGCAACACTGCCGCGGCGACTGGTGGGTCGGAGCGGGGCGTCTATCACCGCTGGCGCTCGCTCAGCGTCATCGACGCCGTGTTCTCTCCGCAGGACTACTACGACGCGACGCACTGAGGTTCGCCGGCATCGCACGGGCGGCCTCGCCGGGCCAGCAGCATCAATGCCGCACGGCGAGGCGCCTGTGGAGCCGGCGCAGTGCGCGCGGTGACCACCAGTTCCACTCGCCCAGCAGCGTCATCGTCGCGGGCACCAGAAGCATCCGCACGATGGTGGCGTCGAGGAACACGGCGAAGGCGAGCCCGACTCCGACCTCCTTGACGACGAGCAGCTGGCCGGCGGCGAAGCCCAGGAACACGAGCATCACGACCGCTGCGGCGGACGTGATGATGCGGCCGCTGCGCTGGAGGCCGATACGGACGGCCTCGTCGTTGGGCACCCCGGCGTCGACCAGCTCCTTGATCCGCGCGATGAGGAACACCTCGTAGTCCATCGCCAGGCCGAAGCCGAACGCCAGCACCATCACGAGCACGTATGTCTCGACCCCGCCGGTGGACGTGAAGCCCAGCAGACCCTCGAGGTGCCCCTCGGTGAAGATCCAGCTCAGGACTCCGAGCGCCCCAGCGAGAGACAGGGCGTTGATGATCAGCGTCTTGATCGGGACGAGCAGTGATCCCGTCATGAGGAACATCAGCACGAAGGTTGCGAGGATCACCAGGCCCGCCGCCCATGGCGCGCCCGCGAGCAGCGCGTCCACGAAGTCGACCTGGATCGCCGCCGTGCCGCCCACGAACACGGTGAACGGCGCATCGAGTTCCCTCAGGTCCCTCACCACGGAGGTGGCGGCGGGGGAGCCCTGGTCGTCGATGTCAGTCGAGATGCGCGCGATGGACAGTTCCTGCGCGTCCGCCGGCTCGCCGGTCGGGAGCGTGGGGCCCTCCCCGTCCTCGTCGGTCACGTCGGCGATGGTCTCGGCGGCCGTCGCGCCCGTGACGTGCTCGAGCTCCGACGGCGCGCCACCCAGCCACGCGTCCAGCTCAGCGGGCGTGGCCGCCGCCACGACCGTGACGTCCGGTGCGACCAGCTCGGGGTAGCGGTCGTCGAAGCTGTCGAGGAACTGGCGGCTCCCATTGTCGACGGGGAGGAGCCCCTCCTGCGAGTTGCGCACCTGCAGCGACAGCAGGGGACTCGCGAGCAGCAGCAGCAGCCCGGTGGTCGCGACGACGACCAGCCACGGGCGGCGCTGGACCCTGCGCGCGAGCGTGGAGAACGCGCCCTCGTCACGCGAGACGTCCGAGGTGTGGCGCAGGACGGCGCGCACTCCGGGTATCCGGTCGAGGATGGAGGGCCGGGCGAGCCGATGGCCGTAGAGGTAGATGACGGCCGGAACCAGGGACAGCGCGGTGAGCAGCGCCATGACGACCACGCCCAGGGCTGCACCGCCGATGCCGCGGATGATCTCCGCGTCGAAGATCAGCATGCCGCCCACGGAGATCGCGACGGTGATCGAGCTGAAGAAGACGGTGCGGCCCGCGGTCGTCATCGTGGTCTCGAGTGCGGCCGCGCGCACGTCGTGATCGCCGCTATCGTGGTGCGCGAAGAGCTCCTCGCGATACCGCGACACGATGAGCAGCCCGTAGTCGATCGACAGGCCGATGCCCAGGACGGTGACCACGTTGATCGCAGACTGGTCCAGGTCCACGAGGTAGCTGAAGCCGAACAGGACGGCCATGCCGCCGGCGATCGACGCGAAGGCGCCGATCATGGGTGCGCTGGCGGCGAGGAAGCCGCCGAACACGAGCACCATCACGACCAGCGCCACGGGCAGAGCGATCGCCTCGCCAGTGATCAGGTCCTGCTCGATCTGGTGGTCGAAGTCCTCGAACAGCATGGGGTCGGAGAACGCGCGCACCTCCGCGTCGAGGCCGGCGTCAGCGAGCGACTGCTCGACCAGATCGACCACGCTCCGGTGCTCCGCGGAAGTATCGCCGTCGATGGGCGCGTAGTCGATCGAGAGCAGCATCCCGTCGCCATCGGCGGCGATGAACGCCGCGACCGGCTCGCCGCTTCCCGCCTGTGCCGCGGGGCTGCTCATCAGGTCGCCGTACCGGTAGGGATCGAAGGCCGCGCCGGGCACCACGCCGTACGGAGACATCACGGCGGCGACGTCGGGCCGGGCGGCGATCTCCTCGGCGAGAACCGCGATGCCGACGGCGACCTCCGTGCTCAGCGGGTCGACGCCTTCGATGTCGATCGACAGCGTGGGCCCCTCGTCCTCGGGCGCGCTGAGCTCGACCAGTTCGTAGACGAAGGTGCTGTCCGCTCCTTCGACGGTGGGCACACCGGTGGCGGTGCGCTCGAACAGGTTGCCGTCGCCGACGCCGACCATCGCCAGCCCGAGGAAGCCGAGGGCCGCGATGACCCAGCCGATCACCACGGCGATGGGATGGCCCGAGGTCAGCCGTGCGAGCGACGCGAACATGGGTCCCATCGTAGGGACGGCGTGATCCCGGGGTCGGATGATGCGCCTACGCTGATCGCATGGACCTGTTCGAGTCGACCGAGCGCAGCTCCACGGGCGTGCCCGAGCCCGGTGCGAACGCGCCACTGGCCGTGCGCATGCGCCCGCGCGCCCTCGACGACGTGGTGGGCCAGTCGCACCTGCTCACGGAGGGATCGCCGCTGCGCAGGCTCGTGGGCGAGGACGCGCCCGCGACCTCGGTCGTGCTCTGGGGACCTCCGGGAACCGGAAAGACTACCTTGGCCTATTTGGTCGCCGGCTCACGGCGCTTCGTCGAGCTGTCAGCGGTCACCGCGGGCATCAAGGACGTGCGCGGCGTCATCGACGACTCCCGCAGGCGCATCGCGACCGGCGAGCGCGAGACCGTGCTGTTCGTCGACGAGATCCATCGCTTCACGCGCACCCAGCAGGACGCGCTGCTGCCGGCCGTGGAGAACAGGTGGGTGACGCTCATCGGCGCGACCACCGAGAACCCGAGCTTCTCGGTGGTGGGCCCGTTGCTGTCGCGATCGCTGCTGCTGACGCTGCAGCCCCTCGCGACGGAGGATCTGGGGGCGCTCGTGGACCGGGCGGTCGGCAGCGACCACGGGCTCGATGGCAGGGTGACATTGGCGCCCGAGGCCCGCGAGCACATCCTGAGGGTGGCGGGGGCCGATGCGCGCAAGGCTCTGACACTGCTCGAGGCGGTGGCGGATGCCGCGCTGGGCGCCGGGCCAGGCGACGGCGGCGAGCTCCCCGTGATCACGGGCGAGCTCACCGAGCGCACGATGGATGCGGCGCTGGTGGCGTACGACAAGTCCGGAGACCAGCACTACGACGTCATCAGCGCTTTCATCAAGTCGGTGCGAGGGTCGGACGTCGACGCCGCGCTGCACTACCTGGCACGCATGGTCGTGGCGGGGGAGGACCCGCGCTTCATTGCGAGGCGGCTGGTCATCCTCGCCGCGGAGGACGTGGGTCTGGCCGATCCGCAGGGGCTCGTGATCGCGCAGGCCGCGGCGGACGCCGTGAGCTTCATCGGCATGCCGGAGGGACGCATCCCGTTGGCCGAGGCGACCGCGTACCTCGCCACCGCCCCCAAGTCGAACAAGGCGTACCGAGCCATCGATGCCGCCATCGCGGACGTGCGCGCGGGCCGGGCCGGGGTGGTGCCGCAGCACCTCCGCGACGCGCACTACTCCGGTGCCGAGCGGATCGGGCACGGCGACGGCTACCGCTACTCGCACGACGAGCCGGGAGGCGTCGCGGCACAGGAGTACCTGCCGGAATCCCTGCGAGGGAGCCGCTACTACCGGCCCACGGAATTCGGCTTCGAGCGGACCCTGTCCGAACGCCTCACCCGCATCCGCGACATGCTGGGTCGCACGGACTAGCGACCCGCGTCGGTCGTCTCTACCAAGGGAGCAGCCATGGCCACTGCCGCCGCGATCGTCTTCACGGTGCTCATCGCCGCGCTGGCGGTGTTCCAGATAGCGCTCGCCGCGGGAGCGCCGCTCGGGCGCTTGGCCTTCGGCGGCCAGCACGAAGGTGCGTTGCCCACGAAGCTCCGTGTCGCATCGGCCCTCGCCGTGGCCGTCTACGCCTTCATGGCGATCATCGTGCTCGACACGGCGGGCCTCACCGATACCCTGGGCGACGGATTCCAGGGCATCGCCATCTGGGTGCTGGTCGCGTTCCTCGCGCTCAACACGATCCCCAATGCGATCAGCAGGTCGCGCGGGGAGCGCTTCACCATGACGCCCGTCCTCATCGTGCTCACGGCGTGCGCGCTGGTGGTCGCATTGCAGTCCTAGGCCTTCCGGACATCGACGGCGAGACCTGGTAGCATAGTTCAGCCCTCGCGGACGGTTGGCTGCTGTCGCCGCGACATCTCAAGAATTCAGGCGTGCTGACGCGCGCTTTGAGTACAGGCATAAGGAATCACATTGACTTCAGTTCAGAAGGCACGCCGCCAGGTGCGGCTGTCCCGCGCCCTGGGCCTCGCGCTGACGCCCAAGGCCGTCAAGCACTTCGAGAAGCGTCCCTACCCTCCGGGCGAGCACGGTCGTACCGCGCGTCGCAAGGAGAGCGACTACGCCGTTCGTCTGCGCGAGAAGCAGCGTCTTCGCGCGCAGTACGGCCTGCGCGAGAAGCAGATGACCCGCGTCTTCGAGGAGGCCCGCAAGGAGTCGGGTCTGACCGGTGAGGCGTTCGTCGAGCTGCTCGAGATGCGTCTCGACGCGCTCGTGCTGCGTTCGGGCTTCGCCCGCACCATCCTTCAGGCGCGCCAGGCGGTCCTGCACCGTCACATCCTGGTGGACGGCCAGATCGTCGACCGCCCCTCGTTCCGCGTGAAGCCCGGCCAGACCATCCAGGTCAAGCCCAAGGCCGTCACGATGGAGCCCTACATGGCCGCCGCCGCCGGCGCGCACCGCGACGTGCTGCCTGAGGTCCCGGACTACCTGGACGTGAAGCTCGAGAAGCTCTCCGCTCAGCTGGTTCGTCGTCCCAAGCGCGCCGAGGTCCCCGTGACCTGCGAGGTGCAGCTGGTCGTCGAGTTCTACGCCCGCTAGGCGCACGACCTACTAGGCTCTGAGGAGCCGTTCAGACGACGGCCGCCGGGCCTCTGGATCAGTCCAGGGCCCGGCGGCGTTGTCTTACACAGGGGGCGGCGCGGCAGGACTGCCGCGCCGCGAGCACAGCACGAGCACTGTGGAGCAGTGCCAGGAGGAGAGCCGATGCGCACCGCCGAGATCAGCAAGCGTTGGGTTGACTATTTCGCGTCCAAGGACCACCACATCCAGCCCAGTGCGTCCCTGGTCTCCCCGGACCCGAGCCTGTTGTTCACCGTCGCGGGCATGGTCCCCTTCATCCCGTACATCATCGGCACCGAGCAGTCGCCGCACCCCCGCATCGCCTCGGTCCAGAAGTGCATCCGCACCAAGGACATCGAGGAGGTCGGCAAGACCACCCGCCACGGCACGTTCTTCCAGATGCTGGGCAACTTCTCGTTCGGCGACTACTTCAAGGAAGGCGCGATCGACTTCGCGTGGGAGCTGCTCACCGGCTCCGAGGAGGACGGCAAGTACGGCCTCGACCCCGAGCGCCTGTGGGTGACCACGTGGAAGGAGGACCACGAGGCGCATGCCGCGCTGCGCAGCATCGGCGTGCCGGACGAGCATGTGGTCCACCTGGAGCGCGAGGAGAACTTCTGGGACACCGGCCAGCCGGGTCCGGCCGGCCCGTGCGCCGAGTGGCACTACGACCGCGGCCCCGAGTTCGGCCCCGACGCCGTGGGCGGCACCGTGGACCCCGGTGGCGACCGCTATCTCGAGATCTGGAACCTGGTGTTCGACCAGTACCTACGAGGCCCCGGCGACGGCAAGGACTACCCGCTCATCAAGGAGCTCGACCAGAAGGCGATCGACACGGGCGCCGGTCTCGAGCGCATCGCGTACCTCAAGCAGGGCGTGGGCAACATGTACGAGATCGACGAGGTCTTCCCAGTCATCCAGATGGCTGCGGAGCTGTCCGGCAAGCGGTACAAGACCGACGAGACCGATGACGTCCGACTGCGCGTCATCGCGGACCACGTGAGAAGCGCCATGATGCTCATCCATGACGGTGTGGTGCCAGGAAATGAGGGCCGCGGCTACGTGCTGCGTCGCCTGCTGCGCCGCACTGTCCGCGCGATGCGCCTGCTCGACGTCCAGGACCCCAGCCTCGTCACGCTCATCGACACGAGCTACGGCGCCATGAACGCCTCGTACCCCGAGCTCGACTCGAGCATCGAGCGCATCAAGAACGTCGCCGGCACGGAGGAGGATGCGTTCCGCCGCACCCTCACCAAGGGCACGACCATCCTCGACACCGCGGTGGCCACCGCGAAGTCCGAGGGCAAGAAGTCGATCACCGGCGAGACCGCGTTCCGTCTGCACGACGAGTCGGGCTTCCCGATCGACCTCACCCTCGAGATGGCCGCGGAGCAGGGCCTCACCGTGGACGAGGAGGGCTTCCGTTCGCTCATGGCCGAGCAGAAGGAGAGGGCGAGGGCCGATGCGAAGGCCAAGAAGGGCGGTCACGCGGATGTCAGCGTGTATCAGGCTCTCGAGCCCACGGTCTTCCGGGGCTACGACGAGCTGACGCTCGGCACCACCGTCGCGGCGGTGATCAGGGACGGTCAGAGCGTCCCCGTCGCCCACGCGGGCGACCAGGTCGAGATCATTCTCGCCGAGACCCCGTTCTACGCCGAGTCGGGCGGCCAGGATGCTGACACCGGCGTGATCCGCGGCGCCCACGCGACCCTGAACGTGCTCGACGTCCAGAAGCCGGTCGCGGACGTGATCGTCCACACCGTCACGGTCGAGGAGGGCGAGGTCGCGGCAGGAGACCAGGTCTCCGCGGAGGTCGATGCCGTCAACCGGCGACTGGCGTCGAAGGCGCACTCTGCGACGCACCTCATTCACGCCGCTCTGCACGAGGTGCTGGGCGAGGACGCGACGCAGGCCGGCTCGTACAACAAGCCCGGCTACATGCGCCTGGACTTTGCGTGGCGTCAGGGCATCTCGATGATGGCGCGCGAGGAGATCGAGGGCATCGCCAACCGCGCGATCCGCGAAGAGCTGCCTGTGGGCACCACGGTGATGAGCCTGGACGAGGCCAGGTCGCTGGGCGCGATGGCGCTGTTCGGCGAGAAGTATGGCGACCGTGTGCGCGTGGTCGAGATCGGCGGACCCTTCTCGCGCGAGCTGTGCGCCGGCACCCACGTCGACAACTCGAGCCAGATCGGCCTGCTGTCCGTGACGGGCGAGGGTTCCGTGGGCTCCGGCGCCCGACGCATCGAGGCGCTCGTCGGGGCCGATGCCTTCTCCAACCTGGCGGCCGAGCGTACCATCGTGCACGAGCTCACCACCACGCTCAAGGCGCGCCCGGAGGAGCTGTCCGACCGCATCGGCGCTCTGCTGTCGCGCCTCAGCGACGCGGAGAAGAAGCTCGCGCAGTACCGCCAGCAGGCGATGCAGCAGGTCGCCGCGCAGCTCGTGGAGACCGTGAGCGAGATCGCTGGCGTCCGCGTGGTCGCGCACGAGTCTGTCAACGCGGCGGACGGAGACGACCTGCGCACGCTCGTGACGGATGTCCGCACTCGCCTGGGTGACGCGGCGCCGGCAGTCGTGGCCGCATCGGCCGCCTTCGATGGCCGCCCCCAGATCGTGATCGCCACCAACCAGGGTGCCCGCGACGCGGGCCTGCGCGCCGGTGACCTCGTCAAGGTGGCCGCCGGCGTGCTGGGCGGCGGCGGCGGCGGCAAGCCCGACATGGCCCAGGGCGGCGGTCAGGACCCGACGCGCATCGGCGCGGCGCTGGAGGCCGTCGTGACGGCCGTGCGTGACCGAGGCTAGGCGCGGCCGGGTAGGGAAGTAGGCAATGGAGCGAGGCGTGCGCCTGGGCGTCGATGTGGGCACCGTCCGCATCGGGGTCGCGGCCAGCGACCCCGATGGCCTCATTGCCTTCCCGGTCGCCACGGTGCAGCGGGGCGAGGGAGATGTCGCCGAGGTCGCCGCGCTGGCGCACGAGCGTCAGGCCGCGCGGATCTTCGTGGGCCTGCCGCGCAAGCTGTCCGGGAAGGACGGCGACTCGGTCGCGATGGCGCAGGAGTTCGCGTCCGCGCTGTCGGAACGATGCGATGCGGTGGTTCGTTTGGTGGACGAGCGGTTCTCCACCGCGTCCGCGCAGCATGCCATGAGACAGGCCGGCCGCACCGCCAAGCAGCAACGGCAGGTGATCGACCAGGCGGCAGCGGTCGTGATCCTGGAGACCGCATTGGACATTGAACGACAGGGCAATCTCGATAGGGTGACCTACGAGCCCATCCTCAAGGGGAATGATGACTGATCTTTTCGAGGTCGAGGCGACCACGACGACGTCGCTCGACATGCGACGCCTGCAGCGCCAGAAGCGCCGTGCGACCCGCCGCAAGTGGACCCTCGTGGTGTCCGCTGTCGCGTTGGTCCTGTTCGCGGTCGGCGGTTCGATCGCGTGGAACTTCGTGCAGTCCTTCGAATCCGCGGAGAGCGCCGTGGCAGCGGACTACGAGGGCGCGGGCCAGGGCGTCGTGCAGGTGGTCGTCGAGCAGGGTGACACCGGCGCGGACATCGCCCAGACGCTCTACGACGCGGGCGTCGTCGCGTCGACCGAGGCCTTCGTGATCGAGGCGCGGAACAACCCCGAGTCTGCGGGCATCACCCCGGGCTACTACTACATGCAGCGCGAGATGAAGGCGGAGTACGCGCTGCTCGCGCTGCTCGACCCGGGCAACCGCAACGAGCTGTCGATCACGATTCCCGAGGGCAAGACCCTCGACTACTACTTCCAGGCGATCGCGAACCTGACGAACGCCACCTACGAGGACGTCGAGGCGGCGGCGGAGAACGCCGAGGCGCTGGGCCTGCCCGAGGAGGCCGGCGGCAACCTCGAGGGCTGGCTGTTCCCGCTGACCTACACGTTCAACCCGGACGTGCAGCCGGCGGACGTGCTCGCCGAGATGATCTCGCAGACCATCACCGTTCTCGAGCGCAACGACGTTCCGCAGAGCGAGTGGGAGGAGACGCTCACGATCGCGTCGCTGATCGAGCGCGAGGCGCGCCTGGACGACGACCGGCCGATGATCTCCGGCGTGATCCACAACCGCCTCGACATCGACATGGCGCTCGAGCTCGACTCGACGGTGAAGTACCTCAACCCCACCGAGGGCGTCTTCACGACCGACGAGGATCGCGCGATCGACTCGGAGTACAACACCTACAAGTACCCGGGCCTGCCCCCGGGTCCCATCGCCGCGCCGGGAGAGGCCTCGATCCAGGCCGCGGTCAACCCTGCCGAGCACGACTTCCTGTTCTTCGTCACGGTCAACACCGACACGGGCGAGACGCTCTACGCGGAGACCTTCGCCGAGCACCAGGAGAACGTCGCGGTGATGCAGGCGTGGTTCCGGGAGCGCGCCGAGGCGGAGGAGTCCGCCGCAGAGGACGGCTGACGCGCGGATGGGGGCTGACCGTCGGGCCGGAGTGCTCGGCCACCCCATCGCGCACTCGCTGTCTCCGGTGCTGCACCGAGCGGCGTATCGGGAGCTGGGGCTCGACTGGGAGTACGACGCGTACGACGTGGCCGAGGGCGACCTGCCGGCGTTCGTCGACGCGCTCGACCCCGCGTGGGCCGGGCTGAGCCTGACGATGCCGCTCAAGGTCGCGGCCATGCCGCTCGTCGACTTCATCGAGCCGATGGCGAAGCTCGTGGGCGCGATCAACACCGTGGTCGTCCAGCCCGTCACCGGCCACCTTCAGCTCGTGGGCGCCAACACGGATGTGCACGGCGTGGTGATGGCGCTGGCTGAGGGCGGGGTGCACCGCGCCGAGCGCGGAGTGATCCTGGGCGGCGGGGCGACCGCGACGTCCGCCCTCGCCGCGTTGGGGCGCATCGGCGTGACGCGGCCCGCCGTCGTGGTCCGCAATCGCGCCCGGGCGGGCGGTCTGCTGCGTGCCGCCACCAAGATGGGCGTCGAGCCGCGCTTCTTCGGCCTCGAGCAGGCTCCCGAGCTGTTCGCCGATGCGCAGGCCGTGGTGTCCACGGTGCCGGCGGATGCCGGCGCGACCCTCGCATCGGCCCTCACCACGGCGCCCTTGGGCGCGGTGCTGCTCGATGCGGTGTACTCGCCGCTCGACACGCCCCTGGGAATGGCGTGGGAGCGCGCGGGCGGCACTTTCGTGCGTGGCCCCCGCATGCTGCTGCATCAGGCGGCCGAGCAGGTGCGCCTGATGACGGGACGCGACGCCCCTGTGGAGGCGATGGCGCGCGCCCTCGAGCGGGCGCTCTGAGACCGCGCCAAGACTGCGAGTGATATGTATCACTCGTGTAGTTCATCCCCGCTGACTCGGTGCTAGGTTCTCGGACCAAGCGGACATGTACTGAGGGACAGTGAGGGGTCGCACGTGAAGCAGCTCGGCTCGATCCTGCTCGAGGATGGCGTGCTCACGGAAGAGCAGCTGCTCGACGCCATCGACGAGCAGCAGGAGCGCGGCCAGACGTTGGGTCGCACTCTCGTGGAGCTCGGCATGATCTCCGAGGGCCAGCTCGTGCGCGCGCTCGCGTCCCAGGTGGGCATGGAGTTCGTGGAACTCGCCGAGTACCCCGTGGACCGCGCGGCCGTGTCGCTCGTCTCGGGGGCCGTGTGTCGCCGTCACGCCGCGCTGCCCATCGGCCTCGACAACGGCGTGGTGCGCGTCGCGATGTCCAACCCGGGCAACGTGGTCGCCGTCGACGACTTCCGGACCATGACCGGCCTGCAGGTGGTCCCTGTGGTCGCCTCCCACGACGACCTGATGCAGGCGATCGAGCGCCACTGCCGTTCCGACGCGGAGCTCGAGAACCTCCAGGGCGACCTCGTGGAGGACGAGGGCCCGGACCTGTCGGGCCTGAACCAGGCGCTCGAGGACGACGCGCCGATCGTGCGCTTCGTCAACCTGCTCATCACGCAGGCGATCTCCGACCGCGCCTCGGACATCCACCTTGAGCCGGGCGAGAACGACATGCGCATCCGGTACCGCATCGACGGCGTGCTGCACGAGACCCAGAAGGCGCCCAAGAACACGCAGAACGGCGTGATCTCGCGCATCAAGATCATGAGCGACATCGACATCGCGGAGAAGCGCAAGCCGCAGGACGGCCGCCTGTCCGTGAACCACAACGGCAAGAAGGTCGACCTCCGAGTCGCCACGCTGCCGACGGTGTGGGGCGAGAAGGTCGTCATGCGTATCCTCGACAACTCGACCGCGACCATGGCGCTTGACGACCTGGGCCTGCGCGACGAGAACTACGCGATCTACCGCCGCTCCTTCACGAAGCCCTACGGCATGATCCTGGTCACCGGCCCCACCGGTTCCGGCAAGTCGACCACGCTGTATGCGACGCTCAACCAGATCACCCGGCCCGAGATCAACGTCATCACGGTCGAGGACCCGGTCGAGTACCGGGTGGCCGGCATCAACCAGGTGCAG
Source organism: uncultured Demequina sp. (assembly GCF_913055775.1). Lineage (GTDB taxonomy): Bacteria > Actinomycetota > Actinomycetes > Actinomycetales > Demequinaceae > Demequina. The sequence continues at coordinate 121 of NZ_CAJXJX010000018.1, read as the reverse complement.
GTCAACCCGAAGGCGGGACTGACCTTCGCCGCGGCGCTGCGGTCGATCCTGCGTGCCGACCCCGACGTGGTGCTCGTGGGTGAGATCCGTGACCACGAGACGGCCCAGATCGCCATCGAGG
>NZ_CAJXJX010000017.1 GCF_913055775.1 uncultured Demequina sp. | reverse complement strand
TTGTGCCGGGACCCCATGCCGCCGGTCACGTACTCCTTGGTGCCGTGAGCCGAGCGCCACTGGGCGTCGAGAGCGGCAGCGATCGCCGCATCGGCCCTCTCCGCCTCGAGGTCCGCGAGGCCCGCGTTCAGGTACAGCTGGCGGACCGCGTGGCCGGTGGCCTCCTGTGCCTCGCGCACGGGGGCGTGGTCCTGGTGGTACGCAGGCTCGAACGGACCTGTCCCCAGCGCGCCGGTGCCGCGCCTGTCGACCATGGCGGCGGCGGTGTCGAGATAGGCGATCTCCCCGGTGTGGCGGTAGAGCTCGACGAGCGCGGTCTCGATCTCGGGGTGGCCGCAATAGCCGTCGGCGCGCGCCGAGTCGGGACCGAACTCGCGGACCGCGAGGTCGGCGAAGCGTCGCGCGACCTGCATGAGGTCGTCGGCCCCCGTGGCGCGCTCGCGGGCGACGGCAGCCTGGATCAGGTGGCCCAGCACGTACAGCTCGTGCCCCCACCGCATGTCGCGCCACGGCTCCTGGTCGTCGTGGCCCTGGACGTGCGAGTACAGGTAGCCGTCCTCGCGCTGCACCCGGGCCAGCAGGGCGGTGGCCGACTGCGCGAAGTCCTCCCAGGGCTGCTTTCCCGGGACGCGCGCGGACTCCCACGCGATCGCCTCGAGGGTCTTGTGGAGGTCCGAGTCCGCGAAGTTGAAGCCCCGGTAGTCTGCGGCGGCCTCCTCGGCCACGCGACGCAGGTTGTCCATGACGCCGCTGCTCTCGAGGCGCGCGATCACGTGGGGCAGAGTGCGCTCGCGGTTGATGCGCTGCCAGGTGCCGAGCTCGCCGCCGGGCGCCAGCGAGACCTCAGTCAGGGGCAGGGGCGTGAGATCTGCGCACGCTGGCACGCGCGCGGCGGGCAGAGGTGCGGTGCGGGTGGAGTCTGGCATGGATCCTCATCGATAACTGGCACTCGCGCGGAGCGAGGCGCGGCTTCTTTGCAACGATGTAAATCATACCTGCCTCGAGCGTCGGACGTTACCCATCGCCTCGCCCGCCCCCGCGCGCGGTAGTACGAACCAGGAGTCGCCCACGCCCTCGGCGTGTCGGCCGGATCCGGGTCTCCCGACGGCGTGTCGCATCAGGATTTGGTTCGTACTGTCGGGGCCACGCGGCCAAGCGAGCCGGGCGCGGGCAGGGTGCGGACGCTGAGAACCGCGTCACCGCGCCAGGGACCGCTCGAGGCGCGCCAGGCTGCGAGCGACCCTGGCGGGTGCCTGCGCTCGCGGCCGGGACGCCACCGTCGCCGCGCCGCTTCCCTCGCGCCACGGGCGTTCGACCGCGGCTCCCGCCCAACGATGGTAGGCGGCAGTCAGTTCAGGGGAGACGACGGCGTGCTGCGACAGTGCGGCGGCGAGCATGTGGGCCTGCAGGCTCGCGCTGCGCACGCTGACGCCCGCGAGCGGGTCGAGCGTGCACAGCGAGTCCCCCACGAGCACGAGGCCGTCGAGTGGGGTCGTGGAGAGGTGCGGACGGCGCAGGCGCGTGCGCGCCAGCGTCGCGTGGCCCAGGGACGAGCGCGGCTCGCAGCCGTCGACGACCATCGCCAGCGCAGGGTCGCCGAGCGTCTCGATCGCGGCGGAGAAGCCCGCTGGCGTGGTGGGTGCGGTGCGTGCAGGCCACGTGCCAAGGGTCACGGCCCAGCGGTCACCCTCGATGGGCGCCAACGTGGCGACGCGCCCGCCGCGCGCATCTCGCGCAGTGGACGCCATCGCCACCGCCGTGGCGCTGCGAGCGAAGATCCGTGTGCGGTAGTCCATCGACAGCACGACCGAGGTCGCCGTCGGCGCCTCCACCCCGTCCTCGATCGCGCTCGCGAGCAGCTGCGCTCCGCGGCCCGTCGCGTCGACCACCAGGTCCGCGTTCATGGCGGCTCCGGCGGCGCTGACACCTGTGATGCGACGGCCCGTGAGGAGCGCTCGCTCGGCGTGGACGCCATCATGGACGGACACGTTCGGGTGATCGTGGAGCAGGCGACGCCGGACAGTGTCCAGCACCAGCCGCTCGGTGAGTGCGAGCGTGGCGGGGTGGTCGACGGGCCGGTAGGCGTTCGAGGGGGCCCCGTCGCGTGCGACCGGCACGGCTCCTGCGCGCAGCAGATCCCCCGCAAGCCCTGGCATCCGGGCCTCGAGCAGTGCAAGCGTGGGTGGGGTGAGCGTGCAGGCCGGCCAGAGGCCAGCGGCCGTGGGAGCGGCGCCCACGGCGTCGTCGACGCGAGTGCGCTCCAGAATGGTGACGTGAGCGACGTGGTCGCTCAGTGCGCGGGCGGCGAGCAGTCCGGCGATTCCGGCTCCCACCACGACGGCATGGTTCTCATGACGTGTCGTCATCGGTGATCCTCCTGGGTGTGGTGTGCCCTGTAGGGCACCCGCACCATGGTCCGGATCGCGCGTGAGGGACGCTCAGTGCGCGCGTGAGGATCGCCTGAGGGTTGCCGCGTGACAACATACCGCCCGGTCGGTATGGTTGGACTCGCGGTGCGGGTGCACCGACGACGAGGAGGTCGCGCATGCGCATCACGGGTGCGGTGCTGGAGACATCGGGAGCGAGCGCCCCGTACGCACAGTCACGTCCGCTCACCGTGCAGGAGCTCGAGCTTGACCCTCCCGGCCCCGGCGAACTGCTCGTGCGCATCGAGGCGGCCGGCGTGTGTCACTCCGACCTCAGTGTGGTCGACGGCAACCGCGTGCGCCCCACCCCCATGCTCCTCGGTCACGAGGCGGCAGGAATCGTCGAGGCCACGGGCGACGGCGTCGAGGACGTCGCGCTCGGCACCCAGGTGGTGATGACCTTCCTCCCGCGCTGCGGCGAGTGCGACGGGTGCCGCACGGACGGGCGCCTCCCGTGCGTCCCGGGCACGCTCGCGAACAACGCCGGGACGCTGGTGGGCGGCGACCGGCGCCTGCACCGCTCCGTCGCGGGGGAAGCCGACCAGGACGTCCACCACCACCTGGGCGTCTCCGCGTTCGCGACCCACGCCGTGGTGAGCCGCACGTCAGTGGTGCCCGTCGATCTGGACGTGCCTCCTGCCGTCGCTGCGCTCCTGGGGTGCGCCGTGCTCACCGGAGGCGGAGCCGTGCTGAACGCCGGCAGGCCCGCCCCCGGCGCGACGGTGATGGTGGTGGGTCTGGGCGGCGTGGGCATGGCGGCACTGCTGGTCGCCGCGGCACTCGGCCACGAGGTCGTGGGCGTGGATCCGGTCCCATCCAAGCTCGAGCTCGCGAGGTCGCTGGGGGCGTCGCAAGCCCTGCACCCCGACGACGCGGCGTCACGCGGATTGCGCGCGCCCGTCGTGATCGAGGCTGCCGGTTCCGCCCGCGCATTCGAGACGGCCTTCGCGCTCACCGCCCCCGGCGGCACGACGGTCACGGTGGGCCTCGCCGCCCCCGACGCCCGCGCCGCGATTCCGCCGCTGACTCTGACCGCCGAGGCCCGCACGGTCGTGGGCAGCTACCTGGGCTCTGCCGTGCCTGCCCGCGACATCCCGCGCTACGTCGAACTCTGGCGCGCGGGAGCGCTGCCTCTCGAGCGCCTGGTCTCCGCCCGCATCGGCCTCGAGGACCTTCCCGAGGCCATGGACCGGCTCGCGGAGGGCAGCGAGCTGCGCCAGCTCATCGAGTTCGCCCCGCCTGCGACGACTTCCCATCCCTGATGCTCACCCCACGAGAGGACACCGCATGACCCGCATTGCCATCGTCACCGGAGCCGCCCGCGGCATCGGCGCCGCGACCGCCTGCAGACTCGCCGAGGACGGCCACGCCGTCGCCGTCGTGGACCTCGACCAGGCCGCGTGCGCGGGCACCGTCGACGCGATCCGCCAGGCGGGGGGCCGCGCGATCGCCGTGGGCGCCGACGTCTCCGATGCGGACGCCGTCGACGCCGCCGTCGCCCGCGTCACCGAGGAGCTGGGCGCGCCCACGATCCTGGTCAACAACGCCGGCATCCTGCGCGACAACCTGCTGTTCAAGATGACCGTCGACGACTGGGACGCCGTCATGAACGTCCACCTGCGCGGCGCGTTCCTCATGAGCAAGGCGGTCCAGAAGCACCAGGTCGAGGCCGGGTGGGGACGCATCGTCAACCTCTCCAGCACCTCGGCGCTCGGCAACCGCGGCCAGGCGAACTACTCCGCGGCGAAGGCGGGCATGCAGGGCTTCACCAAGACCCTCGCGATCGAGCTGGGCCGCTACAACGTGACGGCGAACGCGATCGCGCCCGGCTTCATCTCCACGGACATGACCCGCGCCACCGCGCAGCGCCTCGGCGTCGAGTTCGACGACTTCGTGGGCCACATGGTCAAGGAGATCCCGGTGGGACGCGCCGGCCAGCCCGAGGACATCGCGGCCGCCGCGTCGTTCTTCTGCAAGGAGGAGGCGGGCTTCGTCACGGGACAGGTCCTCTACGTGGCAGGAGGGCCGCGCGCATGAGCATCGTCGTCGACACCCCCGCAGATCTGCCCGGCGTCGTGGGGCTCACCGCGACCGGCGAGTGGTTCGGGATCTCGCAGGAGCGCATCGCGCTGTTCGCGGACGCCACCGAGGACCACCAATGGATACACCTCGACCCCGAGCGCGCCGCCGCCGGGCCATTCGGCACCACGATCGCCCACGGCTACCTCACCCTCTCGCTCCTGCCGCACCTGGTGCTGGGCCTCCTCGAGGTCGGAGGCGTGGCGATGTCCGTCAACTACGGCCTCGACAAGGTGCGCTTCGTGCAGCCGGTCCCCGCCGGATCCCGCGTGCGCGCGGTCACCGAGATCACCTCGGTCGAGGCCAGCGCGCAGGGGTATCGGGTCTACTCCCACACCACGGTCGAGCTCGAGGGCTCCGACCGGCCCGCCGTCGTGGCGGACACGATCGGGCTGTTCGTGCCCATGCCTTCGTAGGGCCGATGCGGTGGAGGGGCCGATGTGGCGACGTCGCCGCATCGGCCCCTCGCCTTCCGCCACGGAGGCCGTGCGGCAACGAGCTCGGGCCCCGCGCTGCCGCGCGGGGCTCGAGCCATGTGCGGGGAGGCGTCAGACGCGCTCGATCACCATGGCCATGCCCTGCCCGCCGCCCACGCACATGGTCTCGAGCCCGTAGCGGCCGCCTGTCGCGGCGAGGCCGTTGATCAGGGTCGAGGTGATGCGTGCACCGGTCATGCCGAAGGGGTGGCCCACCGCGATCGCGCCGCCGTGGACGTTGAGGCGGTCCTCGTCGATGCCGAGCTGGCGCGCGGACGGGATGACCTGGGCGGCGAAGGCCTCGTTGATCTCGACCAGGTCGATGTCCTCGATGGTGAGGCCAGCGAGTTCGAGCGCGCGCCTCGAGGCGTCCACGGGGCCCAGGCCCATCACCTCAGGGGACACTCCGGTGACGCCCGTCGAGACGATGCGTGCCAGCGGAGACAGCCCCAACTCGTGCACGACCCTCTCGGACACGATCACTACGGCGGCGGCGCCATCGTTGAGCGGGCACGCGTTGCCGGCCGTGATGGTGCCGTCCGGCCGGAATACCGGGTCCAGGCCAGCGAGCACGTCGACGGTGGTGCCCGGACGCGGGCCGTCGTCGGCGGCGATGACCGTGCCGTCGTCGAGGGTGACGGGAGTGATGTCGCTGGCCCAGAATCCTGACTCGATCGCCGCGGCCGCGCGCTGCTGAGACCGCGCCGCGAACGCATCCTGCTCGTCGCGCGTGATCCCGTGCACCTGGGCGACGTTCTCCGCTGTCTGTCCCATGGCGATGTACGGATCCGGCAGCGCCCCGCTCGCGCGTGGGTCCTCCCAGGTGGGCGCACCGGCCTCGCTCCTCGCGGCGGTGCGGGCCAGCGCATCGGCGAAAACCAGGTTGACGGCCTCCGGTAGATCCGACGCGCCGGCCGCGTAGCGGCTGACGGACTCGACACCGGCGGACACGAACACGTCCCCCTCGCCCGCCTTGATCGCGTGGAGTGCCATGCGGGTGGTCTGCAGCGACGACGAGCAGTAGCGGTTGACGGTCGTGCCGCCCACGCCATCCCATCCGAGCAGCACGGGAACGATGCGCCCGATGTTGAAGCCCTGCTCTCCGGCGGGCTGGCCGCATCCCATCATGAGGTCGTCGATCCGCGCGGGATCGAGCCCCGGGACCTTCTCGACCGCGGCCGCGACCATGCGGGCGGCGAGGTCGTCGGGTCGGACCCCGACGAGCGAGCCCTTGTAGGCGCGTCCGATCGGTGAGCGGGCAGTGGCGACGATGTACGCCTCGGGCATGCGCATCCTCCTCGATGGCAGGGGTGACCGCCGCGCCGGCGACGCGGAGTCGGATCAGGTGGGTGTCAGGGGCTCAGAGGAACGCGGAGAGGCCGGTGATCCTCTTGCCCACGATCAGGGAGTTCATGTCGTAGGTCCCTTCGAACGTGTAGACGGCCTCCGCATCGGCGAAGAAGCGCGCGACGCCCTGGTCGAGCGTGATGCCGTTGCCGCCAGTGATCTCGCGGGCCAGCGCGACGGTCTCGCGCATCCGGGCGGTCACGAAGGCCTTGGCCATCGCCGAGTGGTGATCGCGCTGGATCCCCTGGTCCTGCATCTGCGAGACCCGCATGCACAGCGCGATCGACGCGGTGATGTTGGACAGGGACCGGGCGAGCTTCTCCTGGACCAGCTGGTACGAGGCGATGGGCTTGCCGAACTGGTGGCGCTCCTGGGCGTACTTCAGCGCGGCCTCATAGGCGCCCACAGCGACTCCCAGGGCCTGCCATGCCACGTCGGCGCGGGTGAGGCGCAGCACGACCGCGACGTCACGGAAGCCGTCGATCCTCTGCAGGCGGTCGGTCTCGGGGATCACGAGGTCCGTCATGACGATGTCCGCGTTCTCCACTGCGCGCAGGGACTGCTTGCGCTCGATCTTGGACGCGCTGAACCCGGGTGCGGGCGTGCGCACCAGGAATCCCTTGACCTGGTCGTCGGCCACGTCCTTCGCCCAGATGACCACGAGGTCGGCCCACGCGCCGTTGCCGATCCACCGCTTGGCGCCGTTGAGCACCCACTCGTCGCGCCCGTCGGGCCCGGTGCGCCGGCGCGCGGTGGTCTCGAGCCCGCGGGCCGTGTCCGAGCCGTGGTCGGGCTCGGTGAGGCCGAAGGCCGCGACCTGCTCGCCGCGGGCGAGCACCGGCAGCCACTCGGCCTTCTGCTCGTCCGAGCCGCCCACGGCGATCGAGGTCATGGCGAGGCCCGAGTGCACGCCGATGAAGGTGGCGAGCGACGCATCCACGCGGGCGAGCTCGAGGGCCACCCAGCCGCGATACATGTTGCTGTTCTCGAACTTCGCGGTCTCGGGGAAGGCGTTGCCGTACAGGCCGAGCTCCGCAATGCGAGGCACCAGGTGGCGAGGGCTCTCCGCGCGCTCCCAGTGGTCGTCGGCGATCGGACGCACCTCCTGCTCCAGGAAGGCGCGGATATCGCGCAGTGCTGCCTGCTCGACATCGGTGAGCTGGTGCTGGAACTCGTAGAAGTCCACGTCCAGGAGCTCGGCGGGTGCCTGATCCTGCACGGATGGGGGCGTGGTCGTGAACGTCATCGTCTCTCCGATCCTCGGTGTCAGGATGAGTATGCATCAAAACCCAAGATGTTGCACCACAATCTCGAAAATGTTGCACTCGGGCCCTCTGGCCGCGCTAGAGTGCGGTGCATGACCACGACGACGCGGGCGCTCGCCACGATCGCCACCGTGGGCATCGACGCCGCGCCGTCGACGCTCTCGGCGAGGCTCGCCGGCGGCGCCCACCCCGAGGCCAGGCGCGCCTTCGACGCGGCCCGGGAGACCTTCATCGCGGGAGCGCGCATCGACATGGGCGCGCTCGCGGCGTCGCTGGGCGTGGACCGGACCTCGCTGTTCAGGTGGGTCGGCAACCGCGACGCCCTGCTGAGTGAGGTCCTGTGGTCGCTCGCGATCCCCACCCTCGTCCATGCCGATCAGGAGGCGGGCGAGGCGCGAGGAGGGGCGCGCATCGCGAGCATCCTCACCCACTTCGTCGACGACCTCATCACGGCGAGCTACTTCCGGAAGTTCCTGCGCCGCGAGCCGGCGCGGGCGCTGCGCCTGCTCACCACCAAGGACAGCCCCATCCAGCGTCGCTACGTCGCGACCGCGGCCTGGCTGGTCGGCGCCGAGCTGGGCGATCGGCCCCTCGACGGCGCGATCGACCCCGAGGGGCTGGCCTACCTGCTCGTCCGGGTGTCGGAGTCCTTCAGCTACGCGGACCTGATCTCGGGCGACACGCCCAGCGCGGAGCGCGCGGAGGCGGCGTTCCGACTGCTCCTGCGCGTGGACGGGTGAGTCGATGGGCTACCTGACGCGGCACGCGTTCCCCACGCGCTGGAACGACAACGACCAGTACGGACACGTCAACAACACGGTCTACTACGAGGCGATGGACTCCGCCGTGAACGCGTGGATGATGGCCCACGGCGGGCTCGACCCACACGGCGCCGTGATCGCCCTGTGCGCCGCGAGCTCGTGCGAGTTCCATGCGGCCGCGTCCTTCCCCGAGCCGCTCGAGGTCGGAGTCGGGGTCGAGCGTCTCGGGTCGACGAGCATCACGTGGGCGCCCGCCATCCTGCGCGCGGGCGAGTCCGAGCCCATCGCGAGCGGCCGGTTCGTGCACGTCTTCGTCGACGAGGCGACCCGACGCCCCACGCCCATCCCCGACGCGATGCGCGCGGCGATCGGGCGGTCGCTGACGGACTGAATCCGCCCTCCTGGCACCGGCCGCGTCGATCCGGGTTTCCCACAAACCGACCATCCGGTATGCTCGTGATCACTCCCGATGGCGAGAGAGAAGGCGGGTCGACGATGACCGATGTCCCGGGCGTGAACGTGGCGGGCCTCGACGCCTGGCTCGCACGTGCGCATCCCGAGCGCTCGGCACGCCCCCTGCGGGTCGAGGTCATCTCCGGGGGCCGCAGCAACCTCACGTACGCGGTCACGGGCCCTCGGGTCCCGCTGGTGCTGCGCCGGCCCCCGCTCGGCCACGTCCTCGCCAGCGCGCACGACATGCGGCGCGAGCACCGCGTGATCTCCGCCCTCGCGGGAAGCGCCGTGCCCGTGCCCGTCGCCGTGGACCTCGTGGATGACACGGTGGAGCAGGCCGTCACCGGCACCCACTTCTTCGTGATGGAGCGCTCTCCTGGCATCGTGCTCGCGCATCGGCGTCAGAACTCCCGGTACTCGCGCGCCGGCCTGCACTCCCTGAGCATCCAGCTGGTCGAGCACCTCGCCGATCTCCACGCGGTGGATCCGAGCGCCGTGGGCCTCGACGGCTTCGGGCGGCCCGACGGCTACCTCGCGCGCCAGCTGTCCACGTGGCGGCGCCAGCTCGAGGCATCCCGGTCGCGGGACACGCCGTTCCTGGACCGGCTTGCGACGGGCCTCGACGTCGACGTGCCGGCTTCCGCGCGAGCGTCGATCGTCCACGGCGACTTCCGGCTGGACAACGCGCTGGTGGTGGGCGACGTGAACTCTCCGCGCATCTCTGCGGTTCTCGACTGGGAGATGGCGACGCTGGGGGATCCGCTCGTGGACCTGGGGATGCTCGCGCTGTACTGGGACCTCGGGGCGATCCCGGACCCGGCCACGTCCGCGGCTCCCAGCGCCGTCGACCCCGTCGCGGGCTACCCGAGCGCCGCCGAACTCGTCGAGGCGTATGCGGCACACGCGGGGAACCCGGTGCCGGACCTCGGCTGGTATCGAGCCTTCGCCGCCTTCAAGCTCGCGGTCATCCTCGAGGGCATCCACTTCCGCTACCGCGCCGGCGACACCGTCGGCGACGGCTACGAGCGCATCGGCACCCTCGTCGAGCCCCTCGCGCGCCAAGGACTGGAGGTTCACTGATGGACTTCGCTCACGACGGCGCCACGCTGGCGCTGACCGAGCGGGCGTTCGCCTTCGTGCGCGAGCACGCGCTGCCAGCGGAGCGGGTCCTCGACGAGCAGCTCGCCGCGCACCCGGAGCAGTGGGGCGACTGGCCCATCGTCAAGCAGTTGCAGGAACGGGCCCGTGAGCAGGGGCTGTGGAACCTCTTCCTGCCCGGCGACCCGGAGGTCACGGGCGGAGCCGGTCTCACGAACGTCCAGTACGCGCCCATCGCCGAGGCCACCGGGTGGAGCCCGCGGCTGGGGCCGGTCGCGTTCAACTGCGCCGCCCCCGACACCGGCAACATGGAGGTCCTCAACGACTTCGGCACGCCGGCGCAGAAGGACCAGTGGCTGCGGCCGCTGCTCAACGCCCAGATCCGCTCGGCGTTCTGCATGACCGAGCCGGCGGTCGCGTCGTCTGACGCCACCAACATCGGCACCCGCATCGGCCGCGACGGCGACCACTACGTGATCTCCGGCCGCAAGTGGTGGTCCACCGGCGCGATGAATCCCGAGGCGGCGGTCTTCATCGTCATGGGCAAGACGGACCCGGACGCGGAACGGCACCGCCAGCAGTCCATGATCCTGGTGCCGCGCGACGCCCCCGGAGTCGAGATCGTCCGCCCGCTCACCGTGTTCGGCTACGCCGACCGCGACCATGGCGGCCACGCCGAGATCGTGTTCGACGATGTCCGCGTGCCCGCGGACCACCTCATCGCCGGCGAGGGGGACGGGTTCGCGATCGCCCAGGCGCGCCTGGGCCCCGGCCGCATCCACCACTGCATGCGCTCGCTGGGCACGGCCGAGCATGCCGTCGCCCTCGTCAAGGAGCGCGCCAACGAGCGGCACGCGTTCGGCCGCACCCTGGCGGAGCACGGCGTGGTGCGCGAGTGGGCCGCGGAGAGCCGCATCCAGCTCGAGGCCCTGCGGCTGCTCGTGCTCAAGACCGCGTGGCTCATGGACACGGTCGGGAACAGGAGGGCCATGACCGAGATCCAGGCGATCAAGATCGCCGTGCCGCGCGCGGTGCAGCAGATCCTCGATCGCGCGATCCAGCTGCACGGCGGCGCGCTCGCCGAGATGTTCGCCGGCATCCGCTCGCTGCGGATCGCCGACGGCCCCGATGAAGTCCACCTCGCCAGCCTCGGCCGTGCCGAGCTGCGGGAATGAACCGCCGCCGCGAATCTGCGGCACAATCACCTCAGTCACAGTCGAAGGAGACCGCGATGAGCCACCAGCCCGACCCCGCCATCAGCCGAGCCGGCAACGCGACGCTCTCGGTCGCGAGCATCCTCGCCGAGAGCGCCCGCCGGCACGCGGACCGGCCGGCCCTGCACTTCATGGGCACGTCGATCTCGTACAGCGACCTGTGGGATCAGACCCGCGCGTATGCGGGTGCCATGCGCGACCGCGGCATCGGACCCGGGTCACGGGTCGCGATGATCGTGCCCAATGTGCCCGACTTCCCGCGCGTGTACTACGGCGCTCTCGCCCTGGGCGCCATCGTGGTGCCCGTCCACCTGCTGCTGAAGTCCGAGGAGATCGAGCACGTGCTGCGCGACAGCGGCGCGGATCTGGTGGTGGTCGCCGCGCCCCTGCTGGGCGAGGCCGCTCCGGCCGCCGCCCGCGCGGGCGTCCCCCTCGTGACGGTCCTGCTCCCGGCGGACGCCGGCGTGGACCTGCCCCGGCTCGAGGTGGAGGCCGCGGCGGCGGAGCCGATCGTGCGCCACACGTCGACCCGCCCCACGGATCCCGCGACGATCCTCTACACGAGCGGCACCACGGGCACCCCCAAGGGCGCGGTGGGCAGCCACCTGTCGATCGTCGAGCAGATCCACTGCTCCCTGGTCGACAACTTCAACCTCAACAAGGACGACATCATCTTCGGCGGCCTGCCGCTGTTCCACACCTTCGGCCAGACCGCGGTGATGAACATCGGCTTCCGCGTGGGCGCCTCGATCATCCTGCTGCCCCGCTTCGAGGCGGATGAGGCTCTCCAGCTCATGGTCGATCACCAGGCCACCGTGTTCACCGCGGTGCCGACCATGTACGTGGGCGTGATCGAGGCCGGTCGCCGGTCCGAGACCCGGCCGCCGCTGCGCTACGCGGTCTCTGGCGGCGCTTCGCTCCCGGTCGCGGTCCTCGAGGCGTTCAGCGACGCGTTCGGCTGCGACGTCTACGAGGGCTACGGGCTCACCGAGACCGCGCCCATCGTGTCCTCGAACCCGCTGTTCGAGCCCATCCGGCCGGGCACCGTCGGCACTGCCCTGTGGGGCGTGGACGTCGCCATCGCGGATCCCGAGATCGACGATCGCATCGAGCTCCTCGACGACCCGGAGGCGCTGGGCGAGATCGTCGTGCGGGGGCACAACCTCTTCAAGGGGTACCTGGGAAGGGCCGATGCGACGGCTGAGGCCGTGGTCGACGGCTGGTTCCGCACGGGCGACCTGGGGACCTACATCGACGGCGTGCTGACGATCGTGGACCGCAAGAAGGACATGATCGTCCGCGCGGGGTACAACGTGTATCCCACGGAGGTCGAGGCCGCGCTGATGCGCCACCCCGACATCGCGGGCGCAGCCGTCTTCGGCGTCGACGATCCGGTCAAGGGCCAGGAGGTCCACGCCGCCGTGGTCCCGCTCGATGGGCACACCATCGATGCCGACGCGGTGATCGCGTTCGTCAAGGACAGGATCGCCGCGTACAAGTACCCGCGCGTGGTGCACGTGCTGTCGGAGTTCCCGCTGGGCGCGAGCGGCAAGGTCCTGAAGAGGGTTCTCGTGGAGCAGTTCACGCCCGTCGGCTCGACCGAGGCGCGCGCCGACTGAGCGAGCGCCCACCAGCCGCGCACCGAGCGGGGGAGGCCACCGGCCTCCCCCGTTCTGCTGTCTCCGGTGCCCGCCGGTGCGCCGCGCATCGGCGCCTCGCCCGGCGCCCGCATCGGCCCGTCTCCAGTGCCCCGGGCACACGAGAAGGCGGGGGGAGGCACGTGGCCTCCCCCCGCCCGGGGGTGGTGCGGGTCAGCCCGCGGCGGGGAGTCCCATGTTCTCGAGGGCGACCGGCGCGAGCTCAGTCGCGCTGACGACGCCGTCCACGACCGAGTAGGCCGAGCCGACGTAGTCCTGCACGCCCTGATCGACCTGGGTGATGCCGACCCCGAGGAAGGCCGCGTGGACGGTGTCCGAGAAGGACAGCGGCACGGTGCCGTTGCCCACCAGAGCGCCCGAGGTCAGCGCCTCCATGAGGCTCTCTCGCGTCGGGTCCTCGCCGGCGGCGGCGAGAGCCTCCGCGAACAGGTACGCGACGCTCATGCCGTAGATGGTGTTGCCGTCGAAGGGCGCGCCGTCGTTGTACTCGTCGTTGACCTGACGGAACAGCGCCACCCACTCGTCCTCGCCGCCGAGCGAGGGCAGGTAGTTGGTGCCCACGAGGCCCTGGAGCAGCTGCGGTCCCACGTCCTCGCCCAGGTAGGTGACGAGAGTCGGGTAGTCGGCGCCCGAGGACGACGAGAACCACATCGGGAACCAGCCGAACTGCGCCGAGGTGCCCAGGGCGAGCGCCGTGAACCCGTTGATGGTCGCGAGCAGGTTGACCTCGCAGCCCGCGGCCTGCATGGCGCCGATCTGCGCGGTCAGGTCCTGATTCGACACCGAGTAGCGCTCGACGTGAGCGAGGCCGTCGGCCCCGAGCACCAGTTCGGCGCCCTGGATCATCGCGTCGCCGAAGTCGTCGTCCTGGCCGAGCAGGCAGATCGCGGCGTCGGGGTACTCGTCGACGGCGTACTGCGTGAGCGCGGCTCCCTCGACCACGTAGTCGGCGTTGAAGCCGAACGTGAACGGATACGTGTCCGGGCGGTTCCACGCGATCGCGCCCGAGGCCACGAAAAGGTCGGGGACCTCGTTCTCATTGAGGTAGTCGAGCACCGAGCTGTGGGTGGGGGTGCCGAGGCCGTTCACGATCGCGAAGACCTCGTCCTGCTGCACGAGCTCGCGCACCACCGTCTGGGTCGTAGCGGGGTTGTAGCCGTCATCCTTGACGATGTACTCGATCGAGCGGCCGTGCACACCGCCGTTCTCGTTGAGGTATTCGAAGTACGCGGTCGCGGCCGCTGAGATCGACGAGTAGCCCGCGGCCGCAGGGCCCGTCAGCGGCGTGTGCGTGCCGATCGTCACGGTGTCGTCGGTGATGCCGGTGGAGTCGCCGGTCTCGACGGGAGCGTCGGACGCGGTGTCGGAGCTGGTGGGCTCGGGATCCTCGGTGGCGGGGGTGCTGCAGCCAGCGAGTGCGACCAGGACAGCAGACGCACTGGCGAAGGCCGCGATGCGGCGGGCGGTGGAGCGTTGTGACATGGTGTCACCTCTCTCTTTCTGTGGGGACATGCACGGCGACCTCCTTGACGCCAGTGCGGTCGGTATCTGCTTCGTCGGCGGGGGAGTCCGTGGGGGCCGCGGCGCTCGCGGCCGGGCCAAAAGGCGAGGGGGAGCGCGGCGGCGCCGTCCGCCCCCGGCCGCGCCGGAGGCCGATGCTGGCCAGACCGCCGGGTCGCGCGAGCATGACGACGATGAGCAGGCCGCCGAAGACCAGGAGGCCGAGGTTGCCGCTGAGGCGCTGCTCGAGGTCTGCGGACATCTCGAACGCGTCGGTGACGGTGCCGACCAGCCATGGCAGCAGCACGATCAGCGCGGCGCCGAGGGCCGCGCCCCCGATGCTGCCGAGGCCTCCCACGACGGCAGCCACGACCAGCAGCAGGGAGAACGCGAGCGTGTACGCGCCGGGGCTGATCGACTGCGTGACGAAGCACAGCGCGGCTCCGCCGGCCCCTGCGGCGACCGAGCTCAGCGTGAAGGCGATCACCTTCACGCGTGCTGCGGGAACGCCGCTCAGGCGCGCGGCGGTCTCGTCGTCGCGGACGGCTCGCATCTTGAGCCCGAGGGCGCTGCGGCGCACCGCGGCGAGCGCGGTGACGACCACGCCGGCGATCAGGATCGACACCCAGGCGTGCCACTGCTCGACCACGATAAGCCGGCTGAAGATCTCCGGCACGCCCTCGTAGGCGATCTGCAGGCCCTGGTCGCCGCCGAGCACGCCCGAGAACTGCGCGGTCACCGCGGGCAACGCGATCGCGATGGCGAGGGTGACGCCCGCCAGGTACGGGCCCTGGAGCCTTGCGCCCGCGAGGCCCAGCAGCAAGCCGTGCACCGTCGAGACCACGAGCGCCCCGAGCATCCCGAGCAGGAAGCGCGGCACGCCGTCGAGGCCCCAGTCCGTGGCCAGGTTCGCGGTGAGCGCGTAGGCGTAGCCGCCCACCGCCATCAGCGCGGCATGGCCCAGCGACAGCTGGCCCGTCAGCCCGACCAGCAGGGTCAGCCCCGCGACGGCGCAGAAGTAGGCGACGATGGTCGCGAGCTGGAAGTTCCGGTACGGATCGAGGCCGAACGTGCCGGCGATCGCGAGCACGGTGAGAACGGCGCCGAACACGATCGTGCGGCGGGTGCCGGTGAGCGCGGGAGCGATGCGGTTCATGCGCTGCGAGCCTCCCTCATCGAGAAGATTCCCCCGGGCCGTACGAGCAGCACGAGGAGGAGCAGGACGAGCACCCCGATCGGGGCGACCGTGGCGCCGATGTACCCGGTCACGAGGGTCATCGCGACGCCGACCACGAGCCCGCCGATCAGCGCGCCCACGGGGGAGTCCAGGCCGCCGACCACGGCGACCGTGAACGCGTAGATGAACAGCACGTCGGTCGAGTGGGGGTTGAGGCCCAGCTCCGTGGGCACCAGCAGCATCGCGGCGAGCGCGGCGACGGCGGCGGAGAGCATCCAGCCGATCGTCACCATGCGCGACACGCGCACCCCGAGCACCCGGGACACCTCGGGCGCGAAGGCCGATGCGCGCAGCTGCAGTCCCAGCGAGGTGCGGTTGAACAGCAGGGCCATCACGCCCATCACGCCGAGCGCGACCACGAGCACGAACAGGTCGTAGGGCGACAGCAGCGGGGTGTCGCCCCACAGCAGGGGGCTGTCCGAGAACGGCGTCTGCATGGGGCGGTGCTGCTGCCCGAAGAAGATCCCCAGCAGCGCCTGGAGGACCATCACGAGGCCGATCGCGACGATGATCCCGGCGAGTGGATGCGAGTCCTTCGTGAAGCGCATCAGCCCGCGCTCCACGCCGAAGCCGATCACCGCTCCTGCGAGGATGCCGGCGGTGAGCCCCACCCAGTAGGAGCCGCTCAGCCCGGTGACCGCGAACGCGACGTAGGTGGCGACCAACGCCATCGCGCCCTGAGCGAAGTTGATGATGCGGGCCGCGCGCCAGATGAGCACGAGCGACAGCGCGAACAGGGCGAAGATCGCGCCCCGGGCCAGGCCGGTCGCGAGCAGGAAGAGCAGGTGATCCATCAGAACCCCAGGTAGGCGTGTCGAAGGGCGGCGTCGTTCGACAGGGTCTCGGCCGGGGCGTCCGCGACGATCCGGCCCAGGGAGAGCACGACGCCGCGGTCCGCGATCGACAGCGCGCTCGTCACGTTCTGCTCGGCCAGCAGGATCGTCAGGCCGGTCCGCGCGGACGCGTCGCGCAGCACCGCCATGAGGTCGGCGACCACGCGAGGCGCGAGGCCCAGGGACGGCTCGTCGACGGCCAGCAGCGTGGGCTCCGCCACCAGCGCGCGGCCGATCGCGAGCATCTGGCGCTCGCCTCCGGACAGCTGGTGGCCGGCGCTGGAGCGGCGACGGTCCAGCGGCTCGAAGAGCTCGTAGACCCTGCCGATGGCACGCGCGCGCGCCGGGCCGCGGTGGCGCCAGAGCGCCCCGAGCCGCAGGTTCTCGTCCACGGAGAGCTCGGCGACCACGCTCTGGCCGTCGGGCACGAGCGCGAGGCCGCGCCGGGCGCGGTCCTCGGTGCGCAGGCCCGTGATGTCGGAGCGGAACAGGTCGATGGTTCCGGCGGTGGGCCGGACCAGGCCCGCGAGGGTGCGCAGCAGCGTGGACTTGCCGGCGCCGTTGGCGCCCAGCACGGCGACGATCTCGCCCGGCTTCATGTCGAGGTTGATGCCGTGGAGCACGGGCTCGCCGCCGTAGCCCACGGTCAGGCCGGTGATCGAGACCTCGGCGCCCGTGGCGGTGCGCGTGGTCATGACGCCACCTGCACGCCCAGGTAGGCCTCCTCGACCCGGGGATCGTCCTGCACCTCAGCGGGGGGGCCCTGGGCGATCACGCTCCCGAAGTCGAGCACGACGATGCGGTCCGCCAGGTCCATGACGAAGTCGACGTGGTGCTCCACCAGGAGCACGGAGCAGCCTCCGGCAGCGATCGAGCGCACCGTGTCGGACAGTGCCGCGATGTCCTCCGAGCCCAGCCCGCCGGCAGGCTCGTCCAGCAGCAGGAGTCGGGGCTCGGACACGAGCGCCCTCGCGAGCGCCACGCGCTTGCGATCGGGGTACGACAGTGAGGCGACGGGGCGGTCGGCATCCGCCGTGAGGCCCTGAGCCTCGAGCTGCGCCGCGACGCGGGACGGCGCGTCCGCCTCGCCCGAGACCGGCACGGCCACGTTCTCGGCCACGGTGAGGCCGTCGAAGAGGCCCAGCCCCTGCAGGGTGCGCGCGACGCCGCGCGCGGCGAGCTGAGCGGTCCGGCGCGGCGCGGGCGCGCCGTCGATGAGGATCTGGCCGCTGCGGCTCACCAGCGCGCAGACAGCGTTGAACACCGTCGTCTTGCCGGCGCCGTTGGGGCCGATCAGCGCGACGACCTCGCCGTCGCCCACGTCGAAGCTGACATGGTCGACGGCGGTCAGGCCGCCGAAGCGGACAGTCAGGTCGCTCACGCTCAGGCGTGGGACACCCGGAGCTGCAGGGGGTCGGTCGCTGTACATCGGCACCTCTTCGTGTCGGATGTGGCAACAGTAGCGCAGAAACCGACCGGACGGTATGCCTTGTTGTCAGACTGTGATGAAGAGCGCGCGGAGACCCGGCGCAGCGAGGGTGCGGGGGCCTACTGGTGAGGGATGCCGGCGATCATGCCGCCGTCGACCACGAACTCGGCACCGCTCGTGAAGCGGGAGTCGTCGCTGGCGAGGAACACGATCGTCCCCGCGACGTCCTCCGGCAGGCCCGGCCGTCCCAGCGGGATGTCGAGGTGGGCCGGGTCGATCCGGTCCGTCATCTGCGTGAGGATCACGCCGGGGTGCACGCTGTTGACGCGAATGCCGTCGGGCCCGAGCTCCACCGCGAGGGACTGCGACAGCCCGCGCACCCCGAACTTCGACGCCGTGTAGGCGTGCAGGCCGCGGCTGCCGCGCATGCCCTCGACCGACGAGATGTTGATGATCGAGCCCCCGCCACGCTCCTTCATGATCGGCACCACCGCGCGGCATCCGAAGAACACCCCGGTCAGGTTCACGGCGATCGCGGCGTTCCACTTCTCCGTGGTCATGTGCTCGATGGGAGCGGCGTTGGCGATGCCGGCGTTGTTGACCAGGACGTCGAGCGCGTCGAAGCGCTCCAGCGTGTCGCGCACGGCCGCGTCCCACTGCGCCTCGTCGGTCACGTCGAGGTGCACGGAGAGTGCCCGCTCGCCCAGCTCCTGCGCGAGCGCCGCCCCCTCCTCGGCGAGGATGTCCGCGACCACGACCCGCGCATCGGCCCGGTGCAGTGCCCGGACGTACGCCTCCCCGATGCCGCGCGCGCCGCCGGTGACCAGGACCACGCGGCCGGCGAGATCGGTCACGCCGCGACCTCGATCACCACGCGACCCACGGTGGCGCCGCCCGCGAGAGCGGTGAGAGCCTCCGGCGCGGAGTCGAAGGGGACCACGCGGTCGACCACGGGCGCGATCGCGCCCTCCTCGGCGAGGCGTGCGAGATCCGCGCGCGCCGCGTCGACGAGATCTGGTCGGATGCCCGGATACATGCCCCAGTGGAGCCCGAGGACCGAGTAGTTCTTGACGAGCACGTGGCCGGCGGGCAGGGACTGGATCTCGCCGCCGGCGAAGCCCACGACCACGATGCGTCCCTCGAAGGCGATGCACTTGGTCGACGCCATGAACGCGTCTCCGCCCACGGGGTCGAACACGACGTCCGCCCCGTGGCCGCCGGTGGCGGTCTTCACCGCGGCCGCGATGTCGGTCTCGCCGCGGACAAGCACCACCTCGGCGCCTGCCGCGCGCGCGACGGCGGCCTTGGCCTCGGATCCCACGACGGCGATCACGCGCGCGCCGGCGGCGTCTCCCAGCTGCACCGCGGCAAGGCCCACTCCGCCGGCCGCGGCATGCACGAGCAGCCATTCGCCGGGCTTGAGCTCCGCCCGCCTGTGCAGCGCGAACCACGCCGTCTGGTACGCGACCGTGAGGCCCGAGGCCTCGGCGTCGGTGAGCGCGGGGGGAGCCGGCCAGACGTCGGAGGCCGGCAGCACGGCGAGCTCCGCCAGCACGCCGATCTTGGAGCCGATCACCCGGTCGCCGACGCTCATGCCCTCGACGCCGTCGCCGAGAGCGACCACGTCGCCCACGAGCTCGATGCCGGGAGAGAAGGGCAGTTCGGGCCGCACCTGGTAGAGGCCGCGGCACAGGAGCACGTCGGGGAAGTTCGCGGAAACGGCGCGCGTGCGGATCAGGACCTCGCCGGGGCCGGGCTGCGGCGTCTCGATCTCGTCGAGCTGCAGTGCCTCGGAGGGCTCGCCCAGCGTGGTCACGCGCCACGCGCGCATCGTGCCCGTCATCAGGTCTCCTTGAGGCTCGCGAGGAACAGGTCGGTCAGCTGCTCCGCGACGAGTGCGCGGTCCTCCGGGCCCTCCGGCGAGTACCAGTGGGAGAGGTAGTGCACGTCGCTGAAGAAGTGCGCCACCAGCATGGCGACGGGGATGTCGGCGCGGAAGACGCCCTCGGCCTGGCCGCGAGTGATGAGCGCGGCGAACTCGTTGTGGTACTCGCGGCGGCGGCGCGTGACCTCCTGGTGCCGAGGCTCCGACAGCAGGTGCATGCTGCGGAAGAACACGGTGCCTTCCTGCAGGTGCTCGATCGACGTCTCGAGCACGTCGATGCACACGGCGCGCAGCACGCCGACCGTGTCGCCGCCGCGCCCGATGATCTCGTCGAGGTGCGCCTTCTGGAGGCTGAGCAGCCGCTCGTAGATCCCGAAGAGGAGATCGTCCTTCGACTCGAAGTAGTGATACATCGCGCCCTTGGTGACGCCGGCACGCTCGACGATCTGCTGCACGCTGGTGGTCGCGTAGCCCTGGGTCGCGAAGAGTTCGACGGCCGCGCGGGTGACGTCGTCTGCGACGTGGGAGTCCTTCATGTGTGTGTCTCCAAGGCTTCGATGCTGATCACAGGAACGGCCGGACGCCAGCGCCGCCGTCAATGGGCAGGGTAACGCCGGTGATCCACGCGGCGTCCGAGGACAGCAGGAACGCGACCGGTCCGGCCACGTCCTCGACCTCGCCGAGCCGCGCGAGCGGGTACGCGGCCGCGGCTCCTGCCTCATCGGCCTCGTAGAGCGCGCGCGCGAAGTCCGTCTTGACGACCGCTGGCGCGACGGCGTTCACCCGGATCGCCGGCGCGAGCTCGTGGGACAGCTGCATGGTGAGATTGATGACCGCGGCCTTCGAGATCCCGTAGAACCCGATTCCGGGGCTCGACGCGAGCCCGGCGACGGACGCGACATTGACGATGGACCCGGCGAGTCCTGCAGCGACAGCGGCGCGCGCCCACCCGAGCATCGCGAGGAGGTTGACGTCGATGATCTTCCTGGCCGCCGCGGCGTCGATGTCGACGATGGGGCCGTAGACCGGGTTGATGCCGGCGTTGTTCACCAGGTGGTCGAGGCGGCCGTGGCGCTCGATCGCATGGGCGATGACCGCGTCCCGGTGCTCGGCGTCGTCCGCGCGGCCCGCGATGGCGCTCGCCTGCCCGCCGAGTGCCTCGACCGCCGCGTCGAGCGAGTCCTGCTTGCGTCCGGTGATGATGACGGAGCCGCCTTCGTCGACGAGGCGCTGGGCTATCGCCAAGCCGATGCCGCGGCTCGCGCCCGTGAGCACCGTGACGGTCCCGTCGAAGCGCCGCAAGCCGTCCGTTCCCCGCATCGCGCCTCCTTGCGCCACTAGCAAACCGTCTAGTCGGTATGACACTAGCACGGGCAACTAAGACGAATGAACTCACGATACGGGACCGCCGTGCATGGGATTCCTCGTGCTGCGCCTTCGGTCGTTCGGACACGTGGCCACACCGCGCCGATGGCGCTTGGCGTCCGGGAGTGCGTGACGCCGGCCGACCTCGACACATGAGGACCAAGGAACGCGCAACGTCGCGTGTGGCTCGATGGGGATACGACTCCGGTAGCGTCAGGCGCGTGAGAGGTGATCGGGTTGAGGAGAGCGCATGCTGACGCTCGTCCAGTTGCAGGCCTTCATCGCAGTCGCTGAGGAGCTGCACTTCGGGGCTGCCGCGTCACGGCTGTCGATGACGCAGCCGCCGCTGAGCCGCCAGATTCAAATGCTCGAGAAGGACCTCGGGGCCTCGCTCTTCCGCAGATCCAGCCGGCGCGTCGAGCTAACGCCCGCCGGTGAGACGCTGCTGCCGCGGGCGCGCGAGATGATCGCGCTCGCGGAGCGCGCGTCCATCGACGTGCGGCGGGTAGCGTCGGGAACGTTGGGCACAGTCACCGTGGGACACACCACGATGGCGGCTCTCTCGCTGGTGCCCGAACTGCTGGCGCGCGTGCGCGATCAGTTGCCGGAGGTGCGCATCAACCTGCACCAGATGGTGTCGAGTGATCAGATGCAGAGCCTCAGGTCGGGTGATCTCGACCTGGGCTTTCTGCGTGTCGAGGCGGGCCGACGAGGGCTCGCTTCGCGCGTGGTGATCCACGAGCCGCTCGTGGCGGCCGTCCATGCTTCGAGCCCGCTTGCTCGGCCCGGGCGCAAGCTCGCGGCGTCCGAGTTGGCGGCCGAACCGCTGTTGATGTACGACCTACGGAACACCGCATACATGCACGGTCTTGTCCAGCGGCTGTTCACCACTGTCCGCGTGAGGCCGCGGGTGGCGATGCACGCCGACCAGATCCCCGTTCTCCTGTCGCTCGTTTCCGCGGAGTTCGGCTACGCGATCGTGCCCCAATCCGCCGCACGATGGGCGGTCGCCGGGGTCGAGTTCAGAGAGCTCGACATCCCCGGCGCCGCCATCGACGCGACGAGCGTGAGGCTGGAGGCAGCGTGGCGTGAAGGCGACACGAACCCGGCTCTCCACGAGGTCCTCGCGCTCATCCCCGAGTCAGACTGAGGAAGGGTCTCAATCCGAAGGAGTCACCGCGATCGCGTCGATCTCGACCAGGTACTCAGGGAACGCGAGCGCCGAGACCTCGACGGAGGTACGGGTGGGCGCGTGATCGCCGAAGACCTCCTTGTACGCCGCATTCATGTCGGCGAAGTCGTCGATCGATGTGAGGTACACCGTGGTGCGAATCACGTGTTTCAGATCCGTGCCGGCGGCCTCGAGCACGAGTCGTAGGCGTTCGAGGACGCCATGCGTCTGCTCGGTGACGGTCTCCCCGAGGATCTCGCCCTCGGTGCCGCGCGGGATCTGGCCGGACGTGAACACGAGCCCGTTCCATGTCATGGCGGGGGACAGTGGCGCGAATGGCGCGAGCACGCCGTCGGGGAACACCGGTTCGGGGGCAGTCATCGGGGGGCCTCTCCTTCATTGACGGTTTCGAGATAGGACAGGACGTCATCGACGTCCACGACATCGGCCATGCGGGCGTTGATGTCGACGATGTTGGAGTCGTGCGCGGCGCGGTTGCGGTCACCGACGGCGCCCTCGGGAACGATGACCCGCAGGTTGTTATCGTGCGCCGCCTGCGCGCTTGCCCGGATGCAGCCGCTCGTGGAGCAACCGGTGACGATGAGCGTGTCCACGTTGTGCGCGATCAACTGGCTGAGCAGGGGTGTGCCGAAGAACGCCGAGGCACGCTGCTTCACGATGAGCACCTCGTCCGGTCGGCGTTCGAGCGCGGGATCCAGCTCGACCCACTCCGAGCCCTTCGACTGGACCTCGGTGTGGCGCTTCTTCCTCAGCACGTTCTGGCCGACATCGCTCAAGTCGGGCTCGAAAGCCATCGTGGTGAAGAACACCGGGGTCCCGGACGCACGGGCTGCGCGCAGGATGCGGATGGTCTCGGCGACGGCTCCGCTCAGGTCGCTCCCGATGGGCGACGCCGGGTCGAGCCATGCCTTGGCGAAATCGATGACCACGACCGCGGGCCGCCGGCCAAAGCCGACGCGTCCGCTGAAGCCGGCCGCCGAGTACTGGTCGGCGATGGCGGCCCGCGTTGCGTCCGACTCCGTGATGTTGTCCATGGAATCTCCTCGTGGGGTGTGCGCCGGGTGGTCCGGCGGTAACGGCGTCGGGTGGCTCGCGCCAGCCGATGTGGCCCAGCATGAACGATCTGGTCCATTCAAGGCCAACATCAAATTGGACTCGATTGATGCGCGTGGTGGATTGATACCTGTTTTCCTGCGGGATCGTCCTTCGCAGGCCCACGGAAGTGGGTTGGGGCGCGGTTCGCCGGCCGTACTCAAGCCTTGACGCGCGTCCTCGGCTCGTGCACTTTGGCTCTACCGCCGTCGGTTCCGAGGCGGTCTTTTGCGTCTCAGGGCCCGATGGCGCACGCATCAACCACATTCCACCGCTGCTGCAACTACTCGACATGGAGTCACGACATGCCTGAAACCGCATCGACTCAACGCCGCTCGTCGACGATCGCCCCCGCGATCGTCTCGGGCGTCGCGCTGAGTGCATTGCTCGCTGGGTGCGCAAGCGCCGATACCTCGGAGTCCGATGGCGATGACACGCTACGGATCGTCCTCGCCGGCGAGCCTCCGACTCTCGAGGCTTGTGACTCGACGCAGTCGCCGGTCGGCGTCGTGTCGCGATCGAACATCACCGAGCCCTTGACCCAACTCAACCCCACCAGCGGCGAGCTCGAGCCGCTGCTGGCGACATCCTGGGAGGCTACCGGTGACACCGAGTGGACCTTCACCCTGGCCGAAGGCGTGACGTTCCACGACGGCTCGCTCTTCGACGCCGAGGCTGCGGCGGCGGCGATCGACCGCTCCGTGAACACCGAGCTTGAGTGTCACGTCAAGGGCTTCATCTTCGAGGACCAGGCGCTGGGGCTCGAGGTCGTCGATGAGACCACTCTCGCGATCACGACCGACACCCCCGACCCGCTACTGCCTCTGCGCCTGTCGTTCCTGGAGATCAGCAACGCCTCGCCGGACGAGAAGGTGCGCGAACCCGTCGGAACCGGGCCCTACGCGATCAGCGACTGGGCCGAGGGCACGTCGCTGTCGCTGTCGGCGTTTGGCGACTACTGGGGCGACGCGCCTGCGTTCCCTGAGGTCGAGTACCAGTGGCGCGACGAGGGCAGCGTGCGCGCCGCCATGGTGAGTTCGGGCGAGGCCGACCTTGCATTCGGCCTCGCGGCGTCCGACGGCGCCGAGGAGCTGGGACAGTCATTCATCAACAACGAGACCGTCATGCTCCGCATGGACGGCCAGATGGAGCCGTTCACCGACATTCGGGTGCGTCAGGCCGTGAACTACGCAATCGACCGGGAGGCCATCGCTCAGGGCCTCTTCGACGGGCTCGTGACTCCGGCCGGGCAACTGGTGCCCCCGGGCGCCGTCGGTTACAACGACGAAATCCAGGCGTGGTCTTATGATCCCGAGCTCGCGGCGGAGCTCGTGGAGGAAGCGGCCGCCGACGGCGTCGCCGTGGACACGCCCATCAAGCTCATCGGCCGCATCGAGAACTTCCCGAACGTGGAGGATCTTGCTCAGGTGCTGCAGGAGTCGATGAGCCAGATTGGACTGAACGTGAGCCTCGAGATGATGGATGCGGCGACGGAACTGCAGTATGAGCAGCAGCCGTTCGTGCGTGACGAGGAGGCCATCGCCCTGGTGATGCCGCACGGCAACACGGCCGGCGACGCCTCGTTCACGGTGGTGCCGTACCTCACCAGCGACGGCGTCGTGAGCTACTTCGGCGACGCGACCCTCGACACCATGATCGAGGACGCAGCACTGCTCGAGGGCGACGAGCGTCAGGAGGCCTACGAAGACATCCTCGAGTACTACAACGAGGAGCTGACCGGACTCGCGGTGCTGTTCCACCAGCGTGGCCTCATGGCGGTCTCGGAGTTCGTCTCGTACAGCCCCGACGCGCAGTCGGGCGACGAGGTGCGGCTCTCCCAGATCACCCCGGCGTCCTGAGGTCGAGGGCGGACGGACTGATGCTGACCTTCCTGGCGCGACGCGCACTCATGAGCGTCATCCCCTTGGCAGGCGTGTTCATCGGGGTGTTCGTGCTGGCGCGGCTCAGCGGAGATCCGTCCGCCCTCTACCTCCCTGTGACGGCCTCCGAGGAGACCCGCGCGGAGTTCTCAGCCCGACAGGGGTTCGACGAGCCCGTGCTGGCTCAGCTCGGCACGTACCTCGCGGGTGTCTTCCGTGGTGATCTCGGCACGTCGCTCAGAACGGGGGAGGACGCGCTCGACATGGTTTTGCGCGCCTTCCCCGTGACCCTCGCCCTCGCGTCGGTGGCCATGGTCCTCGCCGTCGCACTCGCCGTGCTGATCGGTTCTTACGCTGCGCTTCGGCCCAATAGCCTGATGGATCGGCTGTCGAGCCTCATCTCGCTCGCCGCAGCCAGCCTTCCCGACTTCTGGGTGGCGCTGATGGGCATCTGGGTGTTTGCCATCACGCTCGGCTGGCTTCCCACGTCCGGAACCGCGGGTGTCATTGCCTGGGTCCTGCCGGTCGCGACGCTACTCCTGCGGCCATTGGGCGTGCTCGTGCAGTTCGTCCGCGGCGCCATGGTCACGGCGATGAGCGAGCCGTACATCAAACTCGCACGAAGCAAGGGAGCGACCGAGCGCAGGGTGGTGATGTCGCACGCTCTGCGCAACGCGGCGGCCCCCGCATTGACCGTTGCCGGTGACCTCGCAGTCGGCCTCATCAACGGCGCTGTGGTCATCGAGACTATCTTCGGATTCCCCGGAGTCGGCAAGCTGATGATCGACTCGATCATCGGGCGTGAGTTTGCCGTGCTCCAGGCTGCAGTCCTGGTCACTTCAGTCGCGATCTTCGCGCTGAACATCGTGATCGACGCGGCCTACGCCATGCTCGATCCGCGCGTCCGAACCGCAGGAAAGGCTGTCTCCGCATGACCCGCAATGCGCAGGGGTCCGCCTCTCCAAGACTGTTCGACCTGCTACGGCGTGATCGCACCGCAACTGTCGCCGCCGTCGTGCTCTGCACCATCGTGGTGATCGCCTTCGTCGCGCCGCCGTTCCTCGGCACGCTCGCGACCGACCAGGATCTCTACAACGCCGAGCTACCCCCGTTCACGCTCGCGAACGGCTGGGAGTTCATGCTCGGCTCGGACACGCTTGGCCGCAGCGTGCTGGCCCGTTTGATTGTCGCGACGCAGTCATCGCTCATGATTGCGGTCCCCGCGATCACGATCTCCCTCGTCATCGGTGGCCTGCTCGGCCTTGTCGCGGGCTACCGCGGCGGCTGGTTCGAGTCTGCGGTGATGCGCTTTGCGGATATCGTCTTGAGCTTCCCGTCGCTCGTGGTCGCGGTCTTCGTCCTCTATGTATTCTCGCCGACGATCGGCACGCTCGTGCTGATCCTCGCGCTCACGCGCCTGCCCGTCTACATCCGAACGGCGCGATCGGCCGCCGCGGCGCGCAAGAGCCGCACCTCCGTCGACGCGGCGCGCAGCTTCGGCCTGCCCGCGTGGCGAGTGGTGGTGAACCACCTCCTCCCCTCCGCACTCCCGACGATGATGACGCTCGCGGCCGTCGAACTGTGCACGGTGATGTTGGCCGAGTCGGCGCTGAGCTTCCTGGGCATAGGTCTACAGCCGCCGGACGTCTCACTTGGCCTCATGGTGTCCCAGGGGAGGGAGGAGCTGCGTACGGCGTGGTGGCTCACCGTTTTCCCGGGAGCGGTGATCGTCCTGATCACCGTCTCAGCCAACCTGCTCGCGAACTGGCTGCGCCTGGCCACCGATCCTGGACAGCGGTGGCGCCTGACCATTCCGCGCCGCTCGCGCGCGACGACCTCCCCAGGAGCTTCCTCATGAGCACTGCCGCACCGATCCTGCGCGTTGAGGACCTCGACGTCGACATCTCCACGCATTCGGGCGACCTCGCAGCGGTGCGTGGCGTCAACTTCGAGGTTCGGGAGGGCGAGACGATGGCGCTCCTCGGCGAGTCCGGATGCGGCAAGAGCCTCACTGCCTCGGCAATTGCGGACGTCCTCGATCCCGTGGCGCACGTCACCTCGGGCCGCCTGATGCTCGACGGGGTCGACATGAGGGCACTGACCCCTGCGCACCGGCGCGGGCTCTCCGGTAGCGCGGTGGGCATCGTCTTTCAGGATGCGCTGACGGCGCTGAATCCCGTCTACACCGTGGGCCGACAGCTCGGCGAGCCGTTCCGAATCCACCGCCGCATGAGCGCCCGGGCGGCGCGCGAAGAAGCGATAGGACTGCTTGAGCGCGTCGGCATCCCCGACGCGGCGCGCCGCGTCGACGACTACCCGCACGAGTTCTCCGGCGGCATGCGTCAGCGGCTGCTCATCGCGATCGCGATCGCGCTGTCGCCTCGGCTCCTCATTGCCGACGAGCCCACCACCGCTCTGGACGTCACGGTTCAGGCCCAGATCATGGATCTCCTGCGGACGCTGCGTGGCGACAGCGAGATGGCGGTAGTGCTCATCACGCATGACCTCGCCGTAGTCTCGGAGGAGTCGGACCAGGTCACCGTGATGTACGCAGGGGTCGTCGTCGAGCAGGGGCAGACCCAGGACGTGCTCAGCTCACCTCGCCACCCCTACACTCGCGGACTCCTTGACTCGCTACCCGAGCGTGCTCAGCGTGGCGAGGCGTTGCCATCCATTCCCGGAAACCCACCCGATCTGCGGAGTATCCCGGCGGGGTGTGTCTATCAGGACCGGTGCCCTCTTGCTACCGAGGTGTGCCGTACCTCCCGACCTCGGCTGTCGTCTGAGAACGGGGTCTCCGGTCAGCGCGCCGTGGCGTGTCACTTCCCCTTGGAGGGTCGAGATGAGTGACGCGGTGCTGGTCGCGACGGACCTGGAACGTTCCTTCCCGATTCAACGCGGTTTCTCGAAGGCACAGGTGCGAGCAGTCGATGGCGTGAGCCTGACGATTCATCAGGGCGAGACCGTGGCCGTGATCGGGGAGTCGGGCTGCGGAAAGTCCACCTTGGGGCGGCTCGTCGCTCATCTCGATGAGCCGGACGCGGGTCGGGTCATGCTCGCCGGAACGGATCCGTCGGGCATCCGCGGGCGCGCTCTGCGAGAGTGGCGACGACGAGTCCAGGTGGTGTTCCAGGACCCGTACGCGTCCCTGGACGAGCGCATGACGGCGGGTCGCATCGTCGCCGAGCCGTGGCTCGCGCATCCGGAGAAGCGGCCCGCCGACCCGCGTGCGCGGGTTGCGGAGCTGCTCGAACTGGTCGGCATGCGGGCGTCGGATGCGGATAAGAGCCCCCAGCAGTTCTCCGGTGGTCAGCGCCAGCGCATCGGGATCGCACGCGCGCTCGCGCTCGACCCGGAACTGATCGTGGCGGACGAGCCGGTGTCAGCTCTCGACCTGTCCGTGCAGGCGCACATCATCAACCTCATGCAACGGCTCCAGACTGATCTGGGCCTGTCCTACCTCTTCATCTCCCACGATCTGGCGGTGGTCCGCCACATCGCCGACCGCGTTGCCGTGATGTACCTGGGGCGGATCGTCGAGAGCGGTCCGGCGGACGAGATCTTCGAGCGTCCCACCCATCCGTACACGCGAGCCCTGCTGTCGGCGGCCCCACAGCTCGATCGCGCGGATCCTCGCCAGCGCATCGTCCTCCAGGGCGAGATCCC
This sequence comes from uncultured Demequina sp., assembly GCF_913055775.1. Lineage (GTDB taxonomy): Bacteria > Actinomycetota > Actinomycetes > Actinomycetales > Demequinaceae > Demequina. Next base: position 1,972 of record NZ_CAJXJX010000017.1, on the reverse strand, counting down.
GTCGCCCACCCAGCCGCCCACCGGCTGCGGCTTCCGCACCCGGTGCTGGCTCGCTACGGAGGCGTGCGCCGAGGTGCCGGGCCTGCTCGCCCGAGACAACCCGCGGCACGCGGTCGCGTGCCACCACCCGTTCCGCGAGCCAACTGCGCAGCCGGCGGACGAGAACCGAGCCTCGTGACGGTCGCCGCCTTCGCCGCCATCGCGGTGGTCATCGTCGTCGGGGCATGCCTGCAGTCCGCCGTCGGCTTCGGACTCGGCATGCTCGCCGCTCCGGTTGTTGCCTTCTTCGCGCCAGACCTGCTACCGGCCACCCTGCTGCTGGTGACGACGATTCTCACCCTCGTGGTTGCGATACGCGAGCGCGCACATCTGGACTTGCATGGCACGGGCTGGGCACTGGCCGGACGCCTTCCCGGCGGTGTGGCCGGCGCCCTGCTGCTGGTCGTGATTCCCGTCGCGGGGATCGCATGGATCGTGATCGTGACGGTGCTCATCGGCGTGGTCCTGACCGTGGGGGGATGGCGGCCCGCGCCCAGCAAGCGCGCGCTGGTGTCGGCCGGATTCGCCTCGGGTGTCATGGGCACGACTACGACCATCGGCGGCCCGCCCATGGCGCTTGTGTGGCAGGGCCGGTCGGGCGCCCGATTGCGGGGCTCGATGGCAATGTTCTTCCTCGTCGGATCGCTCGCGTCGCTGCTGGCGCTGCTGGCAACGGGTAGCGTCCGTTCGGAGCAGCTGCTGTTCGCCGCGGCGCTCGCGCTACCCGCGCTCGGGGGCTACGCGTTGTCCCATGTGATCGCGCGTTTCCTGAACCCCTCCAGGACGCGCCAGGTGGCGATCGTGGTGTCGGTGTTGAGCGTTGCGATCCTCGCTCTGCAACAGGTACTCGGCTCCGCCTGATGTCACTCCGTGGCAATGACGAAAGCCCGGCCTCCCTCATCGGGAGCCGGGCTCTTCGCTATGGCGGTGACGGTGGGATTTGAACCCACGGTACGGGGTTACCGTACACAGCATTTCGAGTGCTGCACCTTCGGCCGCTCGGACACGTCACCGCGGAAAAGGTTACCTTCAGTTCACCCCAACTCATAATCGGGACGATGCGGCGGCGCGAACCGGCCCGCAGGATCGGGTGGCGCGGGGGGATGGAGGAGGGCGGTCGCCACAGCGATGCCAGCGCCGACAACGGTGTCGATGAGTCGCTCGCTGATGAACTCCGCGGATCCGGGGTCGCCCACGGCGCTGCTGACCAGGATCAGCGCGAGCGGCGTGATGGCTGCGGTCGCGATCGCGTAGTGGCGCACGATCACGACTTCCGTGATGAACTGCAGCAGGCCAAGCACGGCCGCGATCACGAGCGGTCCGGGACCGGGCGCCATGATGGCGGCATAGATGCCGACGCCCACGATGGTTCCCAGAGTGCGGTGCACGCCTCGCGAGAGCGCGGGCCCGCGGCCGGGCACCACGCCGATCACGACGACCCCTGCCGCGACCGTCCAGTACGCGCGCTCTGGGTCGACAAAGAGCACGCTCACGGCGGTGCCGACCACGGCGACGATCGCCGTCCGCAGCAGCAGTTGGCGTGCACCCGCATCCCACTCAGGCCGCTGAAGCAGGACGGGCAGCGGGCGCGGCCTCACCTTCCAGTGCACGCGACGCACGAGGGGAGCAATCGAGATGACGATGGCCAGAGCGCAGCCGGACGCGACGCAGGCGACGATCGTGCCCGGGGGCACGCCCACGGCCGCGACGTGTCCTGACATGCCGAACACGATGATGGGGAACAGCGGCCCCGGCGGTCCGAGCCGGTAGCCGTGAACCAGCGCCCCGACGACGATGGTGAGGGCGGCCAGGCTGATGCCGGCGGCCACAGGGTACGAACCGACGAGCGCTCCGAGGGCGGACGAGGCCACAAGGATCAGACCCGCGAAGGGCCGCAGCCGCAGGCGCTCGAGGCGCGGGAGCGAGGAGAAGT
>NZ_CAJXJX010000016.1 GCF_913055775.1 uncultured Demequina sp. | reverse complement strand
TGCCGCTGTGCGAGGTCGGCTCCCCCGCCAGCCGGTTCGCGCTCCCGCCCGCAGCCTTCCACGCCTGGGCCGACGAGCAGCAGCACTCGTTCCCCCACGCGATGACCTGCCTCACCACCCACGACACCAAGCGCTCCGAGGACGTCCGCGCTCGCCTGTCCGTCCTGTCGGAGGCCGCCGAGGAGTGGGACGCGACGGTCACGCGGCTGCAGGAGGCGTCGGCGCGGATCCGCCCGGCGCTGCTGGACGGCCGCACGGAGAACCTCTGGTGGCAGACCCTCGTGGGGACGTCCGACGAGGCGGGTTTCATGGACTGGGATCGACTCGAGGGCTACCTCGTCAAGGCCATGCGCGAGGCGAAGACCCACACGTCCTGGACCGGCGTCGACGCGGACTACGAGTCCGCGGTGCTGTGGTTCGCGCAGTCCACGCATGCCGACGCCAAGGTCCGCGGCATCGTCCACGAATGGCACGCCTCGGTCGCGGCCGGAGCCCGCGCGGCGATTCTGTCGACCAAGCTCATCCAGCTGACGATCCCCGGCATTCCTGACGTCTACCAGGGCACCGAGATGGTCGCGCCGTCGCTCGTGGATCCCGACAACAGGCGCGCCGTCGACTTCGACCGCCGCGCCGAGGCCCTCGGCCGTCTGACCAGGCGCGCCAAGGCGCAGAGCCTCGACGACGAGAAGCTGCTCGTGACCGCGCGGGCTCTTCAGGTGCGGCGTGACCATCGGGAGGCCTTCGTGGGCCCCGAGTCTGGCTACCAGCCGCTGCCGTCGTCCTCGGGTCACGCCGTGGTGTTCGCCCGCACCGTCGCGGACGAGCCGCGCGTCGTCACGATCGCGACTCGACTGGGGCACGACCTCGAGAAGCTCGGCGGCTGGCGCGAACACACGGTGTCGCTGCCCGAGGGCACGTGGACGGATGCACTGTCGGGCAAGAGCTTCGAGGGTGGGCCCGTGGAGCTCGCCGATCTCGTGACCGTGCACCCTGTCGCTCTCCTCGTGGCCAGCTGATGCGCACGCGCGTGTGGGCCCCGACGGCCGGCGCCGTGGCGGTGATCGTCGGCGCGCCCGACGAGGACCGCGCGCGCATCGAGCTCGCCGCGGGCGAGGACGGCTGGTGGACGGGCCCCGACCTGCCGCACGGCACCGACTACGCGTTCGAGATCGACGGCGACGGCCCGTGGCCGGACCCGCGCTCGGCCTGGCAACCATATGGCGTCCACGGCCCCTCGCGGGTCTTCGAGCCCGGACTTCACCAGTGGGCGGACGGCGCGTGGTCCGGCGTGGATGCTCTGGGCGCCGTGTTCTACGAGCTCCACGTGGGCGCCTTCACGCCCACGGGCACCCTCGACGCCGCGATCGTGCAGCTCGCCGACCTGAAGGCGACGGGAGTCGACATCGTCGAGCTCATGCCCGTGGCCCCGTTCCCGGGTCGTCACGGGTGGGGCTACGACGCCGTCGCGCTCTACGGCGTCCACGAGGCCTACGGCGGCCCTGCCGCGCTCCAGCGCTTCGTCGACGCCGCGCACCGGGCAGGGCTGGGCGTCTGCCTCGACGTGGTCTACAACCATCTGGGGCCGGACGGCAACTACCTGGGCAAGTTCGGCCCCTACTTCACCGACGCCCACGACACCCCCTGGGGCTGGGCCGTCAACCTCGATCAGGATGACGCGACGGGCATGCGGCGCTTCATCTGCGACAACGCGCTGCGATGGTTCGAGGACTTCCACGTCGACTGCCTGCGACTCGACGCCGTCCACGAGCTGCAGGACGATTCCGAGCGGCATGTTCTCGCCCAGCTGTCCGACGAGACCGCCGCGCTCGCGGAGCGGCTGGGCCGGCCGCTGTCGCTGGTCGCGGAGTCCGACCTGAACGACGCCCGGATGGTGACGCCCACTGCCGAGGGCGGTCTGGGCATGACCGCCCAGTGGAACGACGACGTCCACCACGCGCTTCACGCCTACCTCACGGGCGAGCGACACGGGTACTACGTGGACTTCGGCTCGCTCGCGGCGCTCGACAAGGTCTACCGCGAGGTCTTCATGCACGACGGCGGCTATTCGACATTCCGCCGCAAGGACTGGGGTGCGCCGGTGGCACCCGACGTCGATCGCCGACGGTTCGTGATCTGCGCGTCCAACCACGACCAGGTGGGCAACCGTGCGATCGGGGATCGCCCGGCGTCGACCCTCTCGCCGGGTGCGCAGGCGACCAGCCTCGCGATGATCCTCCTGTCACCCTTCACCCCGATGCTGTTCATGGGCGAGGAGTATGGCGAGACGCGGCCGTTCATGTTCTTCACCGATCACGACGAACCGCTGGGCAGTGCGGTCTCGGAGGGGCGCATGAGCGAGTTCGGCGACCACGGCTGGGAGGAGCTCTACGGCGGTCACGTGGATGTCCCGGACCCCCAGGACCGCACCACCTTCCTCCGCTCCAAGCTGGGCAGCGGAATCGGCGCCTCCGGCGCCGCGCACGACGCGAGCCGTGCGTGGGTGAGCGACCTCATCGCACTGCGCCCGCGCATCGGCCCTCGCGACGGGTGGGAGCGCCACCCTGCGTCGGTCACCGAGACCGCGCCGCGCCAGCTGACGATGCACGGCCCCGTCCAGGTGCACGCCAATCTCTCCGGCGAGCCGATGCGGGTGACCGCCCCGGGGGCGCTCGCTTCCTTTGGCGATGTCGACGTGGAGGACGGGCAGTTGGTCCTGGCGCCCGACTCCGTGGCACTCGTCGACCCCGAGGCGTGAGAGCAATCAGGCTCCGAGCGCGGAGAATCCCTCGTAGACCATGAACGCCGGCCACACCAGCCCCTGGAAGATGGAGCCGACGTGCTCCCAGAAGCCGTCCGCCACCTGCCAGTAGTAGATGATCCCGCCGAAGATCCCGAGTCCGTAGATGACGCTGCCGCCGCCGGCGGCCGTGTTGCTGCTGCTCATGAGGTCCCTCCTCGTGTTCGTGGGGACTGCACCGGTGCTACCTGTCTAGCAGTGCATCGCCCGCCGCGCGCGGCTCCGCAGCGCTAACGTGAGGAGCATGGGCCACGAGCACAGCCGCTGGAGCGTTCACCCGACTGAGGCGCTACGGGTGAACCGTGGCTTCGATCTCGACGCCTTCGACCCGACGGCCCGCCCGGGATTCCACGGCGGGCGCAAGCGTGCGGCTGCCCTGATGGCCGCCCGCGGCAAGGATCTGGCCGAGCTCCAGGAGCAGTTGTTCGCGGAGGCGCGCACGGGCGGCACGCGGTCGCTTCTCCTGGTCCTTCAGGGCATGGACACCGCTGGCAAGGGTGGGATCGTCCGCCACGTGCTCGGCATGGTGGATCCGCAGGGGGTACAGGCACGCGGCTTCGGTGCTCCCAGCGGCGAGGAGCGCGAGCACCACTTCCTGTGGAGGATCGACAGGGCGCTTCCAGCAGCCGGACGCATTGGCGCTTTCGACCGCTCGCACTACGAGGACGTCCTGATCGCGCGCGTGCACTCGCTCGTGCCTGCAACCGTCTGGGAGGGCCGCTACGACGAGATCAACGAGTGGGAGGCTCGGGTCTCGCGTCAGGGCACGACCATCGTGAAGTGCGCGCTCATGGTGTCGCGCGACGAGCAGCTGGAGCGATTGTCGAAACGGCTCGACCGCCCGGACAAGCACTGGAAGTTCGACCCTTCGGACCTCGACGAGCGCGCGCACTGGCCCGCCTACATGGAGGCCTACCAGGCGGTCTTCGACCGGACATCCACCGAGATCGCGCCGTGGCACGTGATCCCGGCGACGGACAAGTGGTACGCGAGGCTGGCGGTCACCGAGCTCCTCGCCACCGCTCTCGAGGGCATGGCGCTGTCATGGCCCGAAGCGACGTTCGATGTCGCCGGTGAGAAGGCGCGCCTCGAGCGCATGCGCGACGCGGGCGAATGAGGCCCCGCTACTCCCCCGCCACCATCGACAGCAGGCGGCTCAACGCGCGGTAGTACTTCTTGCGGTAGCCGCCCCGCAGCATGTCCTGCGAGAAGATCTCGCCGAGCGAGTGACCGGACGCGACGATCCGCACATCGCGGTCGTACAGGCGGTCCACCAGCGACACGACGCGGAGCGCCTGCCCCTGATCCGGCAACGGGGTGACGCCTCGCAGACCCAGCACGGCGACGCCGTCGACGTAGGCTCCGTAGCGGCTGGGATGCACGTGGGCGAGGTCCTCCATGAGCGCGCCCCAGTCCTCGCACGCGGCCTCGTCGGCGCCGCACGCCTCAAGGACCGCATCGACGGTGGAGGGCGCCGGGAACACGAGATCGCCCCGGTGGCGATAGTCGGGGCCGTCGATCGTGATGACCTCGAACACGCTCGACAGCGCCTGGATCTCCCGCTTGAAGTCGTCGGCGGCGAAGCGCCCCTGCCCGAGCGAGCCCGGTAGCGTGTTCGACGTCGCCGCCAAGGCGACCCCCGCATCGGCCAGCTCACGCATCAGCCGTGCCATCAGCACGGTGTCGCCGGGATCGTCGAGCTCGAACTCGTCGATGCACACGAGCGCGAACTCCTGCAGCGCCGCGCGCGTCGCCTGGAAGCCCATGGCTCCCACGAGATGCGTGTACTCGACGAAGGTGCCGAACGCGGCCCGCTCGCCGACCGCACTCGCGAGCGACGCCAGCAGGTGGGTCTTGCCGACGCCGAACCCGCCATCGAGGTAGATGCCCCGACCACCGCTCGACCGGCGGAGCGATGCCAGGCCTCGCCGCCCGACGCCGCGGGCGAACGACTGCACCTCGGTGACTGCGGCCTCCTGGCTCGGGAAGTCCGGATCGGGGACGTACGTGTCGAAGCTCGCGCCCGAGAAGTGCGGCGGCGGAACGAGCGCGTCGATGAGTCCCTCGGGCTCGACCCGGGGACGCCGGCCCACGATGCGCGCAGTCATCGACGTCAGTGGCCCGTCGCGGTGGGCTCGGGGTAGAACTCCCGGTACTTGCGCCGGTAGTTCCAGGTCATCAGCGCGATCGTGAGGCGGCGCTTGAGCGAACCGTCCGCGGGGTTGTGCAGCGGTCGGGCGAGCGCGCGCTTCGCGGTGGCGAGCACCCGCTCCCGCAGCGCGCGGTCGGGCAGGTAGCGCGCCAGCAGCCCGACCGGCACGACCGAGTACAGCACCTCGCGGGTGGCCCTCACGGGCTCGACGGCGGCGCCGTCGAGGTCGGCGATCACGAAGTCCGCGGGGTTCGCGCCAGCGGCGGTCACGTACCAGTTGTTGCGGCCGATGCGTGGGTTGACCTCGAAGAACACGTGACGGCCGGTGCGGGGGTCGCGCTTGTAGTCGGCGTTCGCGAAGCCGCGGTAGTCGACGCGGTCGAGGTAGCGCACCATGGCGTCCATCGCGTCGGTGTACGGCTCGGTGAGGATCGCGGCCGGGACGCCGAGCGTGCCCGGGGTGTGCTCCTCGAGCAGCACGCGCCCCGTGCACAGCAGCGTCACGAGGCCGGACGAGTCCCGGTAGGCCGTGAGCGAGCGCATCTGGGTCTCGTCGCCCGGGATGAACTCCTGCAGCAGGTACGTGCCGCGGAACTCGGACGCCGCGATCCGCTCGAGCAGGTCGTCGACCTCGGCCCGGGTCTCGAGATGCTGGACCTTCTTCTTGCCGGGGTACTCGGCGTGGTGGTGCTCGGCCGACGAGCTCGCCTTGCCGATCACGGGGAAGGTCAGCGAGTTCAGATCCCCGTCAGCGTCCGCGGCCCCCGCGTCGAAGCGCACGGGGACGGTGCGCGGCACCGGGATGTCGAGCGCCTCGCAGTCGGCCTGGAACGCCTCCTTGGACTCGACGCGCGCGAAGGACTCCGCCGAGCACATCGGGATCTCATAGTGCTCCTCGAGCTCGGCGCGCCGCTCGATGATCGACTCGACGTACCAGTCGGCGTTTGAGAGCAGCACCAGGCGCGACTCGGGGCGCTCCTCGGCGAGCGAGACGAGGGCGGCGACCAGCGCATCGGCGTCGTCGACATTCGCGACCACGACATCCGCGATGCGCGTGTCTGCGAAGGCACGCGTCTGCAGCCGCGAGACGACGACGCCACGCTCGCCGGTGCGCTCATGGAACGCGCGCAGCAGCGCGTAGGCGCCGATGTCGCCCCCGACGACCACCGGGATCACCGCGCTCATGCTCCCCCCACCGTGCCGTGCGTCTCGATGCCTGCGCGCGTCGTGCCGCTCAGGCCTCGACCTCGGAGCGGTCACCCGACCACAGCGTGTGGAACGTGCCCTCGACGTCCACGCGCTTGTAGGTGTGGGCACCGAAGAAGTCGCGCTGGCCCTGGATCACTGCCGCCGGCAGGCGCTCGGCTCGCAGCGAGTCGTAGTACGACAGCGAGGAGCCGAAGGCGGGGACGGGAACGCCCGCGAGGGCCGCCTGGGACACCACGCGGCGCCACGCCGACACACCGCCGGCGACCGCTCCCTGGAAGTAGTCGTCGACCAGCAGAGTCGCGAGCTGCGGATTGCGGTCGTAGGCCTCGGTGATGCGGTCGAGGAAGCGCGCCCGGATAATGCAGCCCTCACGCCAGATCTTCGCCATGTCGCCGCGGTTGATGTCCCAGCCGAACTCCTCCGAGGCGGCCTGGATTTGGTCGAAGCCCTGCGCGTACGCGACCACCTTCGACGCGTACAGCGCGAGCCGGACGTCCTCGACGAACCCGGTGCGGTTGCCGATGTGAAAGTCGCCGGCGTTGGCCGCGAGCACGCCGCGGGCTGCCTCGCGCTGGGCGGTCTGCGAAGAGATCGCCCGGGCGAAGGTGGCCTCGGCGATGCCCGTGACGGGCACGCCCAGGTCGAGAGCGGACTGCACAGTCCACCGGCCAGTCCCCTTCTGGCCCGCCTGGTCCAGGATCACGTCGACGAGAGCCTTGCCCGTCTTCGGGTCGGTGTGGCGCAGGACCTCCGCCGTGATCTCGATGAGGAAGGACTCGAGGTCGCCCTCGTTCCACTCGGCGAAGATGTCGCCGATCTCGGCGGGCGTCAGATTCAGGCCGGCGCGCAGGAGGTCGTACGCCTCACCGATCAGCTGCATGTCGGCGTACTCGATGCCGTTGTGCACCATCTTCACGAAGTGGCCGGCGCCGTCGGGACCCACGTGCACGCAGCACGGCGTCCCGTCCTCGGCCTTCGCGGCGATCTTCTCAAGGATCGGCCCCAGGGTCACGTAGGACTCCGCGGGACCTCCCGGCATGATCGATGGGCCGAGCAGCGCGCCCTCCTCGCCACCGGACACTCCCGATCCGACAAAGTGCAGGCCCTGCTCGCGCAGGGCAGCCTCGCGGCGGCGGGTGTCAGCGTAGTGGGCATTGCCGGCGTCCACGATGATGTCGCCCTGGTCCAGCAGCGGGATGAGGGCGTCGATGACGGCGTCCGTGGGCCCTCCCGCCTGCACCATGATGACGACCTGGCGAGGCTTCTCGAGAGACGCGACGAAGTCCTCGAGCGTCTCCGAGCCGATGAACGTTCCCTCGTCGCCGTGGTCCTCGATCAGCGAGCGCATCTTCTGCGGCGAACGGTTGTGCACGGCAACCGTGAAGCCGTTGCGGGCGAAGTTGCGGGCCAGGTTGCGGCCCATCACCGCAAGTCCTGTCACACCGATCTGAGCAAGCGCCATTGTCGAATCCTTCGAGTCCGGGTCGGGGTACGCCGCCTAGCCTAGTGGGAGGCCACCGCGTGGCGAACCCGTGCGGAGCCGTGCCCGGGCCTACGCTCGATCCATGGCCCGAGAGACTGCACCGGCGCCGCCTCGGTTCCGCGAGGTGCTGCGCTCGCTGTCGCAGGCTCGGACCCGAGCGGACGTGCGGCTCACGGAGACGCCGGCGCCCACGCGCATCGCGCCGTTCGCGGTCGCCGTGGACGGAGAGGTGACGGTCGACGGGGCGCAGGCGACCGGCCGGTTCGTGGTGCTGCACGATCCGGACGGGCAGGACGCATGGGATGGAGACCTCAGGATCGTGGCGTTGGTGAAGGCGACCGTGGAGCAGGAGGTGGGTCGCGACGACCTCTGGGCCGAGGTGGCGTGGTCGTGGCTGGCCGAGTCTCTGTCCGACGTCCCCCATCGCGAGGTGGGCGGCACCGTGACGAAGGTCGTCTCGACGTCCTTCGGAGAGCTCGCGTCGCGCCCCGACGAGGTCCAGGTCGAACTGCGGGTCTCGTGGACGCCGGAAGACCCGGACATCGAGCCCCACATCGCCGCGTGGACTGACCTGCTCGCGACCTGCGCGGGCGTTCCTCCCGTGCCCGACGGCGTCAGCGTGCTTCCCGGGGCGGCCCGATGACCGCGCCACAGGAGAAGGCGACTGCACCAGAGGACAAGACGACTGCACCCCAGGAGAGCACGGAGGCGGAGGCGCCCACGCTGCTCCGCGAGCCGGCCGACGGCATCCCGGACGTCATCGACACCCCCGAGGCGCTGGCGGCGATGGTCGAGACGTTCGCCGCCGGCCACGGCCCCATCGCCGCGGACGCCGAGCGTGCCTCGGGCTTCCGCTACGGCCAGCGCACCTACCTGGCGCAGTTCAAGCGCGCCGGCGCCGGCATCGCGCTCGTCGACGCCGATGCTCTCTCCGACCTGTCCTCGCTGAACCCGGCCTTCGGGGACGCCGAGTGGGTCTTCCACGCCGCGAGCCAGGACCTCCCCGGAATGTACGAGCTGGGCCTCGAGCCGGCATCGGTCTTCGACACGGAGCTGGCGGCACGGCTGCTGGGATGGCCCAAGGTGGGCCTCGCCGCGGTGGTCGAGCGCGAGCTGGGATTCGCTCTCGCGAAGGAGCACTCCGCGCAGGACTGGTCCACCCGGCCGCTTCCGCACGAGTGGCTGGTCTACGCCGCGCTCGACGTCGAGGTGCTGCTCGAGCTCCGCGACGGCCTGCACGCGCACCTCGAGGAGGCCGGCAAGCTCGCGTGGGCGCTCGAGGAGTTCGAGGCCGTCCGCACCGCGCCGCCGCCCGAGCCCCGCGTCGACCCGTGGAGGCGCACGTCCGGCTCGCACCAGATCCGCGATACGCGCGGCCTGGCGATTGTCAGGTCCCTGTGGGAGGCGCGCGACGCTGACGCGCGCCGGCGCGACATCGCACCGGGACGCGTGCTTCGGGACGCCGCGATCGTCGCCGCCGCGCAGGCGAAGCCCACGTCGTACGAGGCGCTCGTGTCGATCCGCGAGTGGCAGTCGCGCGGCACCAAACGGCGAGCGCGGTTCTGGTATCCGGCGATCGAGGCTGCCCTCGCCCTTCCCGACGCCGAGCTTCCGGCCAAGCGCGGCCCCCGCGGGGACGGCCCGCCGCAGCCGCGCATGTGGAAGGAGAAGCGGCCCGAGGCCGCCGCCCGGCTGGCGCGCGCGCGGGAGCTGATGGCCGCGCTCGTGGAGGAGCATGACGTGCCCGCCGAGAATCTCCTGCAGCCCGACGCGCTGCGTCGCACCTGCTGGGAGTACCGCGGCGGAGGCGAGGCCTGGATCCGGGAGTTCCTGGCCGGCCGCAGCGCCCGCGCGTGGCAGGTCGACCTGGTGGCGGCGCGGCTCGCCGAGGCATTCGCCGACGCCGCGGTCGCAGCGTCCGAGGACTGATCCCCGGGCTCAGTCGAGCTCGGCGATGACGTCGACCGCGATCGCGGAGGCGTCGAGACCGACGAGTTCGATCACCTGCGCGCGCGAGGCGTGGTGCAGGAACTCCCGCGGGACGCCTCGGTGGATCCACTGCGCATCGTTGCCGGCGAGCCGGGCGTAGGACGCCCACTCCTCGCCGATCCCGGCATCGGTGAGGCCGTCCTCGACCGTGACGACCAGCTCGGCGTCGCCGAGCACCTCGAGAAGGCCCTCGGGCACCGGGTGCACCCAGGTCGCGGTCGCCGCGAGCACGTCAACGCCATCCGCGGCGATCTTGTCCGCAGCATCCACCGCAGTCTGCGCCATCGATCCGAGCCCGAACACTACGACACGGGGCGACTCGCCATGCTCCGCGAGGATCTCGACGTCGGTCGCGGACCGGACGGAAGGCAGGTCATCGCCCACGGGGCCCTTGGGGTAGCGCACGACAGTCGGCGCGTCGTCGACGTCGAGAGCCTCCCGGAACGCCCGGCGCATCGTGGTGGCGTCGCGCGGAGACGCCATCCGCAGCCCCGGGACGTGGCGCAGCAGCGCCATGTCCCACATGCCGTTGTGGCTCGCGCCGTCGTCGCCAGTGATCCCGGCGCGGTCGAGCATGAAGGTGACGCCCGCGCGATGCAGCGCGACGTCGAGCAGGACCTGATCGAACGCACGGTTGAGGAAGGTCGCGTACACGGCGAACACCGGGTGGTACCCGGCGAACGCCAGTCCGGCGGCGCTGGTCACGGCGTGCTGCTCCGCGATGCCCACGTCGATCACGCGATCCGGGAACTCGTTCGCCAGGGGCTGCAGTCCCACGGGCGCCAGCATCGCCGCCGTGAGGGCGACCACGTCGTCGCGCTCGCGTGCCACCTCGACGATCTCCTCGGCGAAGACCTTGGTCCACCCGAAGCGACTGGGCTGGACCGGCAGTCCGGTCTCGGGGTGGATCTTGCCGACGGCGTGGAAGCGATCGGCGACGTCCTCCTCCGCGGGCGTGTAGCCCCGCCCCTTCTCCGTCAGCACGTGCACGATCACCGGCGCCCCGTAGTCGCGCGCGTGCGTCATGGCGGCCTCGACCTGCGCGAGGTCGTGACCGTCGACCGGGCCCACGTACTTGAGCCCCAGGTCGTCGAACATCCCGGGCTCGGCGAGCAGTCCCTTGAGCGCCCGCTTGCCGTGCATCACCGTGCGATACGTGAAGTTGCGCCACGGTCCGCGGTTCTGGAACGTGCGCTTCCCCCAGCCGAGGAACTGCTCGTAGCGCGGGTCGGTGCGAATGCCATCGAGCCGGCGCGCGAGCCCTCCGATCGTGGGCGCGTACGACCGGCCGTTGTCGTTGACGACGATCACGACCCTGTCGTGCGCCGCGGCCAGCGAGTTCAGCGCCTCCCACGCCATGCCGCCGGTGAGCGCGCCGTCGCCGATCACCGCCACCGTGGTGCGGTCGGTCTCGCCGCGCAGCGACCGGCCACGCGCGATGCCCGCGGCCCAGGACAGAGCAGTGGAGGCGTGCGAGTTCTCGACGACGTCGTGCTCCGACTCCGACCGCTGCGGGTAGCCGGCCAGGCCCTCGCGCGTGCGCAGCGCGGACAAGTCGCGGCGGCCGGTGAGCAGCTTGTGGACATACGACTGGTGCCCCGTGTCGAAGACGATCGTGTCTCGCGGCGAGTCGAAGACCCGGTGCATGCCGATCGTGAGCTCGACCACGCCGAGGTTGGGCCCCAGGTGTCCCCCGGTCTGGGACACCGAGGACACCAGGTAGTCACGGATCTCCTGGGCGAGCTCCGCCAGCTCTTCAGCCGTCAGCCCGCGCAGATCCTGCGGCGACTCGATGCGCTCCAGCACGAACCCTCCTTCGGGATGACGTCTCTCCACTGTACGTGTCTGGGGGCGCTCCAGTGCGCAGCGCCCCCCCATGCACTCGGGTCAGGCGACGAGCGAGCGCAGGACGTACTGGAGGATGCCGCCGTTGCGGAAGTAGTCCGCCTCTCCGGGGGTGTCGATGCGCACCACGGCGTGGAACTCGACGACCGAGCCGTCGGCCTTGGTCGCCTTCACCGGCAGCGTGCGCGGGTGCTCCCCCGCAGAGAACGCCGAGATGCCGACCACCTCGAACGTCTCGGTGCCGTCGAGGCCCAGCGAACCGGCGGAGTCGCCCTCGGGGAACTGCAGCGGGAGCACACCCATGCCGATCAGGTTGGACCGGTGGATGCGCTCGAAGCTCTCCGCGATCACCACGCGCACGCCGAGCAGGCGCGTGCCCTTGGCGGCCCAGTCGCGCGACGATCCCGTGCCGTACTCCTTGCCTGCGAGCACGACGAGCGGCGTGCCCTGCGCGGCGTAGTCCTGCGCGGCGTCGTAGATGGAGTCCTGCTCGCCGGTCACGAAGTTGTGCGTGAAGCCGCCCTCGACGCCGTCCAGCAGAAGGTTCTTGAGGCGGATGTTCGCGAACGTGCCGCGCATCATCACCTCGTGGTTGCCGCGACGCGAGCCGTACGAGTTGTAGTCCTTGCGCTCGACGCCGTTCTCGGCGAGGTAGCGGCCAGCCGGGCTGTCGGGCTTGATCGCGCCCGCAGGCGAGATGTGGTCCGTCGTGACCGAGTCGCCCAGCAGCGCCAGCACGCGCGCGCCGGCGACGTCCTCCACCGGAGCCGGCTCGAGACCCATGCCCTCGAAGTACGGGGGCTTGCGCACGTAGGTGGAGTCACCGGCCCACTCGAAGGTGTTGCCATCCGGCGTGGGCAGTCCCTGCCAACGCTCGTCGCCAGCGAAGACGTCCGCGTAGTCCTTCGCGAACATGTCCGCGTCGATCGAGGACTGCACCACCGACTCGACCTCGGAGGCGTCCGGCCAGATGTCCGCGAGGAACACGTCGTTGCCCTCCGCGTCCTGCCCCAGGGCGTCCGACTCGAAGTCGAAGTCCATGGTTCCGGCCAGCGCGTAGGCGATCACCAGCGGCGGGGAGGCGAGGTAGTTCATCTTCACATCGGGGTTGATGCGGCCCTCGAAGTTGCGGTTGCCCGACAGCACCGAGACCACGGCGAGGTCGTGCTCGTTGACGGTGTCCGACACCTCCTGCGGGAGCGGGCCCGAGTTGCCGATGCAGGTGGCGCAGCCGTAGCCCACGAGGTGGAAGCCCAGGCCCTCGAGGTCGGGCCACAGCCCTGCCTTCTCGTAGTAGTCGGTGACGACCTGCGAGCCGGGCGCCATCGAGGTCTTGACCCACGGCTTGACCGCGAGCCCCTTGGCACGCGCATTCCGCGCGAGCAGAGCGGCGGCGAGCATCACCGAGGGGTTCGACGTGTTGGTGCACGAGGTGATCGACGCGATCACCACAGCGCCGTGGTCGAGCTCGGTCTGAGTGCCGTCCGCAGTCGTGAAGGGCACCTTCTTGGTGGGCCGACGGGTCGCGACTGCCGTGCCCCCAGGCGCAGGCTCGGGAGCGTCGTCCGCGTGCGCCTCAGCGGCGATGGGGTCGGAGGCGGGGAAGGTCTCCTCGACCGACTCGTCCAGTCCGTGGAGCTCGTGCTCCTCGTGCTGGGCGTAGTCGAAGATCGACCGGCCGAAGGACTCCTTGGCGTCCGTGAGCTCGATGCGGTCCTGTGGGCGCTTGGGGCCCGCGATCGACGGCACGACCGTCGACAGGTCCAGCTCGAGGTACTCGGAGAACGTGGGCTCGACGTAGCCGTCCGCGGACGGGTCGTGCCACATCCCCTGTTCCTTCATGTACGCCTCGACCAGAGCGACCTGCTCCTCCGAGCGGCCGGTCAGGCGCAGGTAGTCGATCGTCACGCCGTCGATCGGGAAGATCGCGGCCGTCGATCCGAACTCGGGGCTCATGTTGCCGATGGTCGCGCGGTTCGCGAGCGGCACCGCGCCCACGCCCTCGCCGTAGAACTCGACGAACTTGCCCACGACACCGTGCGCGCGCAGCATCTGCGTGATGGTGAGCACCACGTCGGTCGCCGTGGCGCCCGCGGGGATCGCGCCCGTGAGCTTGAAGCCCACGACCTTGGGGATGAGCATCGACACCGGCTGGCCCAGCATGGCCGCCTCGGCCTCGATGCCGCCGACGCCCCAGCCCAGCACGCCCAGGCCGTTGATCATCGTGGTGTGCGAGTCGGTGCCGACGCACGAGTCAGGGTAGGCCTGAACCACGTCGCCGGTCTCCCGCATCATCACGCCGCGCGCGAGGTGCTCGAGGTTGACCTGGTGCACGATGCCGGTGCCGGGGGGCACCACCTTGAAGTTGTCGAAGGCCGTCTGGCCCCAACGGAGGAACTGGTAGCGCTCGCGGTTGCGCTCGTACTCGAGGTCGGTGTTGCGACGCAGGGCGTCGTGCGTGCCGAACACGTCGATCTGCACCGAGTGGTCGATCACCATCTCTGCCGGCGCGAGCGGGTTGATCGCGGTGGGGTCGCCTCCCAGCTCGACCACGGCCTCGCGCATGGTGGCGAGGTCCACGACGCAGGGGACGCCCGTGAAGTCCTGCATGACCACGCGAGCGGGAGTGAACTGGATCTCGGTGTCGGGGTCCGACTGCGGGTCCCACGACGCCAGCGCGTGCACGTGGTCGGCGGTGATGTTCGCGCCGTCCTCGGTGCGCAGCAGCGCCTCCGCGAGCACCTTGAGCGAGTAGGGCAGCTTCTCAAGACCCGGCACCGCGTCCAGTCGGTAGATCTCGTATTCACGGCCCGCGACGTCCAGCGTCGCCATCGATCCCAGGGTGTTCTCGCTCATGCACTCTCCTCCATAGCAGTCTGCGTACAGTCTATCGGCCCTCGCGCACGCGACCTTGCGGCGTCGGGCGCGAAGATCGCGCGAAATTCGCGTCGGCAGGACCGATGCGCGCGTCAGCGGCGCTGGAACGTCGCCACGGTCTCGACGTGGTGCGTCATGGGGAACAGATCGAAGGCCTCGGCTTCGACGAAGTCGTACCCCCGTTCGCGGAGCAGGGCCGTGTCGCGGGCCAGCGCGACCGGGTCGCACGCGACGTACACGAGGCGATCGGGGGCGCCGGCCGCGAGCGCATCAAGGGTGCGACGCCCGGCCCCGGAACGGGGCGGGTCCAGCACGACGGCCCCCACGGGGCCCAGGCCGGACTCGAGCGTGCGCCGCACGTCTCCCTCGATCACGCTGACGCCGGGGAGATCGTGGACGTTGCGGCGTGCGGCGCGGGCGCCGCGCCGGTCGGATTCGACCGCGACCACCTCGCGGCCTCCTTCCGCGAGCGGCACGGTGAGCAGACCGGCACCGGCGTAGAGGTCAGCCACGCGCGACACGTCGCCCACCCGGCCCAGCACCGCGCCGACGAGCACCGCGGGCGCTTCGCGATGCACCTGCCAGAAGCCGCTCGCGTCGAGCCGGTAGTCCCAGGAGCGGCCGTCGACCTCGACCCTCTCGCGCACGCCGCGGGGAGCGTTGGGGCGGCGATCGGGGCGGCCCGCGCGTGTGGGCACGCCGTCCGCCAGCACGCGCAGCTCGGAGGCCGAGGGGGCAACCACCGTGATGCGTGCACCCCCGGGGAAGCGCGACCCGAGCAGCGCGTCCTCGACCTCCGGGGTCGCCAGAGGCATGGACTCGAGAGGCACCAGCGCATCGGAACGGTGACGGTGCATCGCCGCGCGACCCTCGGCATCGGCGGTCGCGGTGACGCGCGTCCGGTAGCGCAGCCCCCCACGGTCGTCATCGCCCGGCGCCGCCGCCACACGACCAGGAAACTCGAGCCCCGCGAAGCGCTCGAACGACTCCTTGAGCACGGCGAGCTTCCACGCGCGCTGCGCGGCCAGCGCCACGTGTGCCAGCTCTCCCCCGCCCACGCCACCCGGCCCGGCGCCCGGCCATGCCGACTCCACCCGGTCCGCGGACGCCTCGAGCACGGCGACCGCATCGGCCCGCCAGAAGCGCGCATCGGCGCCTCCCTCCGTGACCACGGCCTCGACCACCTCGCCGGGGAGGGCGTGTCGCACGAAGACGGCGCGGCCCTCGTGGCGTGCGATGCAGTGCCCGCCGTGGGCAGGGCTGCCGACCTCGAGGCGAATCGTCTCGGTCATGGGAGCTGCTCGTGCTCCGGGGGGATCTCCTCGACGGCCGCCAGCTCACGGGCGGACTCGAGGTGCCACGGGACCGCGGAGACCACCACGTTCTCGATGCCGAGCAGCTGCGCCCGCAGGCGCTTGGTCGCCCGGTTGTGCAGGAAGGTCTCCCACCAGCGGCCCACGATGTACTCCGGCACGTAGACCACGACCACCTCGCGGGGGCTGCGGCGGTGAATGGACGCGACGTAGTCCAGGACCGGCGCCACCAGGTCGCGGTACGGAGAGTCGAGGATCACGAGCGGGACGCCCGCTGCGATCTTCCCCCACTTCTCCTGCAGCTCACGCGCGGCGGCGGCCTCGAGCTGGACGCCCACCGCTTCGAGAGACGAGTGGCGCGCGGCCTTCGCATACGCGAGGGCGCGCATCGCGGGGCGGTGCAGCTGCGCGATGAGCACGATGCCGTGCGTGGCGCTGGGCAGCGAGATGTTCCGGTCGGTCGAGCGGAGCGTCACGTCGGACCGCACGGCCGCGTAGTGCCGGTTGATCGCGTGCATCATCACCACCAGGCCGGTGATCAGCGCGATCGCGACCCAGGCGCCGTTGATGAAGTTGAAGACCGCGACCACGAACCACACGATCGCGGCCACCACGGCCGCCGTGGCGTGCAGCACCCGATCCGCGGCCAGGCGCGCGCGGTCGCGCGAGCCCGTCGCGAGCTGCAACCGGTTGCTGCAGTGGCGCACCATCGCCACCTGGCTCAGCACGATCGCCGCGAACGCGCCCACGACGTACATGTGAATGAGCTGCTCGACGTTCGCGCCCGTGATGGCGACGACGACGGCGGACGCGACCGCGACCGTCAGGATGCCGCTGCGCACCACCAGCCGGTCGCTCTGCATGGACAGCTGTCGCGGCAGGTAGGCGTCCCGGGCGAGGGACGATGCGAGGGTCGAGAAACGACGGAACACGGCCGATGCGGCGGCGTACAGGATCGCGGCGGCGGAGATGGCGACCACCCAGTTCATGAACGACTGGCGGAAGACCTGCTCGGCGGTCTGCAGGAGTATCGGACCGTCCGCCCACCCCGTGATCCGATACGACCACGCGAGCAGCGCCACCGTGAGGAAGGCCGCCGCCGAGGCGGAGACCGCGATCAACAGGGTGCGGCCCGCGCGACGGCCCCGCGGCTCGGCGTGGTTGGGCGCGGCAGAGGCGAGATGCTCGATGCCGGTCACCATCACGGCTCCCGAGGAGATCGCTCCCGCATATGCGAGCACGATGGTCCACGTCGTGGGCGCGTTCGCGGCGATGGGCGACGTGGTCTCGACACCGTGGCGAGCGACGCCCAGCACCAGCATGATGCCGATCACGACGAGGAAGCCGAACCACACCGCGAGCAGCAGCCGGGCCCTCTCCCGGATCACGCGCAGGCCCACGATGGTCATGATCGCGATCAGACCGACGCCGATCAGCGCGTCCCACCGCCGCAGCTGCGGCACCAGGAACGCGACCAGCTGGGTCACCGCGGCCACCGACACGGCGACGGTGAACAGGTAGTCGATCAGCAGGGAGGCCCCCGTGACGACGCCCATCTTCCGGCCGAGAAGATCGCGCACAGTGCCGTAGTCGCCCAGACCATCGGGGCGCGCGCGCACATTCGAGCGATACGCGAAGCCGAGCAGCAGCATGATGATGACCACGCCCACCGCCATGTACGGGATGGCGCCGGTCTGGCCGCCACGTCTGAGCGCGTCGACGACCGCGTCCGGGGCGTACGCGACGGCCGACAGGATGCCCGCGCCGAAGACCGGCAGGGCGAGCCGCGTGCGCAGCGTCACCGTCCGGAGCGCATCGGTCGCGATCGGCTGGCCGAACAGCAGCCGCCGCAGACCCTCGAGAATACGTCGCACGTTGCACCATCCTAGAGCGGGCGGGTATAGCGTGGGGTCTCGTGCACATCGTGATCATGGGCTGCGGCCGCACCGGCGCCGCGCTCGCATCCGAATTCGAGTCCCGTGGGCACTCGGTGGCGATCATCGACAGGCTGGGCGATGCGTTCCGCAGGCTCCCCGCCGGTTTCCAGGGTCAGCGCATCACCGGCGTCGGCTTCGATCGCGACACGCTCGTCTCCGCCGGCGTCGAGGACGCCTTCGCGTTCGCCGCGGTCTCCTCCGGCGACAACTCGAACATCCTCGCCGCCCGAGTCGTGCGCGAGACCTACGGCGTCGAGAACGTGGTCGCGCGCATCTCCGACCCCGGCCGCGCGCTCGTGTACGACCGGCTCGGCATCCGCACGGTGGCTCCGGTGCCATGGACGAGCGCCCAGATCGTGTCGCACCTGCTCCCCGGGGGCACCGACGCCAAGTTCACCGACGAGTCCGCCGGCGTGGAGCTGCGCTCGTTCGCGTATCACGAGGCCTGGCTCGGCGCGAGTGTCGCGGCGATCGAGAGCGCGACCGGGGCCAGGGTCGCCTACCTGCAGCGCTTCAGCGACGGCGTGATCCCCGAGTCATCGACCGTGCTGCAGTCCGGCGACGGCCTGCACCTCGTGATGGCCGTCGGCGCCAAGGATCGCGTCACCCGCGTGCTGTCCCGCCGGCCGGAGGTGCGCGCATGAAGGTCCTGATCGCCGGCGCCGGCTCGGTGGGCCGCTCCATCGCGCGCGACCTGCTCGACCACGGCCACGAGGTCGTTCTGATGGACAACAACCCCACAGGGATGCGCATCGCCCAGGTGGCTGAGGCTGACTGGATGCTCGCCGACGCGTGCGAGCTCGCCGCGCTCAGCGAGGCGCGCACGGAGACCATGGACGTGGTGGTCGCCGCCACCGGCGACGACAAGGTCAACCTGGTGGTCTCGTTCCTCGCGAAGACCGAGTTCGCCGTTCCGCGCACGGTGGCCCGCGTGAACAACCCCCGCAACGAGTGGATGTACGACACTCAATGGGGCGTGGACGTGGCGGTGTCGACGCCGCGCATCATGACGGCGATGGTCGAGGAGGCGGTGGCGGTCGGCGACCTGGTCAAGGTCTTCACGTTCCACCAGTCGGGCGCATCGATCGTCGAGGTCACGCTCCCCGCGGACGCGCCGGTGGTGGGATCGACGGTGCGGGAGATCGCCTGGCCCGCGGAGATTGTGCTGTCATGCATCGTCCGCGGAGATCGGACGATCGCGCCGAGCCCGAACGACACCCTGGAAGCTCACGACGAGCTGCTGTTCATCGTGTCTGCTGAGGCGGATCCTGAGGAACTGGATCGGGTGCTGCGTTCCGCACCAGCATCCACACCACCCACAGAGTGAGGGCGAACAGCGGCACGCCCATCGCGAGCCGCGCCGTGCCGAGCGCGGCCACGGCATCGGCCAGGTAGAGCGGCAGCTGCACGGTGAGGCGCAGGGCGAACATCACGGCGAGCACCGCGGTCCCCCATTGCATCGCCCGGACGACCCGCGCATCGTCCCTCCAGGCCGATCCCCAGCCCTTCAGGAGCCCGAGCACGATGCCGACCGCGGGCCAGCCCACAGCCATCGACACCAGAAGGCCCGCGAGGTACGCGGCATTGAGCCACAGCCCTCCGACGAAGTAGTCGCCCGGCTCGCCCGTGCGCCAGGCCCAGATCGCGCCGATGGCGACCCCGACCGCACCGGAGATCGCCTGCCGGATGGGCGAGCGCTGGAGCAGCCGCACCGCGACGAGCACGAGCATCGTGGCCACCGCGGCGATGACGGGCACGCGCATCGAGCCATCGATCAGGTAGGCGATCACGAACACCACGCCGGGCGCAGCGGCCTCCGCGAAGCCTCGCCAGCCGCCGAGGGCCTCCTGGAACGAGAAGTCGTCTCCCGTGACCAGGTCGCCGAGGCCGCGCGCCGAGTCGGGGCCGACCGGCGTGGGCTCCTGCGCGGCGGACTCCTCGGTCATCGAAGCTCGAACCGCGGGTTGTACATCCGAGGCGCGGCCTCCGCGTCGCACAGCCGTCCCGCCACGAGCACGCGCGCACCGGGCTCGATGCCGGCGATGGACCGGCGGCCCATGAAGATCGCGTCCATGCGGCCCGTGCCGTCGTCGATCCGGGCGGTCAGGCGGGGAGCCGCGTCCTGAGGCTCGACCGTGATCGAGATGATGCGGCCTTCGATCGCCGCGAGGTCACGCACCTTGGCCTGCGCGATCGCGGTGGGGGAATCGTTCACGAGCCACCTCCGGCTGCGGGAGCGCCCGGCGGCTTCGACAGCGCCATCACCGTGCCGCGTGGAAGAGCCTCCGTGCCGCGATCGACGGCGCACTGGGACAGCAGAGCGTCCACGCGGGCCACGGTCGCATCCTCGGCGACGGAGGGGCCCATCACGACGGCACGGAGCAGCCAGCGGTCGCCGTCGATGCCCACGTGGCGAAAGGTCACGTCGCGCAGCAGGTCGCGGCTGTCGCGACCGGTGACCGTCGCGATGAGCTCGGGACCGAACCGGCCTTCGACCGTGTGGAGGAATCCGGACTTGCGCCGGACCGTCTGCGCCAGGGCGCGGCGGACATCCGTCCAGCCCCCCTGGCCTCGCGGGGCGGCGATGACCTGCAGCTGGACTTCGCAGTCGGCGACGAGCACCGTCACCGCGCCGATGCGCTGTGATGCCCGATCGACCTCGGCACGCACCTTGATGCCCGCGATCGCCGGCAGGCGCAGCGGGCCGAAGTCGATGAACGCGCGGTCGGTGGGCGCATCGGCCAGGCTCCAGGGACCGTCCGCGGCCGTGAGCTCGCCGAGGCCGTCGTCGAAGGCCGTGTCCTGCGCGCCGGTCACGCCGCGCCCGTCGATCCGAAGCCGCCGTCGCCCCGGTGGGACCCCGGCAGGCTCTCGACCTGGATGAACGCCGCGCGCTCGACGCGCTGCAGCACCAACTGGGCGATCCGATCCCCCTTGCGCAGGGTCACCGGCTGCGAGGAGTCGGTGTTGAGCAACGTGACGGAGATCTCGCCGCGGTAGCCCGCGTCGACGGTGCCGGGCGCGTTGACGATGGTCACGCCGTGCTTGGAGGCCAGTCCCGAGCGCGGGTGAACCAGGGCCACGTAGCCGTCGGGCAGCGCCAGCCGCAGTCCGGTGGGCACGGTCGCCCTCTCCCCCGGAGCGAGCTCGACATCGACGCGCGTCGTGATGTCCGCTCCCGCGTCGCCGGGGTGCGAGTAGGTGGGCAGAGGGACCTCGGGGTCCGTCGTGCTGACCAGCACATCCATCGTCGTCATGGAAGGCACCGTACTAGGCAGCGCACTCCGAGCAGATGGGCTGTTCGTTGTCGTAGGACGCGAGCTGGCTGCGGTGGTGCACCAGGAAGCACGACATGCAAGTGAACTCGTCCTGCTGTGCGGGCAGCACGCGTACGGACAGCTCCTCGCCGGAGAGGTCCGCTCCAGGCAGCTCGAAGCCCTCGGCCGCCTCGGCCTCGTCTTCGTCGACCACACCCGAGGACTTGTCGTTCCGACGGGCCTTCAGCTCCTCGATCGAGTCAGCAGAAATCTCGTCGTCCGTCTTGCGGGGTGCGTCGTAGTCGGTTGCCATCAGGCAATGGTCCCTTCACCGTGCGTCTGTGTGTACTGAATGCGCGGAGCACGTGTTTTGTTCCCCCGAACCGTGTTCCCCCGAGCGCACGCATTCTGCCCCAAAAAAGGCCCGCGCGCGAGTCTAAGCGTCCGGCGCGTCCCAGGTGTCGCGCGCCCCGGCATCTACCAGGGCATCTCTCAAGGGGGGCCAGAGGTCCGGCGGAGCGGCGATCGTGAGGCGCTCGTCGGCCGGACCGCCGTCGATTCCGGCCACCCTGAGGCCCGCCTCCTGGGCGATCAGGGCCCCCGCGGCGAAGTCCCACGGATGCAGACCGTGCTCGTAGTACGCGTCGAGCTCCCCCGCCGCGACCAGGCAGAGATCGACCGCCGCAGCCCCCAGCCGGCGAATATCCCGCACCTGCTCGAGCATGGCGGCGACGATCTGGCCCTGGCGACGTCGGCGCTCGGCCACGTACTGGAATCCCGTCGCGAGCAGGGTCGAGGACAGCCGCGGCGAGTCGAGGCGGCGCAGGGGTTCATCGCCGCGCCACGCTCCGCCTCCCCTGCATGCCGACCACAACGTGCCGCTGCCGTCCGCCACGGCGCCCGCCTGCACCGTCCACGACCGCGGAGTGGGATCGCCCGTGACCGCCGCGACGGAGACGGCGTAGTGCGGCAGCCCGTAGAGGTAGTTCACGGTCCCGTCGATCGGGTCGAGGACCCAGGTGACGCCCGAGGTGCCGGGCGTGTCCTCGCCCTCCTCGCCGAGGATGGCGTCGTGGGGCCGCAGCTGAGAGAGGCGGGAGCGCAAGTGGCTCTCGGCCGCGAGATCCATCTGCGTCACGATGTCGATGTCGCTGGACTTCGAGCGCTCGACGCGGGCGCCGGACCGTCCGTCACGGATCAGCGCGGCCGTCTCGACGGCGAGCACGCGGGCGATCGCGAGCAGCTCCTGGGGGGTGTCCATGCATCCATCGTGCCGCACCCGAACCGCAGCGTGAGCTGCAGCCTGAGCCGCAGCCTGAGCCGCAGCCTGAGCCGCAGCCTGAGCCGCGGCCCGAGCCGAAGCGCGAGCCAGCACGTGCGCACGGCAGTCCCGGCACGCCGGGGCCATGCCACGCATCGCGCTTCGTTGCGTGGCACTCTGAGCACATGACTCGAGTCTCCCTGGTGCGAGCGGCCGACGACGGCGAGCACCTCATCCTCGCCTCCGAGGACGGTGCCCAGTTCGAGTTGGAGCTCACCGACGACCTCAGGCGCACGGTCGCACTCACGCGCCCACGCGCCATGCAGGACGAGGAGACCGAGCCCGGCAAGACGTCGCTGACCCCGAAGGAGATCCAGCAGCGCATTCGCGGTGGTCTCAACGCGCAGGAGCTGGCAGAGCTGACGGGCGAGCCCCAAGCGGCGCTCGAGCGCTACGAGGCGCCGGTGCTCGCCGAGCGCTCCTACATCGCGGAACTCGCCCGGTCCACAAGAATTGGCCGAGAGGCCGGCGCGCCCGTACTCGCGGATCTGGTGACCGACCGGCTCGCGAGCCGCGGCGTGGACGCCGAGTCCGTGATGTGGGATGCGTGGCGAGAGCCGGAGGAGCCGTGGAAGGTTGCCGCCGACTACCGGGTCGATGGTCGGAGCGTGCGCGCGCTGTGGGTCTTCGATCACACCGCCAGGGCGGTCACGGCGCAGGACGAGGAGTCCCGGTGGCTTACCGAGACCGAGTTGCTCGACGTCCCGATTCCCAAGCGCCATCTGAGCGCCGTCAAGTCCGTGGATGACGACGCGCCGCTTGATCAGAACCGTCCTGCCATGCCTTCTGCGAGCGAGGATGAGCCGAGCCACGAGCCGTCATCCACCGAATTGCTGCTCGAGGACCTCCACGAGCGCCGCGGGACTCGGGAGAGCGTCGAACCCGAGTTCGAGGACGAGCTCGACGACGAAGACGAGCAGTTTGAGGGCTTCGGTCCCGCACAGCGTCGCCGTGAGGCGGAGGTCGGCTTCGGCACGGACAGGCCCACGGGAACCTCGATGCCCCATCCCGCAGGCTCAGCTCTGCGGGGCGGGCGCACCTCCGGTGCTGACGCCGAGGCCCTGCCGGAGGATTCCGACGCAGCAACCGAGAGCACCGAGGCCCCTGCGGCAGAGACGGAGCCTCGTCAGGCCAGCCGCCGCGGTCGCTCATCTGTCCCGAGCTGGGACGAGATCGTCTTCGGCGCCAAGCACGACTGACGCCCGGCCCCCCGGGCGTGCCCGCAGCGCGCACGGGCTCCCCGTCGTCCTCATCGACCCGTAGCGAGACGTACTGGTCGCGCGCTGCCATGGCGCAGTTGTGGGCGGCGATGTCGAGTTCAAGCGGAGCGGTTGATTCAGGCCCCGGCAAGGCAGGCGGCACTGCGCCTTCGCTCGCGGACTCGGACCCGGACTCGGACCCGGACCCGAATCGGCCCGATGGCAATCCAACGTCCCGGTCGGGTTCAAGCGGCCAGGCGTCGAAGAGCCGCCGGCCGCCGGGTTGGCGCTGTCGTTGCGGGTCGATCGATGCTGGAGGGATGAACCACACCTCGGTGGCTGTGGCCTCGATCTCCCAGTGGTCCCGGTGGATGTCATGGTGACACCGCACACACAACAGAATGCCGTTGGACAGATCCGACGGGCCCCCGCGGGCCCAGTGCACCAGGTGATGCGCGTCGCACCACGACGGCGGCGCACCGCACTTCGCACACCCGCCATCCCTCTCGACCAGCGCCAGCTTCTGCGCAGGGGTGAAGTGGCGCTTGGCACGACCGTGATCGAGCACCACCGACGGGCCACCCATGACCTGCGGGATGACACCGGCGGCGGCAGCCATCCGCCGCAGCGTGCCCGCATCCACACCCGTTGCCAGGCCATCAACGGTGGCACCCGCCAGGCCCTTGCGGAGCTGGTCGACGTCGGTGCGCACCACCAGCGTGACACCAGCCTTAGGCAGCACGTCCACGTCGCAACCGGCCAGGTGGCGGGCGAAGTCGCCGAGCGCGTCGGCCCGCACCTGTTCAGTGGTGCGCTCGTCGATGACGACCTGCTCGCCGGCCTTGGCACGGTCCTGCATCCGCTTGCGCAGTCGGAAGTTCTGGTTCACCATCGCCTGCAACACCCCCACCAGGGGTGCGCCGTTCTCCGGATCCAGCCGACCATTGATCGTCATCATCCCGTCAGCGGCCTCACCGATACGCAGGTACCGTCGCTCTCTCCGATCCCTGGCCAGCTCCTCGAGATGCTCACGGTCCAGGCGTTCTTCAGTCCGGGTGATCAGCGCGGCAAGCTTCTTCAGCCGCATGTACTTCGCCGACGTCACGAGGTCCTTCTCCGCCCACGCCACCGCCGCGGCGTCGCACCGCTTCGCGACCCGCGTGAGCATCCGCGTGATCATCGTCGATGCCTCGACACTGAGCTCGCCGGCACTGACGGCCTGCGCAACCCGCGGGAACACCGGACGCGGTTCAGCCGGAGCAGCCTCGCCGGGCTCACCGCCACCGGGTGGGGCACCGGGCGCGGTCCCCTCGAGCCCATCACGAGCCCGCTCGGCATCGCGCAGCGTCTCCCCCAGTTCGATCAGACGGCCAGCCTCCGCCTCCGAGCCACCCGTCTGACCCGACACCAGCCCGCGCTCATCACCCTTGCCCTTCCTCCGGGCAAGCCCCAACTGCTGGGACTTCGTGCGCGACCGCTCCGCCTGCACCGCAGCGACAACGGCCATCATCCGGTCGGCATCCTTGCGCACCCCTCCCAGGGCGGTGCCCAAGGCCACCAGGTCGTCATCCGACATCGCGTTCACCCCGGCGTGAGTCAACTCACGCCGTTCCGCGAGCGCCGCCCGCACCCGCCCATCCCAGCCACCCGATCCCGATGACCCCGGCGAAGGCGCAGCAACATCACCCCCCAAAGGAGCAAGCGGAGCAGGTGCCTCGGTCATGCATCCATCACATCAGCGGGGTCTGACATCGCCTCGCAGAGCGTGGCAGTCCTGTGGATAACCACCGTTTCAGAGTGGTGTTCCCACCGCCACGAGCACCCGATCGCACGCACGCGACACGTGCGCGCGCCACCTGCGCGAGCCATCCAAGGGCGCTCCCGGCACGCGCGGTCGGCACGCGCGGTCGGCACGCGCGGTAGGCACGCGCCGTCCGCAAGCGCGCGAGGCCGCTACGGCGCCGCGACCAGCAACGGGACCTGAAGCTCGTACGGCGTGAGCGAGCCGTGCATCCCGATCAACGCGCGGGACTGCTCCGACTGGGTGCGAGAGTCCACCACGATCGCCCTGCCCGCCATGGCGACGACCAGGTCCCCGATGCGCTCCACGACATGCGACGCGACGTCGCCGAACAGGCCCAGCGCGATCGCCTCGTCGCGGGTCCACACGGCCGCATAGCCGTCGAGACGCTCCCGCCACCGCTGCGCCGCCGTGTCCCGGTCGACCCCGGCCGCAAGGTGGACGTGCAGGGCGCGTGGCTCGCCGGCGATGATCTCGACACCCTCGCGCAGAGCAGACTCGTCGGCGACGTCCCAGCGCGGGGCGCCAGGGACGTCGATCATCCCGTGGTCGGCGGTCACGACCATGATCGCGCCGGTCGGCAGCGAGCGTGCCAGCCGCCGCAGCTCGCGGTCGGCGTCCTCAAGCGCGGCGACCCACTCGTCGGACTGCCAGCCGTAGCGGTGGCCGGCCGCATCGATCTCGCCCCAGTAGCAGTACGAGACTCCCGGGCGGGCAGCGGCCGCGCTCGCGACATCGATCCGATCGGAGAGCCGCTCGGCGCCCACGAACTGACCGCCGCGCAGCACCGCCTGCGTCAGTCCCGACCCGGCGAACCGTCGCTTGCCGAGCGTCGTCACCGTGAAGCCCGCCGCATCGGCCTCCTGGAGGAGCGAGGGCTCACGCTGCCACTCGAGCGCATCGTCCGCGCCCTCCCAGGACACCAGGTTCGCGAGTTTCCCGGTCCGGGGATTGCGTGCGGTGTAGCCCGTCAGCCCGGTGCGTCCCGGGGGCTGGCCCGTGCCGAACAGCGCCAGCGAGGCCGCAGTGGTCGAGGGGTAGCCGGCGGAGATCACCGCCTGCTCGGCGGACCGCAGGAAGGGGGCGTGACCGCGCCGCTCCTCAAGATTGTGATGCCCCAGCCCATCGATGAGCACCACGACGACATGGCGCGCCCGAGGAATGCCCAGCCGGGCGCGGTCCTTGTCGGCCCTCCGGTGGCGCACCACGTGCCCGGCGCCGACGGCGGCCAGGGCGGCCGGAAGCACCGCGCCCAGCTCCCTGCCCCCGTGATCCGGCAGGCTGAGCCCCAGCGCGCCGAGATCGGGCCCCGACGTCACGCTGGACCTGTCAGGCCTGCGGACCGATGGCCGACTGCAGCACGCGCGCGAAGTCCTCGAGCGCGCGCACCGAGTCCTCGCCGTCGGCGATCGCGCTGACGCGCACCAGCGTGTCGTCACCGGTGAGGCCGCCGGTGTAGCCGTGGTCGGCCTCGCAGCTGTCATCACCGCACGTCGCAGGCTCGAGCTCGATGCGCGAGTGGACGCCCCACCCGACCGCGAGGACGAGCTCGCTGGGCAGGTCGCCGTCGCGGAAGTTCTCGGGATGGTGGACCACGTGCGTCATCGCCATGTTGGAGATGCGCGACAGCAGCGCGGTCTCGACGGTCGCAGAAGCCTCGTGCGCGCCCTCGGCGCTGTGACCGGCGCCGTCGTCCATGTGCACCCGGATGAGGCGCGAGCCCGTGACTACCAGCACCGTCATGTGCCGCCGCACCTCGCGGTCGTCGAAGGTCGTCTCGGCGTGGACGAAGTGCGCCGCCACCGCCTCATCACCGATCGCGCGCCGGAGCACCGAGCTCGCGAGGGCGGGATAGTAGCCGGCGACCGCGACGGCCTGGTCGAGCGTGTGAGACATGGCGGCTATTCTTCCACTTCGCGGGCCGGGTGACCACCAGCCCGCGTGGCACCACCGGCCCGACGGGGCACGGCGGGACAATGCCCTCAGCCCCGTGACCGCCGTTCGTGAGGAGAGACATGGCCGCCGCGCCCGATGCCCAGATCGTGGACATCGACGTCCAAGCCGAGATGGAGGCGTCGTTCCTCGAGTACGCCTACTCCGTCATCTACTCGCGCGCCCTGCCGGATGCTCGGGACGGCCTCAAGCCGGTGCAGCGCCGCATCATCTACTCGATGGGCGAGATGGGTCTCCGCCCGGACCGCGCTCACGTCAAGTCCTCGCGCGTGGTCGGCGAGGTGATGGGCAAGCTGCACCCGCACGGCGACGGCGCGATCTACGACGCTCTCGTCCGCATGGCCCAGCCGTTCTCGCTGCGCCTGCCGCTGGTCGACGGGCATGGGAACTTCGGATCGCTCGACGACGGACCCGCGGCCTCGCGCTACACCGAGGCCCGCATGGCTCCCGGCGCGGTGGCGATGCTCGCGGACCTGGGCGAGGACGTGGTCGACACCGTCCCCAACTACGACAACAAGCTGACCCAGCCCGAGGTGCTGCCGGCCGCGATCCCGAACCTCCTGGTCAACGGCGCGTCCGGCATCGCGGTGGGCATGGCCACCAACATGGCACCCCACAACCTCGTCGAGGTGGTCTCGGCCGCGCGTCATCTGCTGGCCCACCCCCAGGCGGATCTCGACGAGCTCATGCGCTTCGTGCCCGGACCGGACCTGCCCGGCGGCGGCAAGATCGTGGGACTCGAAGGCGTGCGCGAGGCCTACGCGACTGGTCGCGGCAAGTTCGTGACCCGCGCCACGAGCAGAATCGAGAAGGTCACGCCGCGCCGCCAAGGCATCGTCGTGACCGAGCTGCCCTATCTCGTCGGGCCCGAGAAGGTAATCGAGAAGATCAAGGACGGCGTGTCCCGCAAGAAGCTCGAGGGCATCACCGCAGTGACCGACCTCACCGACCGCAAGCACGGCCTGCGCCTGGTGATCGAGGTCAAGAACGGCTATAACCCTGAGGCCGTCCTGGAGCGCCTGTACCGCTTCACGCCGCTCGAGGAGTCCTTCTCGATGAACAACGTCGCGCTGGTCGACGGCGAGCCGCGCACCTTGGGCCTCAAGGAGATGCTCCAGGTGTGGATCGGGCACCGGCTGAACGTCGTGCGGCGCCGCTCCGAGCACCGCCTGCAGGCGCGACGGGACCGCCTGCACCTGGTCGACGGCCTCCTCATCGCGATCCTCGACATCGACGACGTCATCCAGATCATTCGCTCCTCCGAGGACGCCGGCGAGGCGCGCGAGCGTCTCATGACCGCTTTCGACCTCTCCGAGGTCCAGGCCGACTACATCCTCGAGCTGCGACTGCGCCGGCTCACCAAGTTCTCCCGCCTCGAGCTCGAGAACGAGAAGGCCCAGCTGCTCGCTGAGATCGCCGAGCTCGAGGAAATCCTTGGGTCTGACACCGTGCTGCGCGGCGTCGTGGGCTCCGAGATGGACGCCGTCGCCGCCGAGTACGGCACCCCGCGTCGCACGATTCTGCTCGCCGAGGCCGGGACGGCGCCGTCCGTGGCGAGCGCGGCGAGCGCTCCGCGGGCGGCGTCCGCGCCATCGCTCGAGGTCGAGGACACCCCGTGCCACGCTCTCCTGTCGTCGACGGGGCTGGTCGCGCGCACCGCAGACGAGACCGCTCCGTCCCGCGACGGGCGCCGCTCCGCGCACGACGTGATCCGGTCGGTCGTGCCGGCATCGGCCCGTGCGGACGTGGGTGTCGTGACGAGCACCGGCCGTCTGCTGCGGCTGTCACTCCTCGAGGTCCCGGCCCTGGCGCCCACGAGTGAGCCGCCGTCGCTGGGTGGGGGCACTCCAGTCTCGGAGCTCGTCGCGCTCGAGCGCGATGAGGAAGTCGTGGCCCTGGTGCCGATCGACGGCGACACCCCCCTGGCGCTCGGCACCGCCGCGGGCGTGGTCAAGCGCGTGAAGCCGGAGCCCGCGCCCAACCGCGACGCCTGGGAGGTCATCGCGCTCAAGGACGGCGACCGCGTCATCGGCGCGGCCCCGGCCCCCGACGGCGCCGAGCTGGTGTTCGTGTCGGACCAGGCCGCCCTGCTGCACTTCGAGGCGACGCAGGGCTCCGCGCGCCCTCAGGGCCGCACGGGCGGCGGGATCGCCGGCATCAAGCTTCCCGACGGCGCTCGCGCCGTCTTCTTCGGCGTGGTCGCGCAAGAGGCCGATGCGGTGGTCGTCACCATTGCAGGCTCGTCCTCCGCACTGCCCGGGACGATGCCCGGCGCGGCCAAGGTGACGCCCTTCAGCGAGTACCCGTCGAAGGGCCGCGCGACCGGCGGCGTGCGTGCGCATCGCTTCCTCAAGGGCGAGGACGCTCTGCTTCTCGCGTGGGTGGGCGAGGCGCCGGCGCGCGCGACGTCGGGCGCCGGGCAGGCGGTCGAGCTGCCCACCGAGCACGGTCGTCGTGACGGCTCGGGGTCGCCCCTGGCCGCCCCCGTGCAGGGCATCGGCTGAGCCGCGCCACTCGCTCACGGGCTGCACGACCCAGCCGAAACGGCGCGGGCCGGGTGACGATCTCTCGTCACCCGGCCCGCGCATCGGCCCTCCGGAATCAGCCGGTGTTCTGCACTCCCGCGGAGACGCCGCTCACCGTGAGCAGCAGCACGCGCCGCAGTTCCTCGACCGTCGCCTCGTCGCCATCGGCCTCGCCGTTGCGCAGCGCCTCGAGCGCACGCACCTGGATGAGCGACAGGGCGTCGACGTACGGCGAGCGGAGCTGCACCGCGCGACCGAGGACGCGCCGTCGTGCCAGAGGGCGGTCGCTGTCGGTGACGCGCAGCACCCACTCGCGCGTCAGACGCATCTCGTCAAGCACCAGCGCGGCAAGGTCGTCGCGATCGCCCAGCGCGAGATAGCGCTCGGCGATGTGCTCGTCCGTCTTGGCGAGCGACATCTCGATGTTGTCCAGCAGCGTGGAGAACAGCGGCCACTCGGCGTAGGCGCGGCGCAACTCATCGACGTCGCCGAACTCGGCAAGCGCCGTGCCCAGCCCATACCAGCCTGCGAGGTTGATGCGGGCCTGGCTCCAGGCGAAGACCCACGGGATCGCGCGCAGGTCGTCGAGCGAGTTGACGGAGAGGCCGCGCTTCGCGGGACGCGAGCCGATGTTGAGCAGGCCCACTTCCTCGAGCGGCGTCACCTGCGCGAACCACTGCGGGAAGCCGTCGGCCTTCACGAGCCCGTGGAAGCGCGCTCGCGACGAGGCGTCGAGGCGCGCGGCCATCTCCGAGAACGCGGCCGTCGCATCGGCGTTGCGCTTCTCGACGCTGGGCGAGGACTGCAGCAGGGTCGCTGCCGCCACCTCCTCGATGTGGCGCTCGGCGATGACGGGGTCGCCGTAGCGGGCGAGGATGACCTCGCCCTGCTCGGTGAGCTTGAAGCGACCGTCCACCGAGCCCGGCGGCTGCGCGAGCACCGCACGGTTCGCGGGGCCGCCTCCGCGGCCCAGAGCGCCGCCACGGCCGTGGAAGAGCGTGAGCACGAGGTCGTTGCGCTGGGCCCACGCGGCGATGCGCTCCTGCGCCGAGTGCAGCGCGAGAGTCGCGGCCAGAGGCCCCACGTCCTTCGACGAGTCCGAGTAGCCGAGCATGACCTCGATACGGCGGCCGGTCTGCTCGAGGCGGCGCTGGACCGCGGGCAGGGCGAGCGCGGTCTCGAGGATGTCGACCGAGTTCTCGAGGTCGTCGAACGTCTCGAAAAGCGGAATCGCGTCGATGACGGGCGCGGAGCCGGCACTGGCGAACGCGTGCTCGGCGAGCTCGTAGACCGCCGCCAGGTGCTCGGGTGCCTGCGTGAAGGAGACGATGTAGCGACGCGCGGCACGGATGCCGTAGCGCTGCTGGACGGCGCCGAGCGCGCGGAACGTGTCGAGCACCTCGTGCGTGCGCGGCTGGAGGTCGCCGTGAATGCCGTTCTGGGCGATGTCCTCGAGGGCGGCAGCGTGCACCTGCGAGTGCTGGCGAACCTCAAGCTCGGCGAGGTGGAATCCGAAGGTCTGGACCTGCCAGATGAGGCGCTGGAGGTCGCCATACGCCGCGCGGCGCGCGCCGGCCTCGACAAGCGAGCGCTGGACGATCGCGAGATCCAGCGCGAGGTCCTCGGGACCCTCGTACTGCAGGTCCGCGTTGCGCGCCTGCGTCGCGGCGATGCGCGCCGCGATGTACAGAAGCCCGTGGCGATGGGTCTCTCCGGGCAGGTCGCCCGCGACCCTCGCGCTGAGCGACGCGTCGCGCTGGGTCTGGCGCTGACGCAGGGCCAGCAGATCCTCGGTAGGGGGCGTCGAGACGTCGTCGAGCGACAGCTTCTCGGCGACCTCGCGGCACGACCGCTCGAGAGCCCGCAGCGCGTGCTCGGACGCGAGCGCCGCCGCAGCTCGCGTGACCTCGGCGGTCACGTTCGGGTTGCCGTCCCGATCGCCGCCGATCCATGAGCCCAGGCTCACGAACGGCCGCGCGAGCGGCGGGCGCCGGCCGGCGTCGCCATCGAGGAGGAAGTCGTCGAGGCGGCGGTAGACGCGCGGGAAGGTCTCGAACATCGTGTCGTCGAAGACCGCGAGGGCGGCCTTGACCTCGTCCAGCACCTCGGGCTTCGAGGCGCGGATCAGCGCGGTGCGCCACAACCCGTCGATCTCCGCCAGGAGCGCGCGGTCGGACTCGGCCTGCGTGGTGCCGCCCGCGTGGGTGATGTCGCGTTCAGTGAGCAGGTCCGAGATGCGGCGCACGGCACCCGAGACCTCGCGGCGGCGAGCCTCGGTCGGGTGCGCGGTGAGCACCGGACGGAACTCGAGCGCCTGCACGCGCCGCAGCGCCTCCTCGCGGCCCACCTCACCGGCGAGCTGCTCGAACGCCTCGGACAGGGTGTCGTCCTCCGTCAGCGCCGAGGCCTCGCGCTGCCGGATCACGCGCACGCGGTGGTGCTCCTCGGCGAGGTTCGCGAGGTGGAAGTAGCAAGTGAACGCGCGTGCCACGTACTGCGCACGCTCAAGCGTGAAGCCGCTGACGAGCGTCACCGCCTCGTCGAGGGCCGCAGAGCCCTCCGCGTCGCGCGCATCATGCGCGCGGATCGCGAGCTCGCGCAGGCGCTCGACATCGGCCAGCACCTCCTCGCCGCCGGACTCGACGATCACCTGGCCCAGCAGACTGCCGAGCAGGCGAACGTCCTCGCGCAGCGGCTCGGGAACGT